>DDJR01000005.1:1205-10930 GCA_002339135.1 Flavobacteriales bacterium UBA2619 | reverse complement strand
CTGCACAAGTGAGATAATTACACAATCCAGGAGTTGTTGCTTCAGGATCATAGTTACATGCAACACCTCCAAACGTGTCTGGATCGTTGTCCATACATCCAGAAACGATACAAGATTCGAATTCGCAAGAACCATCGTCATTAGTTGCTAGAAGATTATAGTTACATGCTACATTTATAGTACAACCAGAGACTTCATCTCCATCACAAACACCATCTCCGTCAGTATCAACATCACAAGTGCCGTCATCGACGGTTGCTGTTGGATCGAAGTTGCATGCTGCAGGGTCAGTACAACCATCAACGAGGTTGTTGCGGTCAAAGACCTCGTTGGCGTGAGTACTTATAGAGAAAACAAGCATTAAGCTTGCAAGTGAGACAGAGGCATTAAGTCTGCTAAATATGGCTAAAATTAGATTCAAACAATTCATGTACAATGGTTTGTGATGTATGTATATAGTATAACGTGGAAAAAGTACAACAAAAAATATTTATCTTCACCAATTACGAGAATTAGTTTTGACATTTCTTTTCAATTGCTGCAATATTGTATATGGTATATTATTCATAAAATACATTATCTGTTTTCAGATGATGTATTCTAAAATACCGGTATTTTTTAGTTTTTGTTGTTCTGTTTATAATTTACACTTTAAAAATGTGTTTATTTCGATAGTTTTTTACTGAAGTCAAGGACACTTGGAGTAGCTATAAAAATTGAGCTGTAAGTTCCTACCACAACACCTACCATAAGTGCAAAGATAAACCCTTTAATGTTATCTCCACCAAACGAGAAGATGGTCAGCAACACAACGAATGTTGAAAGCGATGTGTTGACAGTACGAGAAAGCGTGCTGTTAAGAGCGTCATTGATGAGTGTTCTGTCATCACGTTTTTCGCTGTATAGACCTACGTATTCACGTATTCTGTCAAAGACAACAACAGTGTCATTAATTGAATAACCAATCACAGTGAGGATGGCCGCAATAAACGCTTGGTCAATCTCCATGGTGAAAGGAAGTATTCCCCAAAAGATACTGAATACTGAAAGTACGATGAGTACATCATGTGTTGTAGCTATAAGAGCTCCAAGTCCATACTGCCATTTCCGGAAACGGAATACGATGTAGAGAAAAATAATGAGTAGAGAAAACAATGTTGCTTTTTTTGCACCATCTCTAAAGTCATCAGAAATTGTTGAATCGACCTTGTTGTACATATCGATTGAGTAATCGTCACCTTTTTTGAGTTGAAGTGTCGACAGACCTGACTCTAATGCAGCATTAATTTCTTCATCAACATTTTCACTTGGCGAGTCGATCATGAAGTTCGTCATAACACGTAGCTTCTGGTCTGACTCTTTGGTTTGAACCAAAGGATTTCCAGGTGTTCCCTCTTCAGTGAACGCAGTGGATAGTGCCGATCTAACATCATCAGCATTGATTTGATCATTAAAAGAAATGTCGAATGTGGTACCGCCAGTAAATTCAACACCATAGTTGAGTCCACGAGATGCGAGAGAGCTTAAACCTCCAAGGATGACTAATACACTGAGAACGTACATCATTTTACGCTTTCCAATAAAGTCAATTGTCGTAGAGTGGAACCAGTTTTCAGTTATTTTAGAAGCAAAACTTATGTTTTTGCCTTTTGCCAATCGAGAGAAAAACACCAATCGGGTAATTACAATTGCACTAAAGAGTGAAGTGAATATACCTATTATAAGTGTTGTTGCGAATCCACGAATGGAACCACTTCCGAAGCTATATAGAACCATAGCTGTAAGTAATGTCGTAATGTTTGCATCAATAATTGCGCTGTATGCTTTCGAGTATCCCTCTTTTACTGCCAGTGCAAGACCTTTTCCATGTCTCATTTCCTCACGTATACGTTCGTAAATAAGGACGTTCGCATCAACAGCCATACCTATAGTAAGTACAATACCTGCAATACCAGGAAGAGTAAGTGCAGCTCCAAGAGATGCAAGTGCACCTATTAAGAAGAACAAGTTTGCTACGAGTGCGATGTTAGACACAACACCAGCACCACTGTAGTAGAAGATCATGTATGCGAAAACGACGAGTAATGCAATGATGAAAGAAGACATCCCTGCTTTAATGTTGTCTTCACCGAGTTGTGGACCTATGCTTACCTCATCAACAATACGAGCAGGTGCTGGTAGCGACCCGGCTTTTAAAAGACCAGAAAGATCTTCAGCTTCAACGATCTTCTGTTCCGCAGATTGCTGAGAGCCGAAGCTTATTTGTGATCTGCCATTGGTAATCGCAGATTGCACATTGGGAGCACTGAAGACCAAGTTATCTAGAACGACAGCGACAGCTCGGTTGCTTTCTTCAGAACACTTTTTCGTCATCGCAGCCCAAATTCCAGAACCTTCAGAGTCCATTGTCATACTTACTACAACATCTCCGATTTCGTCATAAGAAACGCGAGCGTCAACAATGCTCTTTCCAGATAGGACCGCTTTTCCTTTTCCAGACTCATCTTTAATTGCGTAAAGTGACGCAATGTTTCCGTTTGTCTTTGCATCCCAAAGAAGACGAAGGCCAGATCCAATAGCTTCACGAGCTTCTGGACGGTTTAAGATGTCATTAACTCTGTTTGTGTCGCTTACTTGAGCGTAACCTACAATTGCAGAACGACGACCAAGCTCCATCTGGAATGTTGCAAAGAGTGGATTCTTTGATTGAAGTTGATCTTGTGTTAATGTTGAGTCAGCTGGAGCATCTTCTCCAAAAAGCTCAGGATGTAGGGTTTGTCCAACAGCAGCATTGGCTGCAGAGATTTGTCCGATGACTTCGTCATTGAAGTAAGTTTCCCAAAATTCGAGATTTGCTGTTGATTTAAGTTGCTTGCGTGCTCGTTCTCTGTCATCAATGCCAGGAAGTTCAACAAGTATGCGTCCGTTTTGAAGTTTTTGTACGTTTGGTTGTGCAACACCCAATTGGTCAATACGCTTGCGTATGATGTTCTCGGTATTGTCAATGGCTGTTTCTGCCTCGTTAACTAGAATGTCCATAATCTCAGCATCAGAACTTTTCGCTGGGAAAAGATCTTTCTGCTCCATGTTGTGGAAAATTCTCCAGAGTTCAGTTGGATTTTCAGAAGAGGCCACTTGTGTGCTCCATGCTTGATCAAACAATACCATAAACCCATCAGAAGAATTCTTTTGTGCTAATCTGGCGTTTTTAATTGCTGAACGAAAGTTTTCATTGGCAGAGTAATCAGAGAGAGAGATGATCAAGTCAGGAATGCTCACTTCGAGAGTTACGCTCATTCCGCCTTGAAGGTCAAGGCCCAAGTTTAATTCTTGCTCTTTCACCTCACGGTACGATTGACCGAAAGGGTGAGCAGGTGAACTGATGCTGTCACGTAAATATTCACTTGTAGCTTTCTTCTCAGCTTCTTCGTAAGTTAAGCTGCCTAAGAGGTTATTCTCCTGAAGACTGTCGGCAATATATTGTCCGTGAGTAGAAGCTTTTGCTTCGAAACGTTTTGATGCCCAGTTAAATGACAAAGTGTATAGAGTCGCAAAAGCGAGTAATACGGTAAATATTAGGACGGCATTTTTGTTTTCCATGTTCGAAAAGAGTTCTTTTACAGGGGCGTAAAGGTACTGAAAAAACTGATTGATATTACAGTTAATATAAGGTGCCTAATGTTTGGCTTCTTGAGGCGTATCTTGTGTGAATGATTAACTTGTCAATTTCCAACTATTTTGCTGTTGTTTTCACCTGTTTATTCTCGTTCAGTTGCACTGAATATAAGATGTTTGCACAAGGTGTTGCCGCAGATGCAACCTACGAAGTAGCAGTGCTTCAGTATAGAGGAGGAGGCGACTGGTATTCTAATCCAACAAGCTTACCCAATCTTGTTGCATTTTGTAACGCGGAATTAAACATGAATATTGATGAGACAGTACCTTATATAGAGGCAAGTTCTTCGGATTTGACTCTTTATCCATTTATTCACATGACAGGTCATGGAAATGTGGTTTTTTCGCCAAGTGAAGTTAGAAATTTAAGAGCGTATTTAGATGCAGGAGGTTTTCTTCACATCAGTGACAATTATGGGATGGATGCCTATGTAAGAACAGAGTTCTTGAAGATTTATCCTGAACTTGAATGGGTGGAAATACCTTTTGATCATTCAGTATATCACCAAACTTTTGATTTCAACCAAGGACTTCCGAAGATTCATGAGCACGATGATCTTCCACCCCATGGCTTGGGCTTGTTTTCAGAAGGTCGTCTCGTATGTTTTTATGATACGGAGTGTGACTTGGGAGATGGGTGGGAAGATTATCAAGTTCACAGAGATCCAGAATCCGTCAGGCTTTTGGCTTTACAAATGGGGGCAAACTTGATTCAGTTCGCCCTAGGTGGAGCTGGTGAGTAGTTTAGGTAAGTTTTATTTCAGTAATTGTTGCTTTGATGATGCCTTTTTCTTGGGTTGATTTAGTCAGTTCTAATCCCTTTGTAAGCATTGCTTCTGTGAGCGCATTCCATGTGTCGGAAGTTCCATCTGCATAATTTACTCTCAGATCGTCAAGTCTTTGTCCGCCCACTTCAGCAAGCACATCCCAGTATGCGTCTGCGGTGATGCCTATTCTTGGTTTCCCGAATCGTTCCCATAAGATTGTCATTGCAGTGGATAGAGAGGAATCCCCCCCTGTTAATGTCTTGATACGGGTGTCTACAAGGAAGGCGAGTACAGCACCTTCAACATAGATGGAGCCTTTGCGCCCCTGAACACCGGAGCGATAGCCATCAAGCCACGTGTCATAACTGGATTCTGCCACACTCATGTTGTGGCGGCCAGGATTGTTGAGGGGACG
The DNA here is from genome assembly GCA_002339135.1 of Flavobacteriales bacterium UBA2619. Lineage (GTDB taxonomy): Bacteria > Bacteroidota > Bacteroidia > Flavobacteriales_D > Sanyastnellaceae > UBA974. The sequence goes on along the minus strand of DDJR01000005.1, from coordinate 6,073 downwards.
TAGAAGAAGGGCTTCCATTTTCGAGCACCAACCCTTGAGATCGATGCAGCCAGCTTCATATAAAAAAAGGTCGCCCATGTAGGTAGTTACTCCTTCTGCGACGTATCCAAGTTGACTTGGAGATGTATCAGCGAAATTGTAGGGTGTCCATTCGCTTGGTCGAATTCGTTTCACATTCCAAGCGTGGTAAAGTTCATGTGAAGCAATCCCGATCAATTCATCGTATCCATTTTGTGTGTGAATTTTCGCTGTTGGTCCCAGGGCTATTACTGTGCTGTCCTCGTGTTCGACACCATGTCGGGCATTCATTTCTTGAGGCAACAAATAAAGGAAATGGTAGTGTGGAGTTGGGAAATCACCAAACGAGGAGATTTGGGCTTTGCAAAATGATTGGTGGTCCTCGATGAACTTCTGTTGTTGGGGAGGTGTTTCTCCATAAGCCCATACATGAAAGTCGACTCCCCCTTCCTCAAATCGCTCGTGGTAAAGATTTGGAGAAGCCATCCATGGACTGTCCATGACATGTTGCATGTCACGAGCATGAAGGGTCATGTTGCTTTGAGGCAAAGCTGTGGCGATATCCCAGTTTGCAGGAATCCCTTTCAGGGAGATTTCGTAACCAAGATCTACTTTTTCCGGGTCATATAAAAAGCAGTTTACTGGATTTACGTACTGGAGATCGTCACTTACATAGGTGGAGCCTGCATTTAAGATGTCGGCTTGAAAAGCCCAACTTATTTTTGAAATGTCACAAGGGACAGTCCATCTGTGCAAATCGCATTTTTCCAGTTTGATTTCTTTGCCATTTACATCTATGCCCACCATCTTTAAAATAAACTGAGCGAAATCTCCTCGCTCATATCTACCTGGTCGCCAAACTGGCAATTGAACTTCCCACGAAGCCCCCGACTTTTTCTTCGAAATTCGATGGGGGAACGTTGCTTCAAACGCAAGAGCTGATGAGTTTTCTATGCGGGAAACTTGAACGGAAATACATGACATAAGTTGATTTTAATCTAAAACATAAGAAATAGGTGACCCTGTTGTTCCGTTTGGATATGGTGACCCGAGTAAAGAGGCTACAGTAGGAGCAATGTCCCGGATGTATGTCCGTGTATGCGTTGCCCCTTGTTTCACCCCTGAGCCATAAAAAAGGCAAGGGACGTGAGTGTCGTAGGCAAAAGGGCTGCCGTGAGACGTTCCGGTTCTTCCATAAGTAAGCCAACCGGGTTTCATGACCAAAAGGACATCTCCACTTACATTTTGATTGTGCCCTGCATATATTTTCTCAGCAAATGGGTCGACTGCTGCAAACGTAGCTAGATCCACAAGTGGAAAACTCTGTAGAATTCCATCTTCTTCAATGGCGAGATCTGCAATGAACCTTTGTAAGGTCGTTTTGTGTACTCCAGAACTTGCGATTTTAGAAATGAAAATCGCATTGTTGCTCACATTTTCGATCCAATCACTTTCTTGATTGCCATATTTCAGATCCAACGCTTCTTCGATACGCTCCTGCATATTTCCATGGCTCCAATATCCAGTTGGAAGTCCTTCAGAAGCCGCCAAAGAAGGGACGGTAGCTCCTCCATGATCTGCGGTTACAAAGACAGTCCAATTCCCATCACCCACCTTCTCATCAAGAGCGTTAAAAAAACGTTCCAGTTCCAGATCCAATCTCAAGTACATGTCCATCGTTTCTATTGCATGAGATCCACATCGGTGTCCAACATAATCTGTTGCAGAAAAACTTAAAGTTAGCATGTCAGTAATCTCATCGACACCCATTTGTTCACCTTCGATTGCAGCAAGTGCAAAATCCACTAAAATGGTGTTCCCTCCAGGTGTTCCTTTTAAGATGTCAAACCCTCCGTTCTTTTCTTTCAATGCTTCGAGGTCATAAGGGAAAGTTGCTTTAATTGCGCCTTCAAACGGCCCCTCGAATGGATTGTTGTCGGGCCAGCAAGCGTCATAGGATTCAGGAGCAAGAAGCAACTCCCAACCTTTGTTTGTCAGTTTTTTCGCCTCTTCTTTTTCATTGAATGCTTGAGCCCATGAACGCATCTTTTCTCCGTAGTAGGTACTTGTAATAAAATGACCTTTGTCTTTTCCGTAAAACCAGTAAGCTCCATCTGCAGCGTGTCCTGCTGGGAGAATTGCCCCTCTGTCTTTCAGGCTGATGCCAATGACCTTCGATTTCATTCCTGTCGACAGCTTTAATTCGTCGCCTATTGTGCTTGTGAGCATGCGGGTTGGAGCCATTTTACCAGAAGCACCGTAGGCTGTTCCATCTTGATCAATCCCATCAACGCCTACACCGAATACAGCATCATCGGATGCGCAGTACACCGTTCCTTTGATCTCTCTCACATACCAATCATTTGCAACAATTCCATGGATGGCCGGTGTTGTTCCTGTAAAGATTGAGGCATGGCCTGGGCCTGTGTATGTGGGTGCATAACCGAAATGGTGGTCATGACATGTGAATCCATCATTTTGTAGTCTTGCAAAACCACCCTCGGAAAAATGTGAGGAATACCGGTGAAGGTAATCGGCACGCATTTGGTCGATCGTGATTCCAACAATGAGCTTCGGTGGGTTTTCTGAATGACCTCTCCCGGATTTAACCACCATGTCTGCCTCAATATTGCAGCTTGTTGTAAAAGCAACAATGGAGGTCATTGCAATGAATGACTGTAACGAGATTGACATGCGGATCATTTTGAGAGTGTTTTAAAAATTATCAGTCCTATCCCGATACAAGCACAGACGCTGACAAGGATATTTGCGATTGCAAAAGTCGTTTGGCCCTGCTGAAAAAGACGCATCGTATCGATAGAAAATGTCGAGAAAGTTGAAAAGCCACCACAAAACCCAATGGCGAGAAGAGGAACCCAGATTGAATCGCGTCCCCATCGATCTCCCGAGTAAATGATGACCACAGCCAACAGAGCTGTTGCAATCAAGTTTGCTAAGAGTGTGCCAAGCGGAAAGTCACTTGAGCTGAGTCGTGTAATCCCTTCACTGACAATTACTCGAGCGACACTTCCAGCTCCGCCACCCATAAAAACAGCGAACAGAGTAGAGGGTGTAAGTGTCATGTTTTCAGGTTGATTGTGTTCGTGTTGATTGCGAATCTAGTGTTTAATCGGGTGGCTAATTTTAAAACAACGAGCCCCAGCATTCCGCCAAGCATCCATCCGAAAAAAACATCAGATGGAAAATGTACCCCAAGGTAAACCCGACTTAATCCGATTGCAAATGCCCAAAATACTAGGGCGAAGAGTACCACAGAACTAGATGCACTGGAAAGAAGTCCACCCACAAAAATGGCGATTGCCATGTGGTTGGCCGCGTGAGAAGAGACAAATCCATATTTCCCGCCTCTGTAGAGTGTTCCATCCGCTTTGATTTGCAGATTTAGATCTTCAGCCAGTTCAATCTGATGGGAGGGACGCAGCCTAGCGGCAGTGGGTTTAAGTATACGAGCAGAGATTGTGTCGGCTAAAGCAAGGGTAACAATGATACCAATTGTGATGATGAAGCGTGAATTTCTTTGGGTGAATTTCATCCACATTGCAACAAGTAAAATGACATACAACGGTATCCACATTTGAGCCATGCTTGTATACCACATGACTGAATTTAGAACATTCGTCACTTCTGGACTTAAAGCCCCACCAGCCAATCCATTAATCGCTTTAAAGAGCGATACGTCTATCTCTAAAAACCAATCTAACACTCTTGCTTACTCGTAAATGGCTTTAATAAGCTTAGTATACTTGGCTTGAATTGGCTTTCGCTTCAATTTAAGTGTAGGAGTGAGTTCACCTCCCTCAATGGAGAATGGTTCAGGAAGGATGCGAATGACTTTGACACGCTCCCATGGGCTAAATGGTGCCATTAATGTTTCAACTTCTTGCATGACACGGTCACAAATAACCTTGTTTGAGCCTATTTCAGCTTCGACTGGGCATGTGTGGTTGTGACGCTTACACCACTCTTTTACTGTATCTAAGTTGGTAGAAATTAAAGCTGAAGGGTGTTTTTCATTTTCACCTACAACGATAACTTGTTCAATAAATAAGGATGCTTTAAGAGCGTTCTCTAACAACGCAGGAGCAACATACTTGCCGCCTGAAGTTTTAAAAATCTCTTTCTTTCTGTCCGTAATTCTTAGGAAGCCCTCAGAATCAAGCTCTCCGATGTCTCCCGTGTGGAACCATCCGTTTTTCATCACTTCAGCTGTTTTCTCTTCGTCTTTGTAATAGCCCATCATGACATTGGGACCCTTCACGAGAATTTCTTTGTCAGGTCCAAACCCGACCTCTACATCCGCAACAACTTTTCCAACGGCCCCAACTTTAATCATGCCGGGCTCGTTTGTTGTGTTAACTGTAACAACCGGTGAAGTCTCCGTCAGTCCGTAACCTTCAAGAACAGGTATTCCAGCTCCGTTAAAGAAACGCGCTAGGCGAGATTGAAGTGCTGCAGAACCACATGCGACGGCCTTGATTCCTGTCAGTCCCAGCGCTTCCTTTACTTTAGAAAACACGAGTTTTCGAGCGAGGTTAAGCTTGAAGCCATAAAGGCCTTTTCCTTCTTTAGAGGGGTCCCATTCAAGTACAACACCCAATGCCCAATTAAAGATAACAGTCTTGATACCACCAGCAGCTCTTCCTTTCGTCACAATGCCGTCATAGAACTTCTCGAGCAACCGAGGAACCGCGGTGAACATAATAGGTTGAGTTGCATTTAAATCATCTTTAATCGTTTCTAGCGATTCACCGAAATGTATGCTCGCCCCCATATAGATATACAGGTAGTGAAGCATGCGTTCGAAAATATGACATACAGGTAGAAAACTC
>DDJR01000005.1:660-895 GCA_002339135.1 Flavobacteriales bacterium UBA2619 | reverse complement strand
TATGACATACAGGTAGAAAACTCAACACTCTCATTTCACCTTCGACACCATCAAGAGGCACACGAAATTTAGCGACAAGAGCATTGGATACGACATTCTTGTGAGAGAGCATGACTCCTTTAGGAAGACCGGTCGTTCCTGATGTGTATATTATTGTTGCGAGCTGTTCTGGTTTTACAGCTTCAGATCGAGCCTTGAGTTCAGTTTGATTTTCCTCACTTCCTGCATCGAGAAC
>DDJR01000005.1:0-332 GCA_002339135.1 Flavobacteriales bacterium UBA2619 | reverse complement strand
TTGCGCCAAGAGTCTGCACCGGCAACATCTTCGAAGGTGAATATGCCTTGTAATGTTGGACAATCCGCTTTCACGGCATTCACTTTTTCAAAAAGCTCTGCGCTTGAAACAAAAACAAATTTCGATTCGCTGTGATTCAGAATGTATTTGTAATCTGCCTCTGTCATCGTTGGATAAATAGGCACATCAATACCGCCAGCTTGCATGATGCCGTGATCCATCACATTCCACTCACATCGGTTGTTGTGCGAAATGAGAGCCACCTTGTCCCCAGCTTCCATTCCCATCGCAATCAATCCTCTCGAGGCGATGTTAACTTCATCTACAAACTC
>DDJR01000117.1 GCA_002339135.1 Flavobacteriales bacterium UBA2619 | reverse complement strand
CCAAAAGAATACGATTCTAAAACTAAAGCTATTTTAGAAAGAGCTGCTCACAATTGTCCGGTTCATCATGCCTTATCAGAAACAGTAGAAAAAAACATTTCGTTTACGTACCGTTTTTAAGCATAGACTGTTCGAATAAAAACCCACTCATTTGAATGGGTTTTTATTTAGTGGGCCATACTGGATTCGAACCAGTGACTTCTACCATGTCGAGGTAGCACTCTAACCAACTGAGTTAATGGCCCTAAATGATTTCTCTCAGATTTTTTTTATTGAATCATGACTGAGAAACCTGTCAAACTGAGGGAACAACAATTTTCTAAGAGGGCTGAAAGATACCAAGAATAATTCAATATGTTCTACTCGTTAAATGTTATTCGCAACAGAGTTTGAATTGTCTGGTGAAATTTCAGAATATGCTGAAGCTGTAAATCAGAATAGTCATATCTTGTACATTGCAAAACAACAACAATGAGTGACAGAGCAATTATCTATTTTGGGATCATTTTCAGCTTTATTTCAATTTCGATTGGCGCTTTTGGCGCCCACGCTCTGGCGCCCATCATTTTTGACAAGATGGATGTTTTTGACACAGGGAATGACTACCATGCTTTGCACAGCCTTGCTCTTATTCTGGTCGGCTCGCTGGGCAAGCAGTTTAAAGTAGATTTACGTTATGTTGCTCTTTTTTTTGTTGCGGGTATTTTGTTGTTTTCAGGCTCGCTTTATGCAATCGCAATATTTAAATTATCTTACTTGGGAATTGTCACTCCGATAGGCGGTGTCTGTTTTCTAAGTGGATGGGTTTTGTTGCTAGTGAAACTTTATAAGTTGAAATGAAATTATTCGCCACAGTCATGGTATGCGTCTTGTTCATGTTGGGCTTTTGTCGCAATCAAAAAACAGTAATTCAGGACACATCTCACTTTGACCATTTATCTGAATTTGAGAAAAGTGTCATTGTGAAAAAAGGAACAGAAGCACCATTTTCTGGAGAGTATGACAACCATTACGTGGCGGGGTTGTACCACTGTAAAGCCTGCATGTCACCTCTATTTAGATCTACAGATAAATTCAACTCAAATTGCGGTTGGCCTTCGTTCGATGACGAAATCGAAGGGGCTGTTACACGTCAATCTGACTACAGTTCAGGTATGGTGAGAACAGAAATTGTTTGTTCTAATTGTGGCGGTCATCTGGGCCACGTTTTTGAAGGAGAGAAGTTTACAGAAAAAAAACTGAGACACTGCGTCAACTCTGTCAGCTTAGAATTCAAGCCCAGTATTGACTAGCAACTTTGACAGAACAGAATTCTTTGTACTTACATTCTGTTGTTCAACCTTGAAAACAAGCTTATTTAATGACGCCATCACAACCGATAGTGGTATCCGTTGTATCTTGAAAATTGCAATACAATGCAAATGAGAAACTTATTTACCGCATTCTTCTGTGTTTTTTATTCCGGGTTATGTTGGGGACAAACGCAATTGTGTGAAGATGCAGATGTCTTTTTTTCAGGTGACTACACTTTAACAATAGAGAGCGATTCAGCGATCCATGTGCCAGGAAACACCGTGTACCGGTTTTATGTAAATATGCTCGATCCAACAGATCAGTTGAGTGCTGTTTATGGAAATGATTCAGAAAACTTAATTGTTAATTCTCCGTCCGGGATATTCAACACCCCCTATAACACGAGTTGGAATGCTTCAGGAATCAATCCTGTTTTGTTGGAAACCTACCCTGAAATGGCGGAAGATTCATATGCTACTGTTGGGCTTAATGGGCCCGCAAATGTGGGGGAAGAATCCAACCCATCTCTTGTTGATGATATGAGCATGTCTCCTACCATAAGTGAATATTTTGTTTCAGGAGGGAACTCCTTAAATGTAAACACATTGACGGGAGGATCTTGGTTTGTGTTTGGCACCACTTCGAATGCTTTGCCCGATGCCAATTTGAGGGTGCTTGTCATGCAAATCACATCCCCTGGAGCTATCAACGGCACGATTAACTGCCAGATTTTCCCCTTGGGACAGGGAGATAATGCAGTTCAGATTAGCATCGATTTTGAGGGAATCGGGACTTTTGAAGATGATGAGGGCATAACTAATTGTGGTTGTATGGATGCTTCTGCCTCTAACTATGACTCCAATGCAGACTATGATGATGGATCCTGCTGTTATCTCTCTTTATTGCTGTCTTCGACTGACGCTAATTGCTTCGGTGGTTACGGTGAGATTGTCGCTGCAGTTTCGGACACATTGGTCTCAGTTTCCTATACTTTGCTTGGACCAATTGAGGAAACAAACGAAACAGGTCAATTTGTGGTTACAGCAGGCACGTATTCGGTTGCTTGTGCGGTAGCAGAAACGGATTCGACAGCAATGTGTGCCACAACGATGGAAATAGAGGTAGGAGAAGGATCGGAAATCACCATGGAAGCTTCATCTACAGATGCAACTTCAGGCACGCTTGGTGTTGGTTCAGTTACGGCCACTGGAGGATCAGGAGGCTTTAGTTATTTTTGGTATGATGTTGCAGGAAATGAAGTTGATTCATCTGGGCTTTCTGTGGGAGAATATTTTGTGACAGCCATTGATTCTAATGAGTGTGCAGTTCATGTTTGGGTTCTTGTAGGGTTTGTAGAAAGCATCGAAGACATAGATTCAGGTACTTTCCTGCTGTATCCAAATCCAACATCAGGCGTTGTTACCTTAAAGGTTAGTCAAGAGATGCAGAATGTCAACTTGCAGGTGATAGATGCGGTGGGTAGAGTTGTGTATGCTGAAGTTTCTAGGATGGCACAAGGTTTAATAACCCTCGATTTATCCTTCCTTCCAAACGGAACATACACGATCAATCTCAAAAACAACAACGGGGTGACTGTTCACAGACTTTGTGTACAGGACTAATTCAATGAAGGCGTACTTTTTCAATTAAAAAGAAACAGATGTTGCATTTAACATAAAAATCAACGATTACTTTATCTAAAAAGAAATAAATTTACACGGTTATATTACAAATCATGAATCCATTTACGATGATGCTATCCTCTAAAATAAATCTTGTATATGCAGCACTAGCTCTGCTTCTTTCTCCTGCGATGAGCTTGGGACAAACAGAAATCTGCCCAGGGGCAGATGTTGAAATTTCAGTCGAAAACTTTTCGTTTACACCTGTTTCTTTATCAGTTGATGCTGGAACTACAGTAGGGTGGGTAAACTATGACGGGTTTCACGATGTCAATGGATTGGTGAGCTCGATCACCGGTGCTGACTTTAACAATCCGGAATCTTTTGTGTTGGGATCAGCGTCTGGAAATCCCCAAGGAACCTGCATTGGCACCTATACTTTTGTTGTGCCAGGAGTTTATGATTATGATTGCTCTATTGGAAATCATGCAGTAAATGGAATGGTCGCAAGCTTAACAGTGGTGGCCACTGTTCCTGGATGTACAGATTCTTTGGCTTGCAATTACGACATGACTGCAACAGAAGACAATGAATCTTGTGTATATGCTGAGCAGGGGTATGATTGTGATGGAGCTTGCCTCACAGATCTTGATGAAGATGGCATCTGCGACACTTGTTTAGAGTATGAGATAATTGCCGTAGACTGTGCTTGTGCCTATCAGGATCCTGCAACAACAACTGTGTTTTTCATCAACATTGATGAAGCGAATTGTATTTACATCGACGATTGTTACTGCGAATGCATCAATGACGCTGATGGAGATGGAATCTGTGATGAGTATGAGACCAGCGGATGCACGAATGCAGAAGCATGCAATTACAATGTCAACTCAACAGATGATGATCAGAGCTGTGTGTTCGTCGGCGACGCTTGTGACGATGAAAACGAAAATACAGCGGATGATGTGATACAAGAAAATTGTGATTGTGCGGGATCATCAACTTCTATCGCAGTTGAAATAGAAGCTTTGTCAGGGACAATTTTTCCGAACCCAGCGACATCGACTTTAACCATCACCTTAAACACACAGTCCACGCTTCAAGTTTTCGATTCTGTCGGAAAATTGGTTGAAGAAACAGGCGTGGTTTCAAGTTGGGTGTTCAATGTAAACGACTGGAAAAAGGGTCTCTATACGTTAAAAACTCAAGCGGGAAAGACGCAACAGTTTATCGTTGAGTAAAACATACAGGAGAAGAGCTTTTGATGTAAGTTTATTTTCGGAATCCAGGAAATTTAAGTGCTGTGAGCATGTGTTTTTTATGTTGGCTGAAACAAAGCTTGTTGGGATAGGTGTCATAGCCGCGGTCCAATTTGATGCATGGAAGAACGATGTTGAAGAACGCGATACAGAGGTCACTCTTCTCAAGCAATAATTTCACCAACAAGGAACTTGAGAAATCGAACCCTAGTCTTAAAAGATTTTAAAACAGGTGATTAGATCAATCTGCCCAGGATAAATAAATCACATAAAAAGGGGATTGATTTTGCAGTTGCGTTGCATTAAATTTGCCGCATGAGTGTAAAAAAATTATGTGACCTTAAGCCCGATGAGATGGGAGTCATTGAAAGGGTGGATACCCCGGAAGAGGTCATGGCACTCGTACAAATGGGTTGTTGCGTTGGATCAGAGGTGGAAGTAAAGCATGTCGCCCCACTCAATGGACCTATGGCAATCTGCACATGCGGACGTATCCTAGCCGTGAGAAAGGAAGCTGCTGCCCACCTTTGGGTTAGGGTTGCTTCAGAGCAGGCTCAAGTGGCATAGATCCATATTCTTCAATACGTTTATTCATAACACGAAACCACAGTGGTGGGAACAGTGCAAGTATCATCATTCCTGGATAGCCTGTTGGCATTTGAGGACTGTCGTCGAAATGTTTGAGCGTTTGGTATTTTCTGCTAGCAATATAATGGTGGTCAGAATGCCTTGTAACTTCTAACAAAAGTATTCGACCCAATGGGTGGTTCGAATTCCACGAGTGTATGGGCTTTGTTCTTTCAAAGCTATTCCCCACCTTCAATCGGCGTAAACCATAGTGTTCTATGTAGTTGACTGTTTCAAGTATAAGTATGCCTATTGAAGCGCCGACAAGAAAGAAGAACATGGTCTCAAGCCCAAAGAAAAACGCAATCAACGAGATTAAAGCCAATTGAGTTATTTGAAACCGGAGCATTTCATTGTGCCAGCTCCAAACGGCCTTTTTTTGGAGCTTAAGTTTCTTTTCTTCAAGATGAAAAGCGGATTTCCAGCCTCCTATCGTGCTCCGCAAGAAAAACGAGTAAATAACCTCATTGTATCTGCTTGAAGCCGGATCTTGATCAGTTGAAACATGTTTGTGGTGACCGCGATTGTGTTCGATGAAGAAATGCATATACAATGTTGAAAGCAAGAGCATTTTACTCATTAACTGCTCATACCATGTGTTGCGGTGTCCAAGTTCGTGCGCTCCATTAATACCGATACCACCACAAGCAAGACCGTATGCAGTTGTCAGTCCAATTTTTGTGTAAAGAGGTAAGTTGTCATTGCTGACTTGAATGAGAAAGTAAACGAGGATGACACCCTGAATTGGAACCAGCAGATAAATGATTAAGTCAAAAAGAAAGTTGTTTTTCACTTCTTCTTCTTCTTGCGTGTTTAAATTTTCTGTCGAGCCTTTTGTAAACAATTCAAGAATCGGAATCAAGGCGAAAACAAAGAACAGAGCAAAAAAAGACCAAATGTTAGCCGACCACAATGAAAACAAGATGACCAGTGGGGTTGTGTACACAAAAAGATACTTGAATTGAGGGCTTTTCATACACAAATGTAAGTGTCTTTATGGATAATCTGTAGACGGAACCGTACACAGCTGATTTCTAGGAGACACTTTATATTTCTTTTGCGATCGCTTTGATTTCATCTAAATAACTTCTCAGTCCTGTTTCTGTAAATGTTTCTTCTGTCAACCTCAGATAGAAATTTTCAACAGTTAGATTTAAGATCATTCTAGCAAGATGAGGCTTGTCTTCTAATCCGATTTCAACCGGCCAAAACTCTAAGAGAGCATCCTCAATGGGTTTGTGTGCCTTTTCAAAACACGATTTATAGTTTTCAACATGCCTGTTGATTCTAAGTTGACGGTTAAAAAACGCGTCTTCCTTGTGCTCAAACAACACTTCAAAAACATCCGGCATCAAATTGTTACATTGTTTGATGCGGTGAAAAATATCATTTGACTTCAAGACATGAAAATCCAACAACTCATCAATAAAAATATCCATTCCTGTAAAACAATGGTAGAAAGAGGATTTGCTTTTTCCAACCTCTCTTGCGAGGACTTCGATTTTCAAACCTGGAGGGCCTGCGTTAGAAAAAATCGCATAACCCACCTCAAGCCATGGGGTTCTGATGTTAGAACCCATCTATGAAATTGTATGTCGCAAGCGCAGCTAAATATGCAAAAACCGTATATCCTAAAGCTTGAGCCAGTGCCCAAGGCCAACTGTTAAGTTCACGCTTTACGATGACAATGGTACTCATGCATTGCATTGCAAACATATAGAAGACAATGAGTGATGCTGCAGATGCAGTGTTCAGTAAGGGTCTATTTGTGCCTGGAAGCACTTCGCTTGCGAGACGTTTTTTGAGTGCACGGATGCTTCCATCTCCGCCTTCAGGAGTGGGGTACAGGGTGTGCATCGTTCCAACAAAAACTTCACGCGCAGCAAAAGAGCTGACGATTGCAATGCCCATTCTGCCATCATAGCCTAATGGACGAACAATGGGTTCGATGGTATTTCCAATCATGCCAAGCCAAGATTGCTCCAAGCGTTCTCCTGGCTCAAGGGCTTCACGTTCTTTCAGTGTGCCTGGACCCATAAACCCAAGTGACCAAAGAATGAGTGATATGATAAGAATAACTGATCCAGCTGCACGGAGAAAGAGAGAAGCCTGTCGGTACGATTGGCCTAAAACAGCTTTAAGAGTGGGAAGTCTATAAGCAGGCCACTCTTCTGCCGCTTCTTTTTTTACCTGAGGGTTGGGCAAGGCCCGATGTATAATAAAAGCTAGAATTAAAGCTGCTAAAGTTCCAATTACATAAAGCGCATACAGAAATAGGCCCTGAAGATTGAACCATCCAAGTACCATCTCGTCCGGCACAGCAAAAGCAATCAGGAAAGCGTATACTGGAAGCCTTGCCGCGCAAGTCATCATGGGTGTGACAAGGATTGTGAGCAGTCGAGCCCGCTTGTCAGAAATGGTTCTTGCAGCCATAATCGCAGGCACAGCGCAAGCGAGACCCCCGACAAGAGAAACAGAGGATCTGCCCGTGAGTCCCAAGTGCCTAAAAAACCTGTCGGACAGATATCCGAGTCGCGCCATATACCCGGAATGCTCTAAAAAAGCGGTGAAGGCAAACAAAATGGCAATTTGGGGAACAAAAATTAAAATTCCAGCCAACCCTGAAAGGAGACCGTCTACAAGTAAGCTGGTATACCAAGCGGCAGGCAGAGTCTCGGAGATGAAAGAGATGACCGAAGTAAAGGCACCATCAATTAAGTCCATGGGGTATGTTGCCCAGCTATAAATCGCTTGAAACATGCCGAAAAAAAGAAGCGCAGCAATTAAATTTCCCCAAATTGAGTGGGTTAAAACTGAATCGATTTTCTGCCGACGTTTTAGAGCATCACGCTGCTTTATTTCTCTTTCTTTCACAGGCTTCCCTGCTTGACTCAGCAGGTCTCTTACGATTGCCATTCTCTGACCAGCTTCTTCAAGTTGCAATCCTGCAGGAGAAATGGCGGATTGGTTTTTTGCTTTTTGCCACGCAAGCTGTTCTTTTTTTGTCAGCCAACTCGGTGCGTTAGTCATGCGAGCTAAATGACACAGATACCCCAGCGTTCCGGAAGGGATTTCAGCACTGAGAATTTTTAAAGATTCTGTAATACTTTCGGGAACTTTTCTTAAAATGCTACAAACGGTGGGTTGATTGTGCAACGGGGACAGCAGCTCGATCCAATCAGATGGCTTGTCTTTGAGAGCTTGTATTTCACGAACAGGAATTCCAAGTCCTTTTTCTAAGATCTCACAAAGTTGAAGGTCTGGAGCTTCGTAATTCATTCTATTTAATAGAAGAATACAAGGGATTTCAAGTTCACTAATTTGTATTGCTAGAAACAACTGGCCTTGCAACGTAGCCTTGTCAGCAATCAACCAAACTACATCGGGATTCCATTTACCTCCTGGGTTGATCAGGGCATCCTCAGTGACTCGACCATCATCAGTTTGGGCATGCAGATTATAAATCCCTGGGAGGTCGATGAGCTCCCAGTTCTCAGACCCAGAGACAGCCCCTGGTGCGGAGCAGGCCTCGACTGTAACACCGGCTAAATTGCCTACAGCTGAACGTGCGCCTGTGATTTTGTTAAAAAGCGTAGATTTACCTGTATTGGGATTTCCAACAAGGGCAATGATGGTTTTATCAGACTTTTTCACGTTTGCAAAGTTGCTCTATTTAGGACTGATGGCAATACCTTTTAAGAGGGAATTATTTAATCTTTTATCTTGGGAATAGCCACGACTTGGGGTCTTGAGGCGACCTCTCACTTCCCGCGACTTTCCAAACTTCGAAATGGACTGAGATGCCTTTAACTCCAGCTCGAACGACTCCAAGAACAGTAGCTCGATCAATCGCATCTCCTTTTTTAACCTGGAGTTCTTCAAGGTTGCTATAAACAGTTCTATATCCACCATGCGTAACAATGACAGTTTCTCCTGCTCCAGGAAAGTTGAATACACTGCTCACAGTTCCGCCAAAGATGGAAAAAACTTTAGCTCCTTTTTCTGTTGTAATGTCGATGCCATTGCTCTCTACGACAATTCCTGCGATGGTGGGATGAGTATGTCTCCCGAAACTTTTTGTGACAACTCCTCGGGCTACAGGCCAAGGGAGATTAAGTTTGTTGTTCTCAAATTGTTCTGAAATTATTTTCCCTTCTGGTGTGAGCGCGTATTCTCCAGCAGCGGATGCTCTTTCTGCTGCAAGTTCTTCCTCGATAATGCGCTTAATTTCATTGCTCAATCTCTTGTGTTCTTTCTCTTGTACTTTAAGTTTCTTTTGGAGTTTTTTTTCTTCTCTTTTAATTTCGCTTAACAAAACAGCCCGTGAACTTCTGTCCTGATTTAGAGCGTCTCGCTCGTTTTCTTGATCTTGTATGGTGTTAAGAATTGACAACTTCTCATGGGTGAGTGACTCTCTAGTCTTCGCAAGATTGTGCTGTGCATTTGTGATATCTTCTGTTTGGTCTTTTCGAATCTCAGCATATGACTGCAACATCTTGTACCTCAATGCAGCTTGACTAAAGTCTTCTGAAGCGAAGACGAACATGAGTGGATTCCTTGCAAGCTTCATTCTGTAAGCCTGCTGAATCATCATGGCATACTCATTTTTTAACGCTGAAACATGTCCTTCTAATGCCCTGATTTCAGTATCCATGCCTGTTACGGAACGCTCTAAATTTCGCGTAGATGACTGATGATGTCTGATTAATTTTTCTCGCAGTTCAATCTGTTTGTCGATTAAAGCTACCCTCGAACTCGCCTCGTTCCTGTTGCTTTTTGCCTCGCTAATTAACCTAGAAGTGGTCGAAAGTTGCGCTTCTATTTCCTCTCTTTCGGCTGTTAAAGAAGCTTTCTTGTTGGTTTGGGAGAAAGCAGGTTGAAACACGCCCAAAAGGGCAACCGCCACAAAAAACAGCAGCCCATTTGCTTTAGAAAGATTTCTATAGAGATTTGCGGCGTTCATAATTTTCTGGTGGGTCGAAAGGCATGTCGTATTCCTTGTTGACTCGACTGCGTTTTACGTCTAACGTGCAATCAAGCTCTACGCCATCTCCTGTAGCTTTTATTCGGGTTTCCGAAGGCACAGACACTTTCTTAGAATCTTCATCCCTCAATCTATTTACAGTCACCCTTAGACCGCTTTCGATATGGTTGAACACATCCATAACGGGCCAGAAGACAAGACCATCAAACCAATAGCTTTTAACAATTAAATCGCAATCTTCAGTCTTGTTGATTAACCGTTCCGCTTTTTTCTCAGAAACGCCTTCGATTAACTTCTTCACCCTCCTTGGGTATCGTTGAATCAGTTCATAGTTTCCCCCATCAACCCGTGATACAAACTTGTCATTTAGCGGGTCTAAATCGAGCGAGGCTCCGCTAAAAAGATCCTGAAAAGTGTAGAAATCAAAGGGAACACCCGTCATGCTTTCTAATTGAAGATAATCTCCTTCGAAAACAAATTTGTTGGAGGGGACCTTACTGATCAACTTTACAGAGTCTTTCAGAAGAAGTACGCGCGCAATCTCAACACCCAATGCTGGAGACAAACTTATCCAAATTGCCTGATCTCGATGCATCCTCACGCTAAGTGTAAATGACTCCGCTTCGTCGTTGAGTTTTAAATCAGTGTCAATTTTCATCCCCAACCATTCCCAGTCGAGTTTTGCATTGTCAACCTTTTTCAAGATAGAAACGGGGTCCATAGACTTTAATGGTTTACCATCTGCCAGGCGCTTTTCATTCGAGCAGCTTGAGAGTAAGCTGGCAACAAAAATAACTGAAGACAAAATTACTATTTTACGCTGCTCCCTCATTCTTTTTTCAATTCTTTCGCTTTACTCAAAAGTCGTTCCCCTTTTTCGATCTCCCCCAAAGCAATACGAATTTCACCTTCTCTTTCCATAAAAACAGGGTTAGGTGATGAGACTAATGAGGATGCCCTTACAATCCAAGTTAAAGCCTCTGTGTTGTCTCCTAACCGACTAAGAACGAGAGCCATCGTATCCATAAAATGTGGGTTGTTAGGCATGACATTGTTTGCCTCGGCACTCCACTTCATCGCGTCAGCCATTCTTGCGTTGTCTAAAGCCAAAAAATAGGCGTGAGTGTTCATGATGTAAGGAGACTCTACGATTTTTAAACTCTGCTCAAAGGCCACGTAAGATTCAGTAAGCTGATTCAGTTCACGGTAGCATTTTCCAAGCTCAAAGTAGATGTCTGCACCAATTTGCGAAGGGTCAATGAGCAAAACACGCCCTTTGTTAAACTCTTTGACGGCCATGTCAAATTCCCCCAATTCGATGTACGCGTCCCCTGAATATAAATAAAGCAAGGGCTCCAAAGGAAAAATGAAAGCAGCTTCGTTGGAAGAGGAAATCACTCTGCTCCAATCTTTTAATTCAAACAAGACGCTTAAATAATCAAAGTGACCGTCTAGTGATCCAGGGTTTTTAATGACCACTTGCTTCAATGCATCTGCTGCTTTTGTAAACTCACCCAAAGACCTCCAATTCAACGCCGTTAGATGTAAAACCTCAGAGTTTTCCGGGTATGTATTCATTGCCTCCTTGAGCAGAAGCTCATACTTGGCCATTATTTCTGTATTTGGCTGAGCAATCTTAGAATATCGATTAAGGATGTCAATCTTTTGAGCAACAGGACCTGAAGCAGACTGAAACACTTGCAACAAAAGAGCAAAGGCTTCATCAGTTCTTCCCACAGATGTGTATGACTTTGCCAATTCAAGACTCGTGGCAGAATTGAAAGAATACTCTTTTAAAAGGCGTTCAAAAACAGCAATGGCACTCATGTGGTCATTGATGAATGAGGCCAACATTCCTTTTTGGTATAAAAAATGTGGTTCATTGGGGAAATCATCGATCGACCGTTTTATAAATGATTCGATGTTTTCGAGGGTTTGCCCAGATGAAGCGATGAGCTCGAGAATTTCAAGCCTCACATCAACATTTTTTGCAATTTTTCTTTCGTAAAAAGTGAGCAATTTATAGGCATAGACGGATTCCCCCTCTTTTTGAAAATAAGAGGCACACTCATGTAAACCTTCTAAATCGGCGGGTCTTTTCATTACCCAGGCTTGAAAATCTTTCAGAGCTCCCGCAAAATCTTTTGTGGCAATTAAAGTCAGCCCCCTGTGGTATTTGTACCAATCGTTTTCAACATCATTGTCAATTGACTCATGATAATGCATTAGAGCTGATTCAAACCGGCCAAGTTTGTAATCAATTCTACCTAATTCGTATTGAAAGTTTGCATTCAGAGGTTGCTCCTCGGCACATCTAGAAAAACTGGCGTATGCAGCTTCCTGATCTCCTTTAAGCAGATGAGTTGTTCCTTCGAAGTAATTTCTTTGAAGAGATTCAGAGTATTGTCCTTCAGTATCAACAAGACTCTTTCCTCCAGAACATCCCATTGAAAACAGAATGACAGCAATGATATATGGGAATGCCTGCTTCATGGAATTATCCGATCGTACAAAAATCTCCAACACTTAAATCTTGCACATTTCCCTGCACAGATGCGTGAGCTCCAACCATGGCTCTTTTCAGATTGGAGTT
>DDJR01000106.1 GCA_002339135.1 Flavobacteriales bacterium UBA2619 | reverse complement strand
TGATTACAGATGGAAAAACATAGGAGGAGGTGGAAATTTCACCATCG
Organism: Flavobacteriales bacterium UBA2619; assembly: GCA_002339135.1. Classification (GTDB taxonomy): domain Bacteria; phylum Bacteroidota; class Bacteroidia; order Flavobacteriales_D; family Sanyastnellaceae; genus UBA974. The sequence continues at coordinate 5,063 of DDJR01000106.1, read as the reverse complement.
TGCCTCCAGGTAGCGCAGTTCTTGTGAACGGTCACTTTGCGATCAGCAAGTATGGTATTGGTCTTGAAGAGGGCTCATTGAGCAACCGTTATAGCGATGTGAATGGTTTTAATTTTGGTCTTGATTTTAAATATATTTTGGGAGAAGACAGAGTTGAATATGGCTTAGAAGTGGTTGGTTTAGAAACAGATTTCCAAACATTCAATGCTTTGGGAGCCATCGTAGAGCAGGCAGAAAACACGACGGAATTCGGAGGGTACATTGATTATACAATTAGCAGAGGTGATTTGATTGTACAGCCAAGTTTGAGAATGCAGTACTACAGCTCTTTGGCCAAATTTAGACCTGAACCAAGAATAGGTATAAAGTACAAGTACAGTGAAAGGTTGAGGTTAAAGTTTGCTGCAGGTATGTACTCTCAGAATGTGATCTCTGCGAACTCTGACCGAGATGTAGTCAACCTGTTTTACGGTTTCCTTTCTGGTCCGGACAACCTTCAGTCGGATTTCGTCAACCCTGATGGTTCCGTGAGAGAAGTTGTGCATTCTCTTCAAACCGCAAATCATGTTGTTGCAGGATTTGAATATGATTTAACAGAATTCTTAAACTTGAATATTGAAGGATATCTCAAAGACTTCACTCAGCTGACCAACACAAATCGTTCAAAACTATTCCCAGACGATGCCGACCACAGTGACGTTCCTGAGCTGTTGCGCCTCGATTACTTGGTGGAGAGTGGATTTGCACACGGAATCGATGTGGTTCTAAAGTATGAGCAACGACACACTTATCTTTGGTTTGTATATGGTTTGGGAAATGTTGACAGATGGGACGGGTCGCGTTGGTATGATCCAGTTTTTGACAGACAGCACAATGTGAACTTTGTAGCCTCTCAAGATTTCGGAGCTACAAAAGAGTGGCAGATTAGTGCGCGTTGGGCCTTGGGTTCAGGCTTGCCTTTTACTCAGAGTCAGGGTTACTATCAGTCACCCAATGTCTCAGAGGGTATTTACTCGGACTACATCTCACAAAATGCAGGTGATATCACGATTTATTATGCTGGTTTAAACGAAGGGCGGTTGCCGTCATATCACCGTTTAGATGTTAGCGTTCGAAGGACATTTAAGGATTTTTATGGTGGCGACTTAGACTTCACCGCTGGGGTCACAAATGTGTACAGTCGCGAAAATGTTTTTTACATTAACCGTTTAACGGGTCAAAGAAAAAATCAGCTGCCTTTTCTGCCCTCAATCGCCTTTGATTGGAAGTTTTAAACTGCTTGTGAGATCTTTTTTGAGTTAACTCTTTAAAAGTACATCAGCTGCTGCTCTTGCTTCGTCACTAATTTGACTTCCGCTTAGCATAGTTGCAATTGCTTCATTCCTCTCTGTTGTGTTTAAGTACTTGGCGTGTGTTAGGGCTGTTTTTTCTTGGGTCTCTTTGTTGATTTCAATGTGATGATTTCCCTTTGCAGCAACCTGTGCTAAGTGAGTGACTGAGAAAACTTGCTGTTTTTTTGCCATGTTTAACATGGTTAGAGCCATGCGAGATGCAACTTCACCAGAGACGCCTGTGTCTATTTCATCAAGCACGATTGTAGGAACAGGTTTTCTGGTTGCCAGAGTAGCTTTAAACGCCAGCATAATCCGACTGCGCTCTCCACCAGAAGCTACTGAGGCAAGCGGTTGTGGTGTTGACCCCGGGTTTGCAGCGAAAAGAAGTTCGACATCTTCAATGCCTTCAGCATCTGGGGAAGTTAGTTTCTCAAACTCCCAAGACATCACTACGTTTGGTAGTTTTAAAGGGACCAGCTGTTTGTTTACAAGTTTTAGCAAGGCTGCTCCAGATTTCTCTCTCTCTTCAAGCAAGAGTTCTCCGGCAGCCATCATGTTCTTGTGACATGCAATCTTTTCATCTTTTGCGATCTTAATCTGTTCGCGAAGATCTTCACATCTGTCTAATTGGCTTTGCAAATTAACTTCCACAAGTTTGAGAGCTTCAGCGTCAGAGGCACCGTGTTTGTGAAGAGCTTGTGACAAAGCCTCCATCTTTTCTTCTACGATTTGCAGGCGAGTGGGGTCTTGCGATATCCCATCGGCTATGTTGTTTGCCTCCTGCGCAATGTCATTCAATTCAATCCTGCTACTAGATAGACGGTCTAACAAGTGAGAAGCCTTTGTGCTGTATTCAGAGATGTCTTCTAAATGCTTTAGAGTCTTGTCAATGATTGAACATGCATCACTTCCTTCTGAAGAGCTTTCTAGCAACTCGTATGTTGCGCGCAGTCCATTGGCAAGCTCTGTTGCATGGGAAAGCTCCTTGTACTCTGTATCAAGATCCAGTGGATTGAAATGTTCTAGGTGAAGTGCTCCCAATTCTTCAAGTTGAAAGGACAAGTAATTTTTATCTGCTTGAGGCTTTTCGGATTCCGATTCTAATTTCTTTAACCGATTCTTTGCAGCGTCAAACATATTGAAGGAACCCTGATATTCATGGAACACTTTTTCGTGTCCCCCAAATGAGTCTAAAAGATGTAGCCTAGTCACTCTGTCTAAAAGTGCTCTTGTTTCGTCCTGACCATGAAGATCTACAAGTAAGTTCCCCAATGTTTTTAAATCACCTATGCTCACCAAGGAGTCATTTACAAATGCTCTGGATCGGCCATTGGAACTGACTTCCCTTCGAATGTTTATGTGAGATCCTCGGCTTTCTATACCTAGCTGGGTGAGCTTGTTGCTGATTTCATCATCAATGAAGGTTGCTTCTGCAACACAAAGCTCTTCGCCTTGTCTGATGCTCGATATGTTTCCTCTCTCCCCGATGACCAAGCCTAAGGCTCCTAGAAGTATCGATTTTCCAGAACCAGTTTCCCCTGTTAAAACTGTCAATCCCTTTTCGAAATCAAGTGTTATTTCGTCAATCAGCGCGAAATTTTTTATGTGCAGGCGAGTCAGCATTTAAAGCTTAAAAAAGAGCCTCGTCATATTTCGAGATGTTTCCTGGATCCATCTGTTTCAGTCCAGGTAGAAGTCGTACACGTTCGGCTTCAGGCGCTGGGCCAAATAGTTTGATGATTTCATCACTCTTGGCGAGGAAAAACACCTGCATGTTATAAGATCCTGGGCGAATTCTATTTGTTGAGCGCATTTCAATTAGCGCGTCGGCGATGTTGAGTCTTGCCCCTTCGAGGTCCGATTCTAGCAAGTCGAGCCCTCTTCGGTGATAGTTGTACATGCAGAGTCTTAAAGGGCGAAATGTCTGACTAAGCATGTTTTCGATTAGCCAATACCTGTTTTGTTTCCCTTGATTGGCAATCCATCCATTTCTTCCTGAATTTTGAGCATTCGCTACAATCGTTTGCGCCTTTAAAAAGTAATCAGATCCTGTCTCAAGCCCAAAGCTGTCATAGTCTAGACCGATCATCATGTATGCGTAATACGCCAAGGTAGAGCTCAGGTTGTCTCTGTGTTGACCTGGGTTGAATAAAATGGAAGAACCATTAATCCATTCGAATTCAAAGTCTCCATCAATGATAAAAAGCATTGGTGTTTTGTAATCTGAATTGTATACTGGTCGATTGCTTTGCACCTGAATTGATCCGCTAAATTTTGTATTCCCGATCGCTTCAATAATTGTGATTTGCATGGCACACTCAATTAACTCCTCAAATTCAAAATTGTCATTCGTCCAACGGCGACCATTCATGAATTCTCGAATGCCATCTTCTAAGCTTTCAAAAACACTTGCTTCAACATTGGCAATTTTAGGGGCGATTACTTTAACAGTGCAGTTGAATTCCTGAGCTGTACACATGTTCGTAAACACAGCAATCATGAATGTAAATATGGAGAGTCTAAGTATCATTCTTTTAAAATATCAACAGGTTTATGATGTCTTGCGCAACTTCGCGTTTAGACTTTAACTCAAAAACATGCTTCGTATTATGTCCGTGTACATTTTGAAGGATGGTCACCTTGTTCGTGTCGTGACTGAATCCAGCTCCATCATCAGACAAAGTGTTCATGACAATCATGTCTAGATTTTTTCGCATCAGTTTTCCCTCGGCACTTTTAAGACTTTCTTCCACAGTTTCAGACTCTAGTGCAAACCCCACCAAGATTTGTCCTTGGCTTTTCATCTCTCCAAGCTTGTGTAATGTATCTGGCGTGTCTTCGAAGATCAAAGATTCAGGCAATTCTCCTTTGTGAAGCTTTTTCAGAGAAGGAGTTCTGGGTCTCATGTCTGCAACTGCTGCACAAGCTATCGCAGCATCCATCGCAGGCCAAACGGCCGTAGTTTCTTGATAAAGCTGTTGAGCAGTTACAATGTCAATGCGTTTTCTAACCCGAGGAGGCGTTTTTAAATGGACAGGACCGGCAATCAAGGTTACTTCCGCTCCCAAATCAGCAAGCCTTCCTGCAATTTCAAACCCCATTTTCCCTGTACTTCGGTTTCCTACATAGCGAACGGCATCTATTGCTTCCTCAGTAGGTCCGGCAGTTACCACAATTTTTTTACCTGTGAAAGGCATGTTGTTTGTGAAATGTTCCTGAACAAAGTCTGCGATATGTTCAGGCTCCTCCATTCTTCCTTTTCCCTCTAAGCCGCTAGCCAATGCTCCTGATGTCGGTTCGATAATTTGTATCCCTCGATCCCTTAATACTTTCAGGTTTGCTTGGGTGGATTTATTCGTAAACATGTCTAAGTCCATAGCAGGAGCGATGACGACTGGGCATCTTGAGCTTAGAAAAACAGCCTGTAGCAAATTGCTGCATGCGCCACTAACGAATGCTGAAATTGTACCTGCTGTGCTTGGTGCAACCAGATACAAGTCACCCCAGAGACCCAATTCAACATGGTTCGTCCATTCTCCACTGTCTTTGTTCTCCGTAAAATCAGAATGAACAGGACTTCCAACCAATGTGGCAAGGGTTAAAGGTGTGATGAAATCAACGGCGCTAGGAGTCATGACAACTCTAACCTCAGCTCCTCGTTTAATCAGCTCTCTAGCAAGTACAGCTGATTTATAAGCGGCTATACTGCCAGTAATGCCAAGCAATATA
>DDJR01000003.1 GCA_002339135.1 Flavobacteriales bacterium UBA2619 | reverse complement strand
AAAAAAGGGCCAACGATAAAAATCGAAAGCCCATAGAGAGAATGTTGTTTTGAGTTCCTAAAAATCATCTAGGTCATCAAGCCATTGATTTCGATTTGATTTGGGTCTTTTTTCGTGCTGACTTCCCTTGCCTCCATCTGCATATTTATCTGGACCACCCATCCCCTTCTTAGGCGATTTTCTTTTCTTTACACCACTGGCTGAAGATGACTTGTTGGCACCCGACTTGTCATTGGATCTGGAGTCTGACCCGCCTTTAGAAGGTACACTTCCATTGCTTTTTGCCCCAGCTCTTCCTGAGTCAGAACCTTGGGCTCCGTCACTGTCTGAACGACCTGAACTGTGTCTACTCCCTCCTCCACCATCGAACGATGGCCTGGGTGGTCGGGGTTTGTCTTCGGCGGCTTTTACAACCATACGAAACCCCATAAAGTCTTGGTCATTCAGGGCTGCAATAGCAGCTTGACCTCCCTCTGTAGAATCCATTTCTATAAAACCAAAACATTTTGACTGACCTGTATCACGATCTGATACAACTTTCACAGACACTACACCTCCAAACTTGCTGAAGGTTTCCTTCAAATCAACTTCGGTAGTTTCACGATTGAGTTTAGCAACAAAGAGCTTCATTAAAACTTAAAAATAATTATTTGCGGCAAAGTTAATAAATTTGCTCTATGACTGACGTTGTGATCACACATTGGTTTCACAAACCTATAAACTCAAAGTCTAAAAGGCTTCAGGAAGCTGCTATCTCACAATTTCGTGAATTGCCTTCAAGAAAGTCGGTGAAAAAGGCATTAAAAAACGGACGTATTTTCATCAATAATGAAAGGGGAACAACATCAACTTGGGTGAAGATTGGGGATCGTTTGACACTTAAAAACGACAACAATGAAACCACATCAACACCTCACAGAAACTTGCTTAAAACAAGTGTGATATGGGAAGATGAGTACGGAGCTTGTGTTGTGAAAAACGGAGGTGTTGAAACAAATGGAACAAGTAAAATAACATTGGAGAAAATTTGTAGTAAAACTCTTAAAATCAGCAATTTAATAGACGCAATAAGCATTCCTCGAACCACACACAGACTGGATAAATCAACACATGGATTGGTCTTAATCGCAAAGACTTTAAGCATGGCATCTGGACTTGGAAACGCCTTTGAAAACAGAAGTATAAAAAAAAGCTATACGGCTCTAATTGAAGGAACTCCCTTGCTCTCTTTTTGTGAAATTAATCTTCCCATCAATGGCAAATCTGCGTGCTCTCAAATGGAAGTGATTGGAAGCTCCAAATGGCCCATATTTGGGACCGCTTCACTCGTTAAAATTGACCCTAAAACAGGAAGAAAACATCAAATAAGAAAGCATTTAGCGATGATAGGACACCCTATTGTAGGTGACAATATGTATTGTGGAACGCGAAAATATCGTGGTCAAGGAATGTTTTTGGCTTGCACAAGGCTACAATTTACTCATCCAATCACATTTGAGTCACTCGATCTCTCTACTTCATTGCCGAGAAAATTCAAACACATTATGCACAAGTTAAACTTGACTTAACTTCGATGAAAATTAATTTTTTAAGAACACAATCTTGCAAGTAATTAGAATCATCTACAGAACAATTGCCTTTTCTGCATGGGCAACAATCATCTCGCTCGCTATCATTGTGTTACTGCTAGTAGCGTTTTTCATGGGCCGAACAGAAAGCGTCAGACGAGAAGGAACCCACAAATTATTCAAACTATTTCTCCAGGGATCTCATGTAATCTTAGGAATTAGGATACACTGGTTTGGGGAATCCCCTAAAGATCCATCAGTATTAATGGGCAATCACAGATCCTACTTAGATGCTGTGGTATTACCTACTTCTTTCCCTGTCGTGTTTGTTGCAAGACACGAAACCAAAGCATGGCCTATCATAGGTTGGGGGGCGACTTTGTTGGGAACTATTTGGGTGAAAAGAGATGAGAAAGAGAGCCGAAAAGCGACAAGAATAGCTGTTAAGGACAGATTTGACAGTGGGTACGGCGTGGTTATTTTCCCTGAAGGCACCACCAACAAAAATCCTGAATTGTTGCCCTACAAAAAGGGCATCTTTTATTCTTGCGCAGAAAATGGATTCCAAATAGCACCTGTTGCAATAGAGTACAGAGATCCGAACATTGCATGGGTGGATGACGAATGGTTTATCCCGCATACATTTAAACATTTAGGCGGAAGATATATTGATACGTACGTTAGCTTTGGCCCCACGTTTAAAAACAAGGATGCTGAAAAACTAATTGTAGACGTGAGATCTTGGACTCAAAAAGAATGTTCGCGTCTGAGGGGGCTGATTGATTCTAAAGCCTAGACTTTTAAGCTTAAAGCTTAAAACTTACAATTAAAACGAACAACCATACTTCGGGGAGCACTTAGGATACCCGGTCTGCTACTCATAACATCATTTCTCAAGTTAGAGACGATAAATGACAACTTGAGATTGTCAGCAGCATTATATACCAACCGCGCATCTATAGAAGCAAAACCGTCCGCAAACTGCTCTCTGAAGTTAGCAAGACCCGACACCAAATCGTTAAAGTACCAGTCGATGTCGTCAATATAATCTTCCTTGATAATCGAACCTCCCAGGGTTAGGGGCCCAAAATCAGCTTCAATGTCCAACTTGAAGTTGCCACTGTTTCGATACTTGAGAAGTGATCCAGCAGTTACCAATGAATCCCTTGTATCTCCAAAGCTTCCGAGAAAGTTTTCGATGTAAGCACCCATGTTAATTTGGGAAGTATCTCTACTCAAATCTCCAGCATATTGCAAAGTAGCTCCTCCAAAAATCCTGACAGGAATACCCGCAATATCCATTTCACCATTCGCGGACCATTCAAAACCTGAAATTCTACTTTTTCCTATATTTAAAGCTTTGTAGAAAAACTGTAGCACTCCGTCATCGATGATAATTCCACCGTTTGAATCTATTTGAGGAAGAAGTGTATACTCTATCATATTCTCATATTCCAACATAAACACCGATGCATCAAGATAGATGACTTTATCTCCTATGGATACCTGATGTTTAATGCCTGCCTCTAAATTTAAGCCCGACTCACTCTGAAGATCAATGTTTCCGACAACATCAATCCCGTCTGTAAGTGTTGTTGAAAAGTACTTTTCCGCAATAGAAGCAAATCTGTATGATTGGCCTGCAGAAGCTCTGAAGTTCGTTCCCTTTCTAATCTCGTAATTGATGCCAGCCCTTAGAACAGGTCCTGAAGACTCATCATAAAACCCTGGGTTTAAATTGTTCTCAAACCTAGCGCCTAGTACTGTTCTGAGGCGTCCATGGTGCCCTTCAATTTGGCCAAAAATAGCTGGATTAAACGTCAGCAATGACACATCAGGATAGAGAGAACTGAAAGAGCTCTGAACGCTCATGTAAGTCCCAACCAATGCCGAAATATGCTCACTAAACTCACGGCCATATTTATACTCACCCATGTACAAATTGCTGGCCATCGAAATGCTTCCACTGGGGTTAAACCTAGAGGTGCGGTAAAAGCGTGTTTTTATTTTGTGCGACCCACCCTTTTTTCCCGAAAAACTCAACCATGGATCGATGTTCATGTTAAACCACTTGTCCTCGCTTGAAGTTCCATCCATGGGCAAGTAAGCTGAAGTTTCATAATCATCCCACAAGATGAAACGTCCCATTTGCTGGTACTGAGCAATTGCACTAATGCCATACAACAAACCATTTGATGGACGGAATCTAAGTTTTGCACTTAACCTAGCGCGTTGTTCATGTCCTGTCGAGAGGTACGTCTTGTCAGACATGACATTTCCACCGATCACCAAATCCAGCTTATCCCAAGCTTGTCTGTGGGAAATAGAGGCACCATTTAAAACAGGTGAGAAACTATCATCCCACCACCTCCAATCATCATTTTTTGGGTCACTGTAAATCCCATTGAATGCCTTGACGATGGTTTCCTTTTTAGAACTGGGCCAAACTGACCTGAAGTGAATCACACCATTGGATGCACCGGTTCCATACAAAGAGGACGCTGCACACTTAATCACCTCAACCTG
>DDJR01000039.1:4300-13238 GCA_002339135.1 Flavobacteriales bacterium UBA2619 | reverse complement strand
AACATGCTTATGGCAGCCGGTGTTGACCGGGTGATCACCATGGATTTACACGCAGATCAAATCCAAGGCTTCTTTGAAGTTCCCGTGGATCATTTGTTCGGGTCAACCATTTTTCTAAAGCACATTAACGACCACTTAGACACATCAAATATTTGCATCGCAACACCCGACACAGGTGGGACAAAACGCGCCAACTCATATGCAAAGAAATTGGGAGTAGACATGGCAATTTGTTACAAACAAAGAAAAGTAGCAAATGAGGTGGCGGAAATGACTGTCATCGGAGAGGTGAAAGGAAAGGACGTAATTATCGTTGACGACATGTGTGACACTGCTGGCACGCTTACCAAGGCTGCTGGATTGATGATGGATCATGGCGCACTATCTGTAAGAGCCATTTGTACTCACGCCGTGCTTAGCGGTCCCGCTTACGAGCGAATTCAAAACAGCGTGCTCACAGAGCTCATCGTCACAGACACCATTCCTCTTAAGAAGGGTGCTCAAACAGAAAAAATTAAGGTCCTGCCCGTGCACGATCTATTTGCTCAGGTACTCACATGCCTCATGAGCAATACAAGTATTAGTTCACATTTTATTAATAAATAGACAAGTATGAAAATTGCATCATTGAGCGGTTCTTCTAGAAAGAACGTAGGAAAGAAAGATGCTTCTGCATTGCGCACTGCGTACCAAGTACCAGGAGTTCTTTATGGAGGTAAAACCCAATCACACTTTGCTGTGGATGAGGTTAAGCTAAACAAAATCGTCATTAACCCAGACGTATTTGTAATCGAACTTGAGGTTGATGGCACAACGAAAAAGTGCATCATTCAAGAAGTACAATTTCACCCAGTGACAGATCGCATCGTCCACATCGACCTTCTTGAGGTGCTCGATGGAAAAGAGATCAAGATCAATCTTCCTCTCAATTCTGAAGGTAAAGCCCAAGGTGTAATTAACGGAGGCCGAATGGAAACGCTTTTCCGTCGTGTTCCTGTTCAAGGTCTTTTAGCAAACCTTCCTGACGCTCTTTCGGCTGATGTGAGCCCTCTGAAGATTGGAGACAACCTGCGTGTCGGAGATTTGAATATCGAAGGATGCAAAATTCTTTTAAACGATTCAGTTCTTCTATTTGCTTGCAAGCAAACTCGTGCTGCGATGTCTGAAGAAGAACTTGAAGGTGAAGAAGGTGAAGGTGAAGGAGAAGAAGGTGCTGCTGAGGACGCAGACAAGTCTGAAGGCGGAAAAGCATAATTCAGATGAAGTACCTCATTGTCGGTCTAGGTAATCCCGGAACGGAATATGAGGAAACCCGACACAACATCGGGTTTAGAGTGGTGGACACCATCGCTGAGGCACACGGAGGAAAATTTTCCACCGAACGTCACGGCTTGGTGTCCACCGTTCATTTTAAAGGCAGAACGCTCATTCTACTTAAGCCATCAACTTTTATGAATTTAAGTGGGAAGGCCGTCCGTTATTGGATGGATTGTGAGAAAGTCCCCAAGGAAAGAATCCTAGTAATAGCTGATGATTTGAACCTTCCTTTTGAAAAAATTAGACTGCGGGGAAAAGGCAGCGACGGGGGTCACAATGGACTAAAGGACATTCAATTAATTTTAGGCTCAACGGTTTACCCAAGATTAAGAGTAGGCATAGGTTCCGAGTTCAATACCGGTCGCCAAATAAACCATGTTCTTGGAGAGTGGACAAAAGAAGAAGGTTTAGTGATACAGGAAATTAGCATTCGTTCTCAAAAAGCGGTAGAGAGTTTTTGTGCTTTGGGGCTTGATCGTTCCATGAATGTTGTAAATACTGACCAGTAAGCAACTATTCGATTTCGTAAAGGTGATTGTTTCCAATGTATGAAATAACTGTGTCTGGCAGCAAGTATTGCACGTCCTGCTTGTCTAAAATGGCTTCTCTGATGTAGGTTGAGGAAATTGCAATCATCGGAGCTTCAGTGAACAGGACTGCTTTCGAAGAGTCTAACCCCAAGTATGTGTCTTTCATTGTCGTTTCTTGTGGTGGCAAACCTCCCATCTTAGATAATTTTCTTGGATAGACGAGCAGTCTGTGGTTTTCTTCTATTGACTTAAAATTTTTCCATTTGTGCAGATTTTCATAATTGTCTTCCCCTAAAATCACTGAAAAAGATACTTCTGGAAACTTTTTTCTCAAATGTGCTAAAGTATCGGCCGTATAGCTGGGTCTTTCTAGCTTAAACTCGATGTCAGATGAAAAAATAAATGGATTGTCTGCAATCGCAAGTTGAACCATCTGAAGTCGATGTTCTTCCGGAATCATCTTGTCTTTCAGCTTAAAAGGGCTCGTGGGGGTGACAACGATCCAAACTTGATCTAGTCCTGCTCGACTGACCATGTGGTTGGCGATAACAAGGTGACCTGAGTGAACCGGGTTGAAGGATCCAAAGTAAAGACCAACCTTGCCCTTGTTTGTTCTTCCCGTCATGGCTTTAGAAATTCAAGTGTGGTGTTTCTTATTTTTGATATCGCTTCCTGCAAATCATCATTGACAAGTTGAATGTCAAAAAAATCTGACAGCTCCATTTCTTTGCTTGCCTTGGCTAATCTCTTTACAACATTTGCTTCGGATTCGGTGCCTCTACCTCTGAGTCTTTGTTCAAGTATTTCCATGGTTGGGGGCATGACAAACACAGACATTGCGGATTTCCCAAACACTTTTTTTAAAGCGAGTCCACCCACAACATCCACGTCAAAAACTGGCGTTGTTCCCTCAGACCACATTCTTTCGACTTCTGATTTGAGCGTTCCATAAAAAATGCCATTGTAGACCTCTTCCCATTCAACAAATTCTTCCTTGTGAATTTTAAGATGAAACTCTTTTTGGGTTAGATAGTAGTAATCCTTGCCTTCTTTCTCATCACCACGTGGGGGTCTGGTTGTTGCGCTCACGCTGAACCCCAAGGAAGATTTAGGATAAGACATGAGCCCTTTCACCATCGTGGTTTTCCCCGCTCCTGATGGTGCAGAAAATATGATTGCTTTGCCATTTCCTTGAGGCGCTAATCCTGTAGGCATCTTACAGTACGTTTAAAACTTGCTCTTTAATTTTCTCAAGCTCGTCTTTCATCCTCACAACCAGCCTTTGGATATCAGCATCGTTTGCTTTAGAACCCAAGGTGTTGATTTCTCTTCCTATTTCCTGAGCGATAAATCCAAACTTTTTCCCCTGCCCAATGCCATTCTTCAAGACGTCCTCAAAGTGTTCACAGTGCGCTGCAAGTCTTGATCGTTCTTCTGCAACATCTGTTTTCTCAATATAGAAAAGCACTTCTTGCTCAAATCTATTCTCATCAATCTTAGCCCGATCAATGACCTCCTCAAGATTGTTTTTAATTCGGGTTCGGATTCGATTTAATCGTGCTTCTAAAAGTGGATCGAGGTTCTTAGACTCTTCACTGATAATAGAGATTCCAGCTTTAAAATCTTTTTCGATTGACCCGCCTTCAACTTCTCTAAAATTATCGAATGCATCGAGTGCCTCTTCTACTATCGCCTCTACTTTAGACCAAACATCTTCATCCAATTCTTCCTTCGGGTGCTGAAGAGCATCTGGCATTTTAATTGCTATTGCCAAGAGGTTGTCTGCTTGTTGGCCTGAGGCCAAGGCAATGTTTTCGAGCTGAGAGATATAAGATTGTACAAGGTCTGTATTGATTTCGTGCTTGGACTCTGACGCATCGGTTTCGTAGCTGAGGAAAAAATCGCATTTTCCCCTCACGACTCTCGACCGCAACAGCTTTCTTAATTGCATTTCCTTTTCCCTGAAAATTGCAGGAATTCTTGCATTTAAGTCAAATTGCTTGCTGTTGAGAGAACGTATTTCTACGGAATACTTGCGGTTTGAAACTACCGCCTCAGCCTTACCGTAACCTGTCATAGATCGAATCATAGCACAAAGATAAGCCGTACCTTTGTCCTCTATGCCGAGCATAAAAGAAATTCAAGCACCCGTAGGAAAAGAAATGCAAGTTTTTTCCGGCCATTTTAGGGAAGTCCTTAGATCTGACGTTCCATTGCTAGATACAATCATGCGCTACATCGTGAAGCGCAAAGGCAAACAAATGAGGCCCCTGTTTGTTTTTTTAACTGCAAAACTTCACGGAGAGGTTGTTGAGAAAACCCACACTGCTGCTTCACTAATCGAACTTCTTCACACAGCAACCTTAGTTCACGATGATGTTGTTGATGAAAGTGATCGAAGAAGAGGGTTCTTCTCGATACAAGCTTTGTGGAAAAAAAAGGTCGCTGTCCTGGTTGGTGATTATTTGCTTTCTCGAGGGCTTCTTGCTGCAGTAGATGCTGAGGCTTTTGATCTGTTAAGGATTACTTCTAGAGCAGTTAAAGAAATGAGTGAGGGAGAGCTTCTTCAAATTGAAAAAGCCAGAAGATTGGATATTACTGAAGACGTTTATTTTGAAATTATTCGACGTAAAACCGCATCTTTAATTGCAGCTTGTTGCGCATGCGGAGCCGCTTCTACAGGGGGCGATTCCACCAAGGTGGATCTGATGTGGAAATTTGGAGAGAAAACGGGTTTGGCCTTTCAAATCAAAGATGATTTGCTTGATTTAGGCGACGGAAAAAAGACGGGGAAACCAACAGGCCAAGACATTCGAGAGAAAAAACTTACACTTCCCCTGATTCACACACTCCAGGAGACCGATGCAAGCACAAGAAGACGTCTGCTGAAACTTGTTCGAAGAGCCCCAAAAGATCCCGATGCCGTGAGAAAGGTAATGGATGCTATTTTGAGCGGCCCAGGCATTCAATACGCCAGAGAAAAAATGATGAAGCTTCGAAATGAAGCGGTGGACATCTTAAACGACTTCGAGGATGGAGAGGCCAAACAAGCCCTTGTTGACATGTTGGATTTCACCATCCAAAGAAACAAATGAACCAACCGCTCACTTTCACTACAATTGCCATTTTCATCTGTGGGATGATGTCTTGTGAAGAAGGGGTTGAGAGAAACCATCATCGAGTTGAAGTGATTTCAAATTGGCCTGATGGGAGCGTGAAGGAGGAGAGACTTTATTCTGAGAATGGGATTGTAGAAATCACAACATACTTTGATCATTTTAAAGTCAATACAAAAGGCAAAGTGAAGGTTTTGGGTGACGAAGAGCTTAGAATTGGGGCCTGGGAATCTTTTTATAAAAACGGAAATAGTTGGTCAAAAAGCGAGTACTCAAAGGGAGTAAGTAACGGGGTTTATCAAACTTGGCATCCGAACGGAAAACCAAACATTACAGGCCACTATAGCAATGGCGTTGAAACCGGACAATGGCAGTTTTTTGACACAACAGGCACAATTGTAAAAGAGTATGATGTGACGCCTGGTTGATCTGTTTTTGATTTGGTTTTCCACATTTTAGCGTTGAGTGTTTGCTAGAAAAAATCCCCAGTGAAACGCTTGTTTTTTAACTTGCAGTACGTTAAGATTTCACCTCATGAAAACCTTTTTTACCCGTTTTTTATTTTTTACTCTTGGGTGTTTGCCTCTGCTGACCGCTCTGGCAGAAAATATTGATTCTGCTGAAGAGTATATCTCAACCTGGAAGAGCGAAGCCGTGAGGCAGATGCATCTTTACAAAATACCCGCAAGCATAACCCTTGCTCAAGGAATTTTAGAAAGCGGGAATGGAGTCAGTGAGCTTGCAAACAAGTCCAACAACCATTTTGGAATTAAGTGTCACGCCGATTGGGAAGGTGGGAGAACGTACCATGATGATGATGAAAAAGGAGAATGTTTTAGAGTCTATGATCATCCCCGAGACAGCTATGAAGATCACAGCAAGTTTTTATTGCGCACAAGATATGCTGAGCTCTTTGAGTTAGATTTAGATGATTATAAAGGATGGGCAAAAGGGTTGAAAAAATGTGGGTATGCTACCAATCCAAAGTATGCAAACTTGTTAATCACGCTGATCGAACGTCACGACTTAAGTCGTCTCGACTCTGAGCGTGCTGAGGAGGAGGTCACGGTTGCTGATGCAGATAAGACTGAAGACGTTCAGCAAAGGGAAGAAGTCGCACAAACCAACCCCTCTACTTATATTGGAACGCAAAGCCAAACAAGGGATGTGAGAACTACCGACCACGGCGTTCAATTTATAATTGCGCGCAAAGGGGATTCTCCAAAAAGTCTAAGTCATGATTTAGAAATGATGACTTGGCAGTTCCGCCGATACAACGAGGTTTCTAAGGAATATGTTTTTGCTGAAGGAGAAAAAGTGTATTTACAACCTAAGAAAAATTTCGCTTCCTATTCTTGGCATGTTGTACGCGCGAACCAAACACTTTGGGACATATCTCAAATTTACGGAATGAAGACCTCTGCGTTAAGGAGGAAAAACAATTTAGAGAAAGACGAAGCTTTAGTAAAAGGGATGAGGCTAAGTCTTAAATGGCCTCTCACAAATGAAGGAAAGCTTCCATGGTATGCACAAGTAATGGGTGCTGGTAAAACCAATTTGGAATAAGTAACTTAGCGAAGTATCTAATTAAGAGAAAAAATGCCTTTTTACCAGAAATTAGGGGAAATTCCTCACAAGAGACACATTCAGTTTCGAAGAGAAGACGGAGAGCTTTACAGTGAGCAAGTATTCGGAACGGCAGGTTTTACAGGTGTCACATCTAATTTATATCACTACAACAGCCCTACCATGGTGAAAGACATTCTGGGGAGTGTTGATGTGAGTCCTAAAATTGCGGTAGAATGCAATTTAAAATCTAGAAAATTAGAAGGTTTCAATGTTAAGCCTGGGAAAGATTATCTCGAATCAAGGGTCCCGATTATGTTTAATGTTGATCTCACGATTGAACTGGCCTCGCCTCCTAAAGTTGAAGAGGAGGTGTTCTATAAAAATTCAGACCAAAACGAAACTGTCTTCGTTCACAACGGCACTGGTGTTCTAGAAACCATGTTTGGAAACATGGAATTTGGCGAGGGGGATTACTTGGTGATTCCGAAAGGAATCATCTATCGATTTAAGTTTGATTCTGAAGACAATCGACTGCTAATCGTTGCTTCTAGATCACCTGTTTTTACCCCTAAGCGCTATAGAAACAACTTCGGACAACTCTTGGAACACAGCCCTTTTTGTGAACGAGATTTTAGAACGCCAAACAAACTTGTTGTCAACAACGGCATGGGGGACTACCTCGTGAAAATTCGCAAAAACGGAATGCTTCACGATTACATCTATGCAAGCCATCCATTTGATGTGGTCGGTTGGGATGGGTATCTATTCCCGTATGCGTTTAACATCAAAGATTTTGAACCGATTACAGGGCGAATTCATCAACCACCGCCAGTGCATCAAACCTTTGAATCTACGGGATTTGTGATCTGTAGCTTCGTACCCCGTCTGTTTGATTATCACCCAGAATCAATCCCCGCTCCATATTTTCACAGCAACATAGATTCTGATGAGTTGCTCTACTATGTTGATGGTGATTTCATGAGTCGTGTGGGTGTAAAACCGGGTCAACTTACACTTCATCCGGCTGGCATTGTGCACGGGCCGCACCCTGGAACAATTGAAGCCAGTATCGGGGAAAAAGATTCCCAAGAGACCGCTGTGATGGTTGACACTTTTAAGCCGCTTCACCTTACGCAACAAGCTTTAGACATCGAATATCCCGAGTATTATAAAGCTTGGGTTAAATAACAACATCATGCTACAGAACAAGATTCCAACCTTAGATAAAATTATTCCTGAAGCTGAAGATTTTTTGCCCCTTTTAGGAACTGATCATGTTGAGATTATTGTCGGAAATGCCAAGCAAAGCGCATTTTACTACATGACAGCATGGGGATTTCAACCCCTAGCTTACAAAGGGCTTGAGACTGGAAGCAAAGACTCCGTTTCTTATGTTCTTAAGCAAGGGAAAATTATTCTTGTTCTAACAACCCCGTTAAAATCAGGAGGAGATCTCAACAACCACCTCAATGACCATGGCGATGGCGTCAAGTGCATTTCGCTTTGGGTTGAAGATGCGCGTAAAAGTCATCAAGAGACAACGAAAAGAGGTGCGAAAAGTGCATTTGAACCAAAAACCCTATCGGACGAACATGGAGAGGTCGTTTTAAGTGCGATTCACACGTATGGAGAAACATTGCACGTTTTTGTAGAGCGACATCATTACGAAGGTGTCTTTATGCCTGGATATCGGGCATGGAATCCTGAATATACCCCTGGCGAAACGGGTCTCCTTTTCATCGATCACATGGTGGGAAATGTAGATTGGGGACAAATGAATCAGTGGGTTGATTTTTATAACAAAATCATGGGCTTTGCTCAAATTATTTCTTTCGACGACAAGGATATTTCCACAGAATACACCGCCTTAATGTCCAAGGTCATGAGCAATGGAAATGGTCGGATTAAATTCCCGATTAACGAGCCAGCGAAGGGACGGAAAAAATCTCAAATTGAAGAATATATTGACTACTATGAAGGATCCGGTTGCCAACACATTGCTGTTGCGACTGATGATATCATAAAAACCGTCACTTCTTTAAAAGCCCGAGGGGTTGACTTCCTTTACGTTCCTGAGACTTACTATGACACCGTTCTAGAGAGAGTAGGTAAAATCGATGAAGACCTTGAATCTTTAAAGAAACTGGGGATTTTAATCGATC
Source organism: Flavobacteriales bacterium UBA2619 (assembly GCA_002339135.1). GTDB lineage: Bacteria > Bacteroidota > Bacteroidia > Flavobacteriales_D > Sanyastnellaceae > UBA974. The sequence goes on along the minus strand of DDJR01000039.1, from coordinate 4,544 downwards.
GGGATGAAGAAGGTTACCTGCTTCAAATCTTTACAAAACCTGTTTTAGATCGACCCACAATGTTCTTTGAAGTCATCCAAAGGTGTGGAGCGACGTCATTTGGAAAGGGGAATTTCCAAGCGCTTTTTGAAGCCATCGAAAAGGAACAAGAGAGCAGAGGAACTCTGTAATTTTGGAACCCATCCTTCAAGTTAACAATCTGACCGTTGCCTTTGACAAGGTGGTTGTAAAAGATGTGAGCTTT
>DDJR01000039.1:809-3916 GCA_002339135.1 Flavobacteriales bacterium UBA2619 | reverse complement strand
ACATCTACAGCTGTTATGGGGCTATTGCCTGATTCAGGCAGGGTCGTTTCTGGAGAAATACGTGGAGTCAATCGTTCAGACTATTTGAAAAATGGTGTGCCAGTGGGTACAGAAATCAGTATGGTTTTCCAAGATCCCATGTCTTCCTTGAATCCCTCGATGCGTGTAGGACATCAAGTGGGCGAATCTCTCAGGGTGCATTTGGGACTAAGTGCAGAAGCTGCGTCTCAAAAAGTCATCAATCTTTTTCGAGAAGTTGAATTGCCATCTCCCAAAGACACATTAAATAAATATCCTCACGAGCTAAGTGGAGGCCAAAAACAAAGGGTTATGATTGCGATGGCTTTGGCATGCGAACCTTCCATTTTAGTAGCTGATGAGCCTACTACAGCGCTTGATGTTACTGTACAGTCTACCATCTTAAAACTTTTACAAAGACTTCAGAAAGAACGCAACTTGGGGGTGCTGTTTATCTCACATGACCTAGAGGTTGTCAGGACCATTGCGCATCACGTTGTTGTGATGAGGTTTGGAGAAGTTGTAGAGCAGGGGTTATGTTCAGATGTTCTGGACAATCCCTCCCACCCTTATACCGCAGAGCTAATTAACTCAAGACCAAAGAGACTTTTTGAGGGCGAACCGGACCAACTTCAATCACTCATCGAGGTTAACGATCTCAGCTTAGAATACACCACGTCACGGAATTTTTGGGGAAGTTCTACAAATCGTTTTAAAGCTGTTGATCGTGTCTCTTGTTCCATAAAGAAAGGTGAAAGAGTGGGTGTTGTGGGTGAAAGCGGTTGTGGGAAGTCCACGTTGGGAAGGCTTATGCTCGGGTTAGAAATCCCAAGCAGCGGCGAAGTGCTTTGGCGCAACAAGATTCTTGATGTTGGAAATCAAAATTCTATGAGACAGTTTAGGATGGAGGCCCAGCCTGTTTTTCAGGATCCTTTTAGCGCCTTAAATCCCAGAATGAAAATAGGTGAAGCCATTTGTGAAGCGATCAGGCAAACTGTGGAAGGGAAAAGCATGTCGCATTCCCAACAGGTTCTCGAAGCAAAATCGCTCATGACAGAAGTGGGGTTAGAACCAGAAGACGTAGAAAAATATCCAAGTTCTTTCAGTGGCGGAATGAGACAACGAATCGTTTTGGCCAGGGCGCTTGCTGTGAAACCCGTTTTCTTGATTTTAGATGAAAGCGTCGCAGCCTTGGATTTACGCATACAATCTCAAATCTTAAAATTGCTCGCTGAAATACAAAAAAATCGATCCTTAGCATACCTTTTTATCTCGCACGATTTGGATGTTATTCGAGCGGTTTGTGATCGCATTCTAGTCATGAAAGATGGTACAATCATTGAAGAAGGCTCAACAGAAGAAATCTTTAACTCACCGGTGAATTCTTACACGAAACACCTTCTTGAAAGCCGGCCAGGAAAGCTTAATTTTACACCATGAACGACAGCAACCAAGAGTCATTAATTGTGACAAGAATCGATGAGGGCATCCTCACTCTCACGATTAACCGTCCCAAGCAACTTAATGCCCTAAACAGTGCGGTAATTTTCGAGCTTTCAAAAGAAATTGACGCTGCAGAAAAGAACAGCGATGTCCAAGTCATTGTTCTGACTGGATCCGGAAAGAAAGCGTTCGTGGCTGGTGCTGACATCGTTGAGTTCGCTGAGTTTTCTCCCGAGGAAGGAAAGAAGTTGGCTTCATTGGGCCAAACAATGTTGTTCAATAAAATTGAAACCGCAACGAAACCTGTTATCGCTGCAGTGAATGGTTTTGCGCTTGGTGGAGGTTTAGAGTTAGCCATGGCTGCGCACATTCGAATCGCTTCTTTAAACGCAAAACTAGGATTGCCAGAAGTGAGTCTGGGGGTGATCCCAGGATACGGAGGGACTCAAAGACTTGCTCAGTTGGTTGGAAAAGGAAAAGCCATGGAAATGATTCTTTCTGCTGGAATGATTGGTGCAGAAGAGGGCGCTGAGTGTGGGCTGATCAACAAAGTTGTCGATCAAGAAATTCTCATGGAGACTGTGATGGATCTTGCAAAAAAAATAAAAAGGAATGCTCCTACCGCATTGTCCGCTGCGATTAAGTCCGTGCTTGCAGGATATACTGATGGAGTGAATGGATTTGAGGTTGAGGTGGGTGAATTCGGCAAGTGCTTTGGAACGGACGATTTCCGAGAGGGGACTCGTGCATTTATTGAAAAGAGACACGCTAAATTTCCAGGGAAATGAACGTGAAAGTCGTCAACTTAAGCTCGCATGCGTTGCCTCAATACAGTACGAAACAAAGCGCTGGGCTTGACCTACGTGCTGAATTACAAAATTCGGTCACTCTGAGTCCAGGTCAGCGAACTCTGATTCCCACAGGATTGAAAATCGCTTTGCCCAAGGGCTATGAGGCACAGGTGAGGCCTCGTTCAGGGCTTGCTTACAAGCATGGAATTACCGTTTTAAACTCTCCCGGTACTATTGATGCTGATTACAGAGGCGATGTGGGGGTTGTTCTGATCAACCACAGCTCGGAAGCATTTACAATTGAGAATGGTGAGCGTATTGCACAACTTATCGTCGCTAAATTCGTTCAAATTGACTGGGATGAAGTCCCTGATTTATCAATAACGGAAAGAGGTGAAGATGGTTTTGGCAGTACAGGTGTTAAATAACAGTTACAAACAATACAATTAACGAGTCATGAATATTATTATCCCTATGGCAGGTCGTGGAAGCCGTTTACGCCCTCACACGCTGACGACCCCGAAGCCACTGTTGCCAGTTGCTGGTTTACCCATCGTTGAGCGTCTCGTTGAAGACATCGTCCGTTTGTTGCCAGAACCGGTTAAAAAAATTGCTTTCGTGACTGGCCGTTTTGGAGATGAAACAGAAAAAGATTTACTTGAAGTGGCGAAGCGCTTGGGAGCTGAGGGAAGCATTTGTTATCAAGATGAGCCCCTTGGAACAGCTCACGCAATACTCTGCGCTAAGGAATCCCTTGAGGGGCCTATCGTAGTTGCTTTTGCTGACACCTTGTTTCGTGCAGATTTCACCTTTGATCCAAACAGCGACGGGGTCCTTTTTGTTCAAAAGATAGAT
>DDJR01000039.1:0-406 GCA_002339135.1 Flavobacteriales bacterium UBA2619 | reverse complement strand
AGAGTTTGTGGGTGACCTAGCGATGATCGGGATATACTCCTTCAAAGACGGGTCGAGACTGAGACAAGAACTGCAGTACTTAATCGACAACAAGATCTTATTGGCAGGTGAGTACCAACTTCCCGATGCACTTAAAAACATGACCAATGCTGGAATGATTTTCACTACAGGTGAAGTTTCTGAGTGGATGGACTGTGGCAACAAGCCCGTAACGGTTGAAACCAACCGACGCGTTCTTTCAATACTTGAGGAAGAAGGAAGGCTTCACAACAAGAATGGAATTGATTCTTCTGTCGAGATCCTTGATAGCGTTATTATCCCACCTTGTTATATCGGCCCGGGAGTTGTTTTAGAAAGGTCTGTTGTGGGCCCACATGTCAGCTTGGGAGCGAACACGACGGTGACT
>DDJR01000013.1 GCA_002339135.1 Flavobacteriales bacterium UBA2619 | reverse complement strand
AAGAAGCCTTGCGCAAAGGCGATGGGGTTCAGGAGGCGGCAAGACGCCTGAGATACGCTTGGTTTGAACAATTGAGAGAGGAAAGGGGAGCAAGCGTTATCGCAGTCGCTCATCATTTGAAAGACCAAACAGAAACCTTGCTCATCAACCTGCTCCGTGGAGTATCACCTTCTTCACTGGGGGCGATGTCACCTAGAAACGCAAATGTTATTCGACCATTTCTCAGTTGGAGCCAGGAAGAAATTGAAGATTGGGTAGACATTGATCAAGTACCTTTCAGAGAGGATTTGTCAAACAAAAGCAACAAGTACTTAAGAAACAGAATCCGGAACGAAGTTCTTCCGCTTTTAGAGTCGATTCGACCTGGTGCGATTTCCCATCTTGCAGAATGGACAAATCGATTGCGATCTCAAGCTGCCGCCGTAGAAAGTTCAATGAGCGATGCCTCGAGAGACATCGTTAAATATTGCGACTTTTTATCAGACAATCAAGCCAATGAAATTTGCCGAATAGATTTAAAGTTGCTGGGCGAATCAGTATGGGGAGAGCGGGTGTTAGATCGTTTGTTGGCCGAAAGGAAATGGCCCATAGGGTCACGAGAACAAGCATACATTCTCAAACGATCCTCAATCGGAGCAGAAGTTGTTTTTGAAGATGACTCCTTGGTTCGCGAACGTGAATACATTGTTTTAAGAAAGCTCGAAGCAGACAAAGAACTGGACACATATCTTGCTGCATGTTCACTTAATACTGAAAATGGATCCTGTGGAAATCTTTCATGGACCTGCGAAACAGAAGACTTAGAATTGGTTCCTCCACGTACGCCAGAAATCCTATGGCTAGATTTTCACGCTCTGGAGCACCCTCTCGTTTGGCGAACATGGAATACGGGAGACAAGTTAGATCCGAGCGGAATGGAAGGAAGCGTAAATATTAGTGACTTGCTCACCCAATGGAAGGTCCCACATCTTTCGAGATCGTCAGCTCGCGTACTCGAAGATGGAAATGGAAATATCTTGTGGGTTTTCGTCGCTGGGGAAAAAGGTGTTTGGTCTAGAATTTCTCGGAAAGTTTCCCTGACCCATTCGGAAAAACGATGGGTTTTAGAGGTTATGATCTGAGTGAACATGTCCCTGAAACCCATGCCTAACTTCCTAAAAACATGAAACGATTTCACAAGCTCGGCGTAGGAACTATCTTTGAACCCAAGAAAATTCTTACAATGACACGTATTATAACGGCCTTTATCTCAGTTTTTATACTCGCAACTACCAGTATATATGATGCTTCAGCTCAAATAGAAGATCCCATTTTATGGGAAATCAATCTCTATGAAGGTGCGAATGAAGACGAAGTACAAGTCGTATATCACGCATCAATTGACCCGTGTTGGCATATTTATTCACAATTTTTAGCCACAGATGATGGTCCGATTGCGACAGCGTTTTACACAGATGAAGGAGAAATAATTGAAGGAGTCGAGGAGTGCACACCTCTCACTGAGTACGACCCCAACTTCATGATGGAGCTTAAATTTTTAGAAGAAGAAGTCTACTGGAAAGCGACACTTCAACTGAAGAACATCTCTGCTCCAGATACATTGAGTGGATCTCTTCTATACATGCTGTGCAACTCTACAATGTGCCTACCTCCTACTGACATTTACTACAAATTAGCATTTTCGGACATCAAGCCTGCATCTTCACTACCTGATCTTTGTCCTCCATCAAAACACCTCTGTAAAGAAAGTGTTCCTCACAGCATAGAGGGCGAGGAAGATTCTGGCACGACTGAAAGCGATTCAAAAGAAGACGAAGGGTTGTTGTTGATTTTTCTCATGGGATTTGGTCTGGGGCTTGCAGCTCTATTCACGCCTTGTGTATTCCCACTCATTCCTATGACTGTGAGTTTCTTCACCAAAACAAGTAAGACGAAAGCAGCAGGCATTAAAAATGCCTGTATCTATGGATTCTTTATTATCTTCATCTATACAGCTCTAGGATTATCTCTTACAGCCATTTTCGGGGTTGATGTGATGAATGTGATTTCTACCGACCCCTACTTCAACGTAGGTTTGTTTATTCTCTTGATGCTCTTCGGAATCAGTTTCCTTGGTTTTTTCGAGATTGCACTGCCGCAGAGTTGGGCTAACAAAGCTGATGCAGCATCTGACAAAGGCGGTCTGATTGGGATTTTCTTTATGGCTGCTACCTTAGCCATCGTTTCTTTCTCGTGTACAGGACCACTTATTGGAGGTGCACTTGCGGGCGCGGCTACAGGATCTTACGCAGCTCCAACTTCAGTCATGCTTGGATTTTCAATCGCACTTGCCTTGCCTTTTATGTTCTTCAGTGCTTTTCCGGGATACCTCAACTCACTCCCTACGGCGGGTGGATGGCTCAACACAGTAAAAGTGGTATTGGGTCTTGTGGAAATTGGGTTTGCGTTTAAGTTCTTGAGCAATGCTGATCTGGTTCTTCAATTGGGACTTCTTCCAAGAGAAGTTTTCATCGGCATTTGGATCATTGTATCCCTTGTGATTGCCATTTACCTCTTCGGGATCATTCGTTTCCCCCACGACAGCAAAGGAGCGAAAATAGGTACAACTCGCAAAGTTCTCGGGACAATTTTTCTCCTCTTTAGTGGATATATGGTGCCCGGATTGTGGGGAGGATCTGTAAATGCAATCTCTGGATTTCCACCTCCTGCATTTTACAGCATCTATGACCACAACGAAGGGCATGTAGAGGCACACTATACCGATTACGATGAAGCCATGGCAGCGGCGATTGCTTCAGGCAAACCTCTTCTTCTTGACTTTACTGGCTGGGCTTGTGTGAATTGCAGAAAAATGGAAGAGCAAGTTTGGCCAGATGAGAGAGTCGCTAAAATATTGAACGAAGAAGTAATCATCGTTTCTTTGTATGTAGACGATCGAACGAAACTTCCGGAGAGTCAATGGCGGGTTGAAGAGTACGGCGGCAAGGAGTTTCACATTCGCAACATCGGAAAGAAGTGGTCTTATCTACAGGCGTCACAGTTTAACCGAAATGCACAGCCTTACTATGTTTTAGTCGATCATACTGGAAGCCAAATAGGCGGTTCTGCAGGGTACGATCCAGACCCAGAAGTTTTCCTCGCCTACCTCAATGATGCGCTAACAAAGTTCTGAAGCACGGGGACAAACTCTTAAAATTCTTCGACAAATCTTGCACCAGATTTGTCGCATGTTTAACAAACCACTTTTACCCCATACCTTAGAGGACATGCCTGCAGCAAGAACACATTTAAGAGAAGCGCTCTCACTTTTATCGAGTTTGATAGAAGATGAAGCATTTATTTCTTCTGTTGACTCTGCTTCCGAAGCCCTCAGTCATTGCCTTCAATCAGGCTCGAAAATACTCAGTTGCGGAAATGGCGGCTCCATGAGCGACGCGATGCATTTTGCTGAAGAACTGTCTGGAAGATTTCGAGAAGACAGGCCTGCCTATGCCGCTATCGCTTTAAGTAGCCCGGCACATATTACATGTGTAGCGAACGATTACGGTTTCGATAAGATATTTTCTCGTGGAGTAGAGGCTCTGGGTCGACCTGGAGATGTTTTACTAGCAATCTCTACGAGTGGAAATAGTCCCAACATTCTCGAAGCAGCTCGTATGGCTAACACCAAAGGCATGAAGGTGATTTCACTTACTGGTGGTGATGGAGGTGAACTGGCTTTTTTAAGTGATTTTGAAGTTCGAATTCCCTGGGATGGATATTCTGACCGCATTCAAGAGATGCACATCAAATGCATCCACGCTATGATTGACTTCATAGAAAAATCGTTCCCCTCGAACTCTTAAGATTCTCAACATGATCGTATCCACTTTCGGGTTTGCCGGCTCACCCGGCTCACCTTCCTTTGTACGCATTGAATTAAGAGCTGAAAGAGGTGTTTTATTTCGCATTTCTGGCATTGGCAATCAAGCCGCTAAAGCTGCATCTACAAGAATAAGATCAGCACTGATCGCTTGTGGGCATCATTGGCCTGGCAAAGCGATTACCGTCAACATCGCCCCAGCTGACCTCTCAAGAAGCTCGACAGCATTTGATTTACCGATTGCATTGGCCATTCTTGCTTCATGTGGAATTATCCCTTCTGCATCACTAAAACATATAGCAGCCGCAGGTGAGATGGGATTAGACGGTGCCCTTAGACCATGGGCAACATCAATGTTTGGGAGTCGTGAAACATTTTCATTTGAGCTTTCCGATGTCGGGAAAATTAAAATTCTTCTGGCGCCAACAAAGCTTGAAAGCTGGGATTCTCTACTTCCGCTAGAATCTTTTACACATCTTAGTGAAATAATCGCGTATTTAAAATCTCCTGATTCTACAAATCACAAACGAGATCTACCAGATTCTTTTCTCACATTTACGGGAGAAGCATCACCACCAATCAGTGAAGTTACATTCGACAACATTATAGGTGAACCAACCGCAAAAAGAATGGCTGTAATCGCTGCCGCTGGGAGGCATGATGTTCTGATGCAAGGGGCCCCCGGAACTGGCAAAACTGAATTGGCAAAATGCATACACGCACTGCTTCCTGACCTCTCTGATAAAGAATATCAAAAATGTAAATCCATACATTCTGCTGCGGGTCTGGTCTTAAAAAGCAACGAGAATCGCCCCCCATGGCTGTCCCCTCACCCATCAACAAACATGCAAGGATTGATTGGGTCATGGAGCACTCTGAAAGGCAGGGGGGCCATACCAGGCGCATGGAGTCTCGCAGACAATGGAGTGTTGTTCTTAGATGAATTCGCGGAATTTAGTCGGAGGACTCTCGAAGCATGTAGATCCCCTTTGGAATCTCGAAACATCTCTTTAGGAAGAGCGGCTGGGTCGACAAGCCTTCCCGCTTCTGCGTTATTCATAGCTGCAATGAATCCGTGCCCATGTGGAAGAGGAAACGGAACGACTGGTTCGTGTGACTGTCAAAAAGGTGAGATGAGAAAATACCGTAGAAAAATATCAGGACCTATTGCAGATCGAATTGCAATACATTTAGAATTGGGGCATGAGATGCATGAACACAAAGGAGATATTTCAGAGGTCCTTGCATGGGATGATGCAAAAAATAGAGTGGCCAGGGTTAGAAAGTGGATGTGCCACAATCATGGCAAGAAAAAACGCATGAACGGACCTGCTCTGACAAAAGAAAGTGAACAGTTGCTCAATTCTTGTAGATCTGCTTTGAAGATTTCACATCGAGGGATAAACCACATTCACAACGTAGCTATGACGGCCGCTCTCGTTGACAACAGCAGCGCAATCCAAGTTTCTCACATTTCAGAAGCTGGTGCGAGCAGGTTGTTTGACAGACAATCTTGGATGACTACTTGTTAAGTTAAATTTGTGCTATGCAAAAACAAATGCCTGTTATTCTTCCCGCAAGAGGTCAATCCCCTCAGATCTCAAATTCCGTTTGGCTAGCCCCCAATTGTACAATAGTAGGAGAGGTGACGCTGGGTGAAGAAAGCACCGTTTGGTTCGGCGCAATTGTCAGAGGCGACGTAGCGTCAATTTCAGTGGGTCGGCGCGTAAACATCCAAGATGGTGCTGTGATACACGGAACATTCGGGAAATCGTTAACTGTTTTAGAAGATAGAGTTAGCATAGGTCACAACGCAGTCGTCCATGGGGCTCATATCTGTGAAGGTGCCTTAATTGGGATGAGTTCTGTTGTCATGGACAATGCTGTAGTTGGAGCCGGAGCTGTTGTGGCTGCGGGGGCTGTTGTTTTAGAGGGGACCCAAATTCCTCCAGGCACGCTTTATGCTGGCGTGCCTGCAAAACATATGGGCGATGTGAGAACTGAGTTAGCCGATCACCTGCGCGCTACAGCCGACAGGTATGTACAATATGCTGGCTGGTTTCGGGGAAATGAAGTCTGAATGTGAGTTTCTAACGAAAACTCACCTCTTCTAAATTCAAATCTGACCCAAAAAAATGATGGGCACTAAATTTAAAGTTTTCTGTTAAATCGGAAACCTGAAACTTATGTATTGGTGGATTTATTTGGGCGCTTTCTGTGAGAAGTCGCTTCAATTCTTGGGCGACAAGCTGAGGAGAATCGATTACTTTAACTCCCTTAGGCAACAAATCTTGAACGTTTTCTTTGACTAAAGGGTAATGCGTGCAGCCCAAAATCATACAATCGATGTTGTCAAAACTCGGATCTGAAAAATATGCCTCTAAAACCGCAAGTGGAATACTGTCATTAAAAAAACCTTCCTCGATTGCTGAGGCAAGCAAAGGTGTCGCCCGAGACACCAATTTGGTTTTAGGGTTCAGTTGTTTCATCGTGTCACGATAAAGTCCTGAAGAGATTGTCGCTCTGGTGCCGATTAGACCAACGTGTTCACATCCGGCTTCAGTTGATATTGACCTAACAACAGGTGTCACCATATCGATTACAGGAACATCTGGACCTGCTGCATGAACAACCGCATCAAGGGCATTGCTTGAAGCAGAATTGCATGCAACAACTATTGCCTTGCAACCACTCGACACTAAATGTTCAGCGATGCGCGAGGAGTATCGCCTGATTAACTCTGGAGATTTTTCTCCATAGGGCAAATGTTCAGTATCTCCGAAATACAAAATAGACTCATTTGGAAGTAGGTCGTTTATTGCGCGGGCAACTGTGAGGCCGCCTATGCCTGAATCGAAAATTCCTATGGGTCGATGTTCTATCACATGCCGAGCTTAGTGCGAACTAAATCTGTGACATCTTCACCACCATTGTAAAGAGTTGCGCCCATGCTTGCATCGAAAATGTATGTGAATCCTTGTTCAGACCCAACTGCTTCGATTGCTTCACGAACACGAGCTATCATTGGTGATAGGAGTGCTTCTTCTAAGCCTGCAAGCTCAGCTTGAACAGTCGTGCTGAATTCTTGTAGACCTTGATCTAACCCTTGAATCTCACGCTCCTTAGATTCACGAATTGCTGCTGGCCAAGATTCTGCTTTCGCCTGATATTCGGCATACTTGGTTTGAAGTTCTTCTTGCATGCGCATCATCTCCTGCTCAAACTCCATCGCTGTAGACTCGATCGAAGCTTGTGCTTCAGCACGCTCTGGAAGATTAAGAAGTAAATTCTGGGCATCGATATGACCAAACTTTTGAGCTAAAGCTCCAAATGACATGAAGCCGATAAGGCCACAAAGTAGTAAAAACTGTTTCATAAAAATTGATTGATTGCTAAATAATTAATTGGCTAATTAGTGTTTTTCACCTTTTGCTCCTCCATTGGTACCTCCTCGTGCTCTTTCCATTGTTGACCTTCCTGCATCTCGAACAGAGTCTCGCGCTCCATCAACCGCATCACGACCTTTTCCCACGACTCCACCGTCCCCTTCCTCTTTCTTTACGTCTATCGTTTCGCCAGGAACATAACCCAGCTTTTTAATTAAACGATCTGAGACATCATATTTGGGATTGGTATAAAGCATGTTGCTTTGATTGCTTTTGTCGAAAATGACCATGTAGCCCGATCCACCTGAAATGTCTTTTAATTCCTCGAAAATTAGCTGTTGGATCGGTTCAATAAGCTCTTGACGCTTTTCAAACAGTTCTCCTTCCACACCAAACTTCTGTTTTTGCATTTCTTTTGCTTCCGCTCTTTTTTCAATAATTTCCTGCTCTCGCTTTTGTCGCATTTCCTTTGTGAGAAGAACGCGTTCGGCACGGTAAGCAACTTCAAGCCTGTCGGCAGCGTCTAACTTTGCTTCTATTTCTGCCTGCCACTCTATAGCATAAGTGTTGAGTTCCTGCTGAGCAGATGCATAATCAGGCATGTGAAGCAAAACATAATCAGAATCTATGTAAGCGAACTTTTGACCTAAGGCTTCTTTAGGAGAGAAAAAGAACAATGCAATCGCGAAAGCTGCAAGAGTAATTTTATAAGTATGAGAAATTAGTGACATCTTGAAGTTATTCTTTGCGAAGTTAATGAACGGAACGCTGTCTCGCTTGACTAACAACGTGGAATTATACGAATCATTGTTATCTGGACTAGAGCTCACCCATATTCATCCCCATACTAAAGTGGAATTGGCCTTGTGACATCCCTGGAATTGCATTAACATCATCCATTCTCCAGCCATAATCAAGTCCGAGCAAGCCAAACATTGGAAGAAAGATTCTGAGGCCGACTCCTGCCGATCTGTAGACTTGAAAAGGGTTGAACGCGCGAGCATCTTCCCAGGTTGAACCACCCTCGAGGAATGCAAGAGTGTAAATTGTTGCGCTTGGATTGGTGGAGATTGGATAGCGAAGCTCCGCAGTGTACTTCGCGGCAACTGGAGCACCTGTTTGAGGGTCTGGGGCTGTTAACGACAGATCATCATAACCTCGGAGGTTGAGGATTTCCCGACCATCAAGGGTGTAGCCACTAAGGAAGACTCCGCCCATATAAAAACGCTCAAATGGTGATAGCGGAACGCCTCTGTCGTACTGACCTATTAAACCTGCTCCAGCAGCCATCTTTAAGACAAGGGTGCGGGGGGTTTCGCCACCACTTCTAGACAAAGGTGTGTACCACTCTGCTTTAAACTTCCATTTGTGGTACTCTACCCACTTGTATTGCTCTTCTAAAGAAAGGTCCTCGTAGAAATCGTCAGGTCGAAATGCGCTGTATGGGACAGTTGCTCTCACACTAACTTCCACATTGGAACCCCAAGTTGGATATATGGGGTCGCTGATGGAGTTACGTCCCAATGTGACTTCAGCGGCTAGGTTGTTTGAACGTCCATTCGAAAAACTGAAAAAAGAACCGTAGTTGTTGAGATTGAAATTCTGGTACGACAATGAGGCGCGAAGAACGAACCAGTCATCTGGCTTCTTCCACCTTTGGCCTAAACCTATTTGAGCACCAAGAACTTCGAGAGAATTGCGTAGCTCATTCACTTCACCAGTTTCAATATACTTAGGCTGACCATTGGACTGTACTGATTTCCAAACTGACATGCTCAATGAGTTGGGCTTCTTACCCCCCAACCAAGGCTCGGTGAAACTCAGATTGTAGCTCTGGAAGTACAATCCGTTCGACTGTGCGCGAATACTTAGGCGCTGGCCATCTCCAGTAGGAATAGGACGCCATGCGCCTTTCTTGAACATGTTCTTCGCTGAAAAGTTTGTGAAACTAAGGCCCAAAGAGCCAACTACTCGACCACCGCCCCAACCACCGCTGAGCTCTATTTGATCTGAAGGTTTCTCTTCTACTTGGTACTCAATATCGACCGTTCCATCTTCAGGATGTTGAATAGGATTGATTCCGAAAGCTTCAGGATTGAAGTAATTCAGTTGAGAAAGTTCACGCTGAGTTCTAATGATATCTGTTCTGCTGAAAAGATCGCCAGGACGCGTACGGATTTCTCGGTAAATAACGTGATCGTTGGTTTTTGTATTTCCTTCTACAAGAATTTTTCCGATGCGAAATTGCATCCCTTCCATCATCCGTATTTCTATGTCGATCGTGTCATTTTCTACACGTTGTTCAATAGGCATGGCGCGGAAAGTGAGGTATCCATCATCTTGGTAAAGAGAGCTGAGATCCATCCCTTTGGGATCCATAAATACACGCGTTTCAAGATGAGAGAGCGAGTATACATCTCCTTTGTTGATTCCCAGAATAGAGTCAAGTTGGGTGGTGCGGTACATCGTGTTGCCGGTAAACGTAATGTTGCCAAAACTAAATTGAGTTCCTTCTTCCAAATCAACGATTAAACCCACAAGACCTTTCTCAGTTCTGTAAATGGAGTCTCTTAGAATACGAGCATTTCTGTATCCTTCATTGTTGTACATCGCAATGATAGCTTGTTGATCTGACTTAAAGTCATTGGCCAAATATTTTGATGGCTTGTAGAATCTCCACCAGGTTTTTTCCTTGGTTGATTTAAATTTACGTTTTACCTTCTTCGCTTCAAAAGCCTTAATACCATTGATCGTGATGAGGTCTACTTTGACTTTTGCGCCTTTGTCAATGTTGACGCGCACAATGGTTCCATTCGCAAATGACGAATCTACCTGCTGAACAATGGACACATCAATATCTAAAAACCCTTTGTCACGATAGTGGTCTTTGATCCGTTTGGTTGCTGTGGCCAAAACGTTTTCATTCACGATGCGACCAGTCATCAGATCTATTTTTCCTTTGATGGTTTCTTGTTCCGATCTGTTTACACCCGCAATACTATAGCGAGTGAGTCTAGGGAGTTCTTTAACGCGGATAACTAGATAGACATCCTTTTCTCTGAGTTGAGCAGCTTCTATTCTTATATCCTCAAACAAATCCTGATTCCAAAGGTTTGTAATGGCTTCACCTATCTTTTCTCCAGGAATGGAAATTGTTTCACCGACTTGCAAAGCGCTAAACAATTTAATTGCTTGAATATCGGTATATTCTGCTCCCACAACCGAAATGCCACCTATTCGGTATTCTTGAGACATACTTAGATCCAGGACTTCAACAGAAGTGTCTTGTGCGGAAGTAAATGAAAGAACACATGATAGTAAAAAGGCTGTTACAAGCAAAAAAGCTCTCATTTATCATTCGTTTGAAGAAGTCCGCCATAACGACGTTCTCGGTTTTGAAAATCTTGAATTGCAGTGAGGAAATGTTCACTACGAAAATCGGGCCAAAGTACGGATGTAAAGTGGAATTCCGCATACGATAATTGCCATAACATAAAATTACTTATCCTATGCTCACCAGAGGTTCGGATCATAAGCTCTGGATCCGGAATCCCTGTCGTTTGTAAAAAGCTCTCAAAAGCATCTGCCGTAATCTCATCAACACTCATGTTGTTACTGACAATGGCTTTTACGGCCTGAATAATTTCCCATTTGGCACTGTAGTTAAGTGCCAGAATTAAGTCCAAACGAACTTCTTCCACCTCTTCCGCACACGCTTTTTTTAATTGGTTGTTGCAGTTGTCGGGCAGAGCCGAAAGATCTCCGATGGTATTCAATCTAACTCCCTTTTTATTCAAATCGTCCATCTCCTGAACAAGCGTTGATACCAGGAGATCCATGAGCGCAGCAACCTCTTCCTTGGGACGGTTCCAGTTTTCTGTACTAAATGCATACAGAGTTAAATACCTCACCCCTGATTGAACAGCCGTCTCTACAGCAGATCGAACAGATTCGACACCGTTTAAATGTCCAAAAATACGATTCTCACCCCTGTTTTCAGCCCAACGTCCATTCCCATCCATAATAATGGCGATGTGTTGTGGGATGTTTTGAGGGTCAAGATCAAAAGAACTCAGCAGGTCTTTCCTAATCTTTGCCTCTTCGGAATTCATTTTGTAACTACTCATTGATTCCAGCATGATGTTGGTTTCTTGCTAACTCTAAATGCAATGGAAGCTAGGAAGTAGCCATATTTATCATCCAGACCTGGATCCCCTCTTTGCAAACCCTCTGCTGAAGAAACTCCTTCTGGCAAAGCAAGAATTCTGTCAGCCATTTCAAAAGCCAAATCCCCACGAGACTGCCTGATTTCAACTGGGCTAACATAAGATCGGCTTACATCGTCTAAGTAATCAGTCCATGTCTTTCTAAGCCCCCACTCAATCTGAAAAGCAATCGCTGGGCCCACATTCATTTTAAACCCCATGCCAATGGGAATAGCTAAACCGCTTAGTTTATAAGGATTGTTGTCAAGAACCCAGCCCTGACCTTCTGTTCCTAAAGGCTGCAATGGATGCCAGTTTCCATAACTGTCCTGTGCTTCTGGATCATGGGTAAAATAAGCAATGCCTGCAGAGAGATATCCCGTGAGTCTATCCCCAGGATCGCCCATAACATGATCAATGTAGTTGATTTCTCCAGAAACTGAAAATTCGACAATCTTATTTCTAACATGCAAATTTCTGTTCTGAGCCCAACCATTCTCACTGTCTTCATCCCATGCTTCAACCACGCCCTGTAAAAGTTGAAGTCTCACCCCCACTCTCGAATTAAAGTGATGTCTATAATACCCTCCCTGCGTAACGTGTTGTCTGCCGCCAAGTGGGTTTTTAGGGTTGAGGTCTCCGAGGTAATAAGAAGTGCCAATTTGGTAACCAATTTCCTTGCTAGAGCTTTGAAAGGTCTGGGCGATCGACACCGGCTGTATTGCTGTGATAAGCGAAATGAAAAGGAAGTATATGTAGCTTTTCATCGTTCACGCGGATCAATTCCCCAATGCATTTTAGAGCGGATAATATTAAAGAAGTTTTGGTGGGCCAAATTTAAGAATTGAGCTTTAAATGAAGCTGGGTTAACTGTGACTTTCGACCTTGGAGCAATTCGAAATGAACGGCTGTCCAGTGAAAGTAAAAAGCTTGCGTCACGTCCATCAGGCGAAAGTGTTATCTCACCTTCGATAGGCACGATCAAAGGTCGATTTGTAAGGTTATGTGGCGCGATTGGGCTAATTACAACGACTTGAGAACTTGGTGATATAATTGGACCACCCACACTTAGGTTGTATGCTGTAGAACCTGTTGCTGTCGATACAATTAAACCGTCAGCCCAGTAAGTATTAACAAATCTCTCTTCACGATGAACTTCTACAACCACCATGCTTGCAGTATCTCGCTTGTGAATGGCAACTTCGTTTAATGCGTAGGGAAATGTTCCAAGATCGACGCCTTCAGCTTCAACTTTTAAAAGAGAGCGTTCATCTATCCAAGTCTTTCCTGAGACAATTGAATCTATGGCTTCATCGATAGAGTCCGTACCTACATTTGATAGAAAACCCAATGTACCGGTATTTATACCCATGATAGGAATGCCATTTTCAGAAGCCAAAGTACAAGACTCGAGAAATGTTCCATCTCCTCCCACTGAAAATAAAACATCATAGCCTTTAATATCTTCCGCACAATTAAAGGTTTTCAAGGTCGAAGGAACTTTCATTGACCCCTTGAGGAAATCCATGAAATCGTTGTAAACAAAAGCCTCCGAATCTAGACCGTGTATGCGGTCAACAAGATGCTGAACGGCATCGTTGTGTTTTTTCTTAAATGGTTTTCCGAATAAAGCTATGCGCATAAACTTTGATTTAATGGGCTTAATCTGTTTCTAGATAACGCATGAAAGCGTCAAACTTGCTTCGAAGTTCGTCCTCAACTTCTGGCGAATTAAAGAAAGTCAATATTTTATAATCGAAACGCTCAAATGA
>DDJR01000066.1:7411-10760 GCA_002339135.1 Flavobacteriales bacterium UBA2619 | reverse complement strand
GGGGTAAAGTAAAAAGAAAAAGTTTTCCCATTTTTGTCCGTCAACGTTAACTCTATATCTACATCTGTGGTGGGGTTCAACGAGGCATCATAAACTTGAGCTTTGAACTTTACCCTTTCATCTTCGAACAAGGTGTTTGAAGCTTCTATTCTAAATCTTCGGACATCCTCTCTGCTAGACAGGTATTTAATGGAGTTGTTGATTAAGTGATCAAATGTTTCAAAATTGCCTTCTCGAATAAAACTCTCAATCCTCCATCTCCACACTCCATCGCCCAATACCACTCCACTCTTTCTTCCAGAAGCATCTTTGTTAAACGCCCACAAAGGCCATGTGGTTTCTAGGGTCCCTAGCTTTTTATACAGCAAGATTTCGAGTGAATTTTTTGCTTCAACTTTGCCTAACACGGAGTTTAATGGTGGTAAGAACGATAGCTGTGCTTCTAATTTTTCGTCCACAGAGAATAAAGAAAACACATTGTTTAAGTCTCCGCCGACACTTTCAGACAGGTCAGAAGTCTCATAGATGAAGCCTGTTCTTTCTGCAGGTAATTGTTTCCAATCCACGCTGGCACCCCCGAAAAATAGCATAGGCACATCTTTTGCAATTGCCTTCCCAACAGCATCAGGGAGTGGATGTTGTGGGTTTGGCAAGTTGTGCAGAATCATGATGTCGTATTGTGGTATTGAATCTATTTCACTTAATTCACTCGCCCACATAACGTTAACTTCTTGATGCTTGTTACTTTGTGCTGCATTTTTTATTGCGGCTACATCAGGATGTGGGGCATCGGCCACAATCAAGACCCTTCTCTTGCTCTCTAGAACATCGACGATGGTTGTTCCGGAATTGTTAGTCAACAAATATTCATTGGAGTTCTCAGATTTTGAGGTGACGCGAATCTTCGTAGCTCCCTTTTTGTCTGCCCTTACTGTAAAATTATGGCTTTTGTAATCGACTTTTGATTCTGTCAGCCAAACGGCTTCGTCTCTTTTCTCTCCATTGACAAATAAGGTGGAGGTAATTTTCTCGCCTTTAAAACCTTTTGCATGAAGTCTAATTTCTACTGGAAAGTCATTTCCCAGATAGGCAACGTCGTTACAGATTAAATCATCGAGTTTTAAATCTTTGATGTTTGTTGTATCACCACTACCCACAAAGAAATGAGGAGTATTCATAAACTCTGAGCTAAACTCAGGACTGTATCCTCGATTTGTTAACCCGTCAGTTGTGACAATGACTGCTGCAACGTTTTTATGCGAATACAGATCTTTAACATCTTTAATAGCTCCTGCCAAATCAGTTCTAGGCAAGTCAAATTGAAGAGAGTCTTCCTTGATTGAGAGAGCTGTTAGACTTTGAAGTTTGGCACCGAACACGAAGCTTTTCGTTTCAATGTTTTGATCTTCAAAAAATGCAGGAAGTTCTTGAATCCATGTCTGTAATTCAAGTTTTCTTGCCGTGCTATCTTTCCCCATCCATTGTGACGAAGTTCCATCGTGAACTAAAATAATTTTTGAAGGTTCGACTTCTTTCGTTAAAGACTTTATCAGAGGTTCTAGTAGAAGAAAGCAGAGAGTTCCTAAAATGAAAAACCTCAACATCCCCAATCCCCATCTTAACCATGGTTGTGTCGGCCTGTCTGAACCAGTAGCGTACCTAAGTAACGCCAGACCCAATGCAACACAGCCACCTAGAACCCATTGCCAAAGAGGAGCGTTTATCTGTAGGTCGGTAAATAAATCTTGCATTGATGAATTTTACGCTGTGATCATTCCGCCACAAACATTCATTGTTTGGCCTGTGATATACGAGGACATATCGCTGGCTAAGAAAACACACGCATTGGCTACATCTTCTGGTGTTCCTCCTCTTTTTAAAGGGATTGCTTTGCGCCATCCTGCAACAGTTTCCTGGTCTAGTTTTGCAGTCATTTCGGTTTCAATAAAGCCGGGTGCTATTGCGTTGCAGCGAATGTTTCGAGAGCCGAGTTCCAGTGCGATTGATTTGGTGAAACCGAGTATCCCTGCTTTAGAAGCTGCGTAGTTAGCTTGGCCTGCATTTCCTTGAACGCCCACCACTGAACTGATATTAATGATTGAACCAGACCTTGCTTTTAACATTGTTTTAAGCACGGATTTAGTCAGATTAAAGCAGCTTTTTAGGTTGACATTTATGACTCTGTCCCATTGGTCTTCAGTCATTCGCATCAGCAAAGTATCATCAGTAATTCCAGCGTTATTTACGACGATGTCAACAGTTCCAAAGGATTCTAAAACCTCTTTTACAAGAGATTCCGCATCAGCCATTTTAGAAGCGTCAGACTTAAACCCCTTGGCGGTGCCTCCATTTCCAGTTAGTTCTTGTTCAAGCTCCAGCGCTTTTTCCTCAGAGCTGCGGTATGTAAAAGCAACAGTAGCTCCCTGAGCAATAAATGACTGTGCTATGGATTTGCCTATGCCCCTAGAAGCTCCCGTAATTATTGCAATTTTTCCTTGTAGTAACATGTTTATTCTGGTAAAATATTTGCGGCCTTGGCGATCATCTCGGCAATGTCTTGAACATCTATTGTATTTGACTTCTCAGCGGACTTGACACCGTCTGTCATCATTGTGTTGCAGAAAGGACAACCCGTTGCTACAACACTCGCTTTCGTTTCGATCACATCGCCTGTGCGTTCGTCGTTGATCTCTTTGTTTCCTTTTTCAGCTTCTTTAAACATCTGAGCTCCACCAGCTCCACAGCACAGTCCTTTTGATTTGCAACGCTTCATTTCAACAAGCTCCGCATCGAGTGCTTCAATGACAGAACGTGGAGCGTTGTATTCTCCATTTCCTCTTCCCAAATAACATGGGTCATGGAAGGTGATTCGTTTTCCTTTAAAAGGGTGGTCATCAGCAAGTGTCAGTTTTCCATCAGCAATTAATGTTGCGATGATTTGACTGTGGTGCATGACTTCATAGTTTCCGCCAAGCTCGGGGTATTCATTCTTCATGATGTTAAAGCAATGAGGACAACCTGTAACAATTTTCCTGACACCGTATTCATTCAGTACAGCAATGTTTGCTGCAGCTTGCATTTGAAATAGGAACTCGTTGCCCGCCCGCTTTGCAGGGTCTCCTGTACAACTTTCCTCAGCTCCAAGCACAGCAAAACTCACGTTCGTGTGATGGAGTATTCTTGCAATGGCTTTGGTTATGCTTTTTGCCCTGTCGTCAAAACTTCCAGCACAACCTACCCAAAAGAGAACATCAGGAGCTTTTCCTTCAGCGGTCATTTCCGCCATTGTGGGAACTTTAAAAGTATTCATGGTTTACGCATCTTTAATCCAGTCGCCTCTGCTGGCTGC
>DDJR01000066.1:0-7005 GCA_002339135.1 Flavobacteriales bacterium UBA2619 | reverse complement strand
TCCATAATGAGGCTGCGACGCATATCTAAAATAATCCCCATTGGGTTGATGTTAATCGGACAGGCATCTACACATGCTTGGCAAGATGTGCAAGCCCAGATCTCTTCTTCAGAAATAAAATCACTCAACAATTTCTTTCCATCTTCTTTAAACTCTCCTGAATTTGCATCTCTGTTTCCCCCTATCTCATCCATTCGGTCTCTGCAATCCATCATGATCTTCCTGGGGGACAATGTTTTCCCTGTATTGCTAGCAGGACAAACAGAAGTACATCTTCCGCATTCGGTACATGAGTAAGCCTCCATGATCTGTTTCCAGTTAAGGTCAGTACCGTCTTTTACACCAAAGCATGGTGGATCTTCCACTTGCCCTTCCGGAAGGGGTGCAGGAGTTGCATAAGGGTCGGCTGTAGGATCCATCATCAGATCAACTTCCTTTTTTACAGACCCCATGTTGTTCAATTTTGAACTTTCGTCAAGGTTGGAATAATATGTGTTGGGGAAAGCGAGTAAAATATGAAAGTGTTTCGAATAGGGAACATAGACAAGAAATGCGAGAACTCCCGCAATGTGTAGCCACCAAAACCCACGTTCAGCAAATACCAGTCCGACATCGCTAAGACCTGCGTAAAGAGGACTGAGGTAGGTGCTAATCGGGAAGCTGCCTGCAACAACGTAATGGTCAAGGCCTCTTTCCATAGCAATTGCGTCTGTAGCATTCATGCTAAGAAATGCAAACATGAGTACAATCTCAGCAACCAAGATGATGTTTGCATCAAGAGATGGCCACCCACCCATTTCTTTTGATTTAAATCGAGCCAATGCGATAACGTTTCGTCGTACTAAAAAAACAACGCAAGCAAGAAGGACACCCAATGCAAGAAACTCAAATGTTCCAATTAAAAAATCGTAAACAGGACCAACAAAAGAAAACACACGATGTGTGCCCAAGATTCCATCGATTACAATCTCGAGCATTTCTAAATTGATGACTACGAATCCGACATACACGAATATGTGAAGTATCCCAGCTACGGGACGAGCAACCATTTTGCTTTGGCCCATAGCCACCATAGCCATTGTCTTCCAACGTTCAGGTTTTCGATCGGACAAATCAATGTCACGCCCCATGTTAATGTTCCGTCGAATAAACGCAACACGGCGAGCGAAAAGGTACACTCCCAACCCCAGCATCAAGACAAAAATCAACTGTGAAATCATCGTGTTTTAAGCTATGTTATTTTTGTTGTGCCATTTCCTCACGAATCATTTTTTCCATTCGTTTGACATCTCCTTTCGACATTTTCGCACTTTGTTTTCTTCCAAAAAGACTTACCCTTACGTACTTCCAAGGGTTCAACTGCAAATCGTCTAAGAGTTCTTGAATTTCAATGTTGGATTCGACCAAGCCATTGTAAAGTGAGTCATCCACCATTAATTTACCCAAGGTGCCTTCACCTCGGTTAACACGGCTTGTGATCACAGTAATTTCGTCCATAGCTTTTTCAGCCTTCGACATGGTTCTAGCTATATCTACAGTAATTAACGAGTCACTGAGGTTAGAGAAATTAGAAATAATGTTATTGATGTTCTTGTTGTTCTTGCTTAGGTTAAGTGCCAATGCATCGACATTCGTCATGATTCGAGTTAATACAATGGCATTGTTTTCAACAAGTGCGTCAAAATTTTCAGCAGTATTTTCGATTGTTCTCAGTGTTCGTTGCATACTCTCAAATGCAGAAGGAAGACCTTGAGTTGCGTCGTCTTCGAAAACGGCTTTCATGTTGATTAGAATATCGTCCACCCCTTTAATCAACTCTTCAGTTTTGCGTCTAAGTGGTTCTAATTCCTTTCTTACAGCAGCTGTGATGTCCATTTCAACTGAAGACAGAAGCGTGTCTCCATCTTGGATATACGTTTGTGCAATGCCAGGTTCAATCTTGATGGCCTTCGTTCCAAAGAGGTCAGAAGAGTAAATTTTTGCCTCAGAGTCAATCGGTACTTTGAGTGAAGATTCTTCAATCGTGAATTCTACAAGTAGCTCCCCATCACCATCCTCTAAAAAATTCACTTTCGTGACTTGTCCAACTTTGAAACCATTTACCAAAACAGGGTTTGAGACAGAAAGTCCCTCGATTCTTTCGTAAACAGCAAATAAATGAGTTTGTTTGCTGAGAGGATTAAAACCTTTGAGGTAGTTAACTCCTGTGACAAGCAAAACAACCCCTATGATCATTAGGGTGCCAATTTTAAACTCTTGTGAGACTCTATGTTGTTTTATGTCTTTGCTCAAGGTGTTATCTTTCAGTCGTTACGCTAGACATTGGAACTCGAGACCCGTTTTTAAATGCTGCAACAAAAGCTCCGTTAAAACCTTGGTCCCGCAGTTCTCGTTTTCTGTTGTGAGCTTCCTCAGCTTGTCTAAACTTCCCTACTGTGTATTTATATAAACCACCACTAAGATACATGTCCACGTCTTGAAGACCTCTAAAAACTGAAGAGGATTTGTCAAGTTGAGTAGGAGAAGAGGTGACTTGTACTTTAAACCACACTCCTTCAGAGACTTCGATGTCAATTTTCGGTTGAATTTCAGCATCAACCAGCCCTGTTCCCAATCCTTGAGCGACACGGTAATCTCTGAAGGCTCGGAATAGTGCTGAGGCCATATATTCCTGTCCTTTTTTGCTCATAAGAAAGTCCTCTTCTTCAGGGTTCGTTAAAAAACCGAGTTCTACCAGCACACTTGGCATGGAGGTAAATGAGATCACGTAGTATCCTGCTTGCCTAACACCCCTGTCGATTCGTCCGACCCTTTCATGAAATTGGTTTTGAATGAGCGAGCCGAGTTGAAGTGAGTTGTCTAAAAATACATTTTGGCGCAAAGACAGAGCAATGTATGTGTCCGGATCATTGGGGTCAAAACCAGCGTATTCATCCTCATAATCGTCTTCTTTGTAGATACTCGCATTTTCTCTCATCGCACTTTTGAGACTGGCTTCTGTCTTGTGCATGCCCATAACATATGTTCCACTTCCAATTGCACTCGAAGAAGAAAAGGCGTCACAGTGAATGGAAATAAAAACATCAGCTTCTGAGTTGTTGGCAATTTTTACGCGAGTTGAGAGTTTAGGGAATGAATCGTCTTTTCTGGTTAGGATCACTTTTACATCCGGCATTTTTTCACCGATATAAGTGGCCAGGGTATTCGAGACCGATAGTGTAACATCTTTTTCAGTCAATGTATATCTGCCAGTGCCTAAATTTCCAGGGTCTTTGCCCCCATGTCCTGCATCAATCACCACAACAAGAGTGGGTTTGAGAGGTGTAAAAGCTGCCGTTGCAAAAACGGCGACAATTGCTAACGCAAGCGCCGCGGGTTTCTGTAGCTTTGAGTGTTGTTTTAGATACTTCATGGCTTACCCCGAAATTAAAGGAAATACATATGTATATAGGTTAGGGATGTTCTTCCTTTTCCTGTTTCTTGTGTTGAAAAACGAGCGTTTTTGTGCTCAGGATAATTCCGTCACATATTCTGCTTCAGATAGCATCGTGATGGTGGTGGACAGCAGCTTGGTTCTATTGTACGGGCAGGTGGTCATTAAGAGTGGAGATGTTGAGTTGATGGCGGATCGAGTCATTTACCGGACTGATATTAGAGAAGCATGTGCCTATGGAACGAAAGACTCTTTAGAAAATTGGACAGGACGCCCCGTTTTTAAACAAGGCTCCTCAATTTTCACACAGGATGAGTTGTGTTATAATTTTATGACAGAAAAAGGGTTTAGCCATCATTCTGTAACCACGGAAGGCGAACTTGTTTTTCATGCTGAAAATTCAAAACGTCTTCCTGGTGATGAAATCCATGTGCGAGATGGAAAGTTCACTACCTGTAACGCGGATAACCCTCACTTTCATTTTCATTTATCACGTGCGATTCTTTACCCAGATGACAAAGTCATATCTGGGCCTATGTATATGAAGTTCAGAAAATTACCAACTCCTCTGGCTCTTCCATTTGCTTGGTTTCCTTTAAACCAAGAAAAACGTTCTCATGGAATTCTTCTTCCCAGTTATGGTGATGGTGGTGCGTTGGGGTTTTTCATTAAGGATTTGGGATACTTTTTGCCTTTGGGAGATCATTGGAATACAAAAATGCTGTTTGATTTATACTCAGGGGGGACATGGGCATTGAAGAATCAGTCCCAATACAATTACAAGTACAAGTCGAACGGAAATTTTAACCTGAGCTACAACAGAAGAGTCTCTGGATTTGAAAGTCTTCCAGGGTTTACAAAAGAGAACAATTTCTTCGTGAGGTGGACGCACACCCAAGACCCAAGATCTAGGCCCAACCAAAGGTTTTCAGCATCTCTCAATTTCGGTTCGTCAGACATTTTCCAAGAAAACCTCAATTCCAGTATGGAGGATTTCCTATCGAACACCTTCCAGTCAAGTTTGCAATGGAGTTATACTTCTCCTAGATCTCCATTTTCACTTACCACAAGTGCCAGACATTCACAAAACTCTCTCACCGGAAATGTGTCCATGACATTGCCTTCAGCGACACTGACCATGAGTCGAAGAACGATCAGTGATCTCTTGAATGTTGAAAAGGGCAGCAGCAAAATCTTAGATGGAATTTCGATGAGTTACAGTTCACGTTTCGAAAATATCGCTGAAATTTCGGACTCTGCTCTTGCTTCTTTTGATTTTTCTACTCTGGAAATAAAAAGTGGACTCAAGCACAGTATTACAGCATCATCAAGTGGCTCACTAGGTTTTCTCACCCTATCTCCTTCGTTTAAGTATGATGAATTTATGGGGTTTTCGGAACTGTCAAAGTCGCTTTCTTATGATGTCGAAGGAGAGTTAATTGAGCAATCAGATACACTTGTCGGAATCATTACGGACAGGAATTGGAGCGCGTCAATAAGTGCAAACACAAGGTTTTATGGAATGTTTACTTTTGCCGAAAGACGACGTTTAAAAGCACTTCGGCACGTTTTGTCTCCAAGTATCTCAATGAGCTACACTCCTGAAAAAACCCGCTCCCAAATAGCAGTGTTAAATGACGAATCCATTTCATGGAATCCTTGGGAACTGAATCGTTTTTCACCTCTAGATCTTCGTGAATCGGGTGCTGTTAACTTTTCTTTGGGTCAGAATTTGGAGGCGAAAATCTTCGATAAATCTTCAGAAACAGTCAAAAAGATAAAAATTATAGACAGCTTTTCCTCTTCGGTGAGCTACAATTTTTTAGCCGACTCTCTCCAGCTTTCGGACATTCAATCAAGGGGCTTTACCAGTCTCTTTAACAAGGTGAATGTTAACTTCACTTCGACTCACTCGGCTTATGCTCAAGACACGACGGGTGCTTCCGTTTCAACATTTTTAGCGTCCAGTGGTTTGAGAACAGGTTTTGCAAGACTTAAGCGAGCAACAGCGTCTGTTGGGACTGAATTTAATGGAGGAAGTGAACGTGACTTTCCCTGGAATGCGCGATTGGATTATACGATGAACCTGTCTAAACTCTTTGACGCAGAGCTCCAGTCTGACACCTTAGCGATAACGCATGGAATTGCTGTCAGAGGAGGTGTGAAACTTTTTTCTAAATGGACTTTAGATCTAACGTCAGGTTACGATTTAAAATACAGAGAAATCACACCAACAGCGATTAATGTTCACTGGGATCTCCATTGTTGGGAACTCACATTCAATTGGATTCCCATAGGAGTGAGGCAAAGTTTTTCGATTAGACTTAATATCAAATCACCTCTTTTAAAAGATATAAAATTTGAGGCCAGAGGAGGGAATGGTCAGTTTTTGTTCTAATTTTTATTCAAGGTGTTCAATGTCTAAGGCTTATCGAATTTTTGCGATGACTGAAATTTCTATTCTCGCGTTTTTAGGCAAAGCAGTCACAAAAACGGCTTCTCTTGCGGGGTATGGTTGTGGAACAATGCGAGCGTATGTTGCATCCATTCCTGCATAATCTTCAGTATGTATCATAAAGATTGATGTCTTCACGATGTTGCCTAAGCCGAGTTCTGCACCTTGAAGTATTTGTTTGACATTTTCAAGACATTGTGCTGTTGCCTCTTCAATATTAGATTCCTCTAAGACCCCAGTTTCTGGATTGACGGGGATGCAGCCACTCACAAACACCAGCTCCCCAGCTTTGACTGCCTGAGAATATGATGCTATAGGCTTTGCGGCGTTGTCTGTGTGAAGATGTTGTGACATTGGAATGAATTTAAAGATATCTTTGCTGCTAAGTTGCAGCAAATTATACCAAATGAACGTTTTACTCTTCGACAATCACGATTCTTTCTCATGGAATCTTTCACATGACCTTGAAAGAGCAGGTGCGTGTGTCTCTGTTGTTAGGCCAGAAGAGCTTGATTCTGATCTTGAAAATCTGCTTGATCCTTTCGATGCCATTGTGTTGTCTCCTGGTCCTGGATTGCCTTCGGAAGCTCCAGGTTTAATGGAGGTGTTGGCTGCGGCAGATAAAACAGGGAAACCAATTTTAGGTGTTTGTTTAGGTCTTCAGGCTATTGTAGAATATTTTGGTGGAGAAATAGAGAACATGAATGAAGTCCTCCACGGACGGGTGGGCGTGTTGCAAATAGTCGAAGTATGTGATATTTTCGAGAATATTAGCTCAGGTTGTGAAGTTGGTCATTACCACAGTTGGTCTGTTGTGGAAGCCAGTCTGCCTTCTAACTTGAAGGTTGTCGCGAGGAGTAAAACCCACATCGTGCTTGCGATTTCCCATAAAACAAAGCCGATTTTAGGTCTTCAGTTCCATCCTGAATCCGTGCTTACTGCCGAGGGAAGGTTGATGTTGAAAAACTGGGTGAAAGGAATTTGATTTTTCTACAGACCTCTTTCTTTTAAGACAAAAAAAAAGCCCCAACATTTTTGTTGGAGCTTTTTGTTTTTATAGTGACGTATTTTCTCAAAACATCAAGGTGTTTCGCTTCGTTTATTCATTTCCGCTTCA
>DDJR01000069.1:2087-10501 GCA_002339135.1 Flavobacteriales bacterium UBA2619 | reverse complement strand
TAAAGTCCATTTGCTAAAAGTACGTACACTTGTATAAATAGTCGCCAACAAAGCCAAAGTCTTCGCTTTCTATTTCTTTACAGTAAGTTTTGTTGTTCTTTTTATTCAACTGCTTCTTCCTCCCTGCGAACAGGGTCGTGGTTGTGTTGTGTCTTGGGGGTAGTTTGAAAGATGAGTGATGTGCAATACTGTGTTGTAGAGAATGTAACATGATTATGTGTTAAACATTCCTTTAAAAAACACAACCAAAAAAGCACCTAATGAAGAATCTTAAAAACCGTTTCGCGTAAGAGCATCCCATCAGAGATTGTCGCATTTCCTTGGCCTTTAGATTTGCGATCGGCATCTCGAAGATATCCGAAGATGCGTGCCACTTTGGATACAGAATAAACATTGGCGGCGGCAGAGTAATCTCGGACTGCATAGGGGCTACATGACATGGCGCGGGCAGCCGAGTTTTGGGATTTGTCTTTGAGACCATGGTAAACAAACAATCTAGAGAAGTAAGCAGACAATACTGGGATGACCATCGCAAGAGGATTGTTTTTGGGATTGGCTTCAAAGTGATTCACGATGCGAGAGGATTTCTCAATGTCTTTGTTTCCAAGTGCTCTTTGAAGTTCGAAGACATTGTAATCCTTGCTTATCCCTATGTGCTTTTCAATGACTTCTGAGGTAATGGCTGAACCTTCGGGCAGTGAAATCTTTATTTTTGTGATTTCGTTCGTGATTTTTCGAAGATCGTTGCCGAGGTATTCTGCAATCAGTTGTGCAGATTGAGGATCAATAGATAATTTTACACTTGAGATGTATTCATTAATCCACTGTGGAAGTTTGTATTCACGAAGCTTTTCAGACAGGAATAAGATGCCGTTTTTTGAGAGGGTTTTTACAGCTTTTGACCGTCCATCTATTTTCTTATTCATGTAACAGAAGACAAGGACTGTTGAAGAAAGTGGTGACTCTGCATAAGCGGCGAGCTTTTCAAGTTCGTCTTTTCGCTTCCAACACTTCAGTTCCTGGGCTTCTTTGACAAGGACGAGCTGGCGCTCTGACATCATCGGAAACCTCCTTGAGGCAGCTAAGATTTCCGCAATATCTGTATCACGTCCATACAGAATCGACTCGTTAAAGTCTTTGGAGGCGGTATCGACTACAGTTGAAACAATGGCTTTAGAAATTTCCTCGATAAAAAAAGATTCCTCCCCATGCAAGACATACAATGGTGAGAATTTCCCTGCGAGAATGTCCCGAATAATTTGCCTGTGCGCCATAGGGCTAAGTTATAGCTTAGAAGATTAAATTTGCAGAATGTCTAGATTAGTTGATCTGCCGGTATTGAATTTTCCCAGACCCACTCTTATTGCAAGAAAAGGTGAGAAACATGATGAGATACTTTGTCTGATTAGAAAGAAGTGGGTGGCCTTAGAACCTGAAGAATGGGTTAGACAACACCTTATTTATCATCTCTCGGAAGACTTGGGCTATCCAATGGGACTGATGGCTGTTGAGCACACTTTGATTTTAAACGATGTAGCTAAGAGAGCTGATTTGGTCTGCTTTAATCAAGACAGAATGCCAGTTCTTCTTGCAGAGTGTAAGGCTCC
This sequence comes from Flavobacteriales bacterium UBA2619, assembly GCA_002339135.1. Classification (GTDB taxonomy): domain Bacteria; phylum Bacteroidota; class Bacteroidia; order Flavobacteriales_D; family Sanyastnellaceae; genus UBA974. Next base: position 8,894 of record DDJR01000069.1, on the reverse strand, counting down.
GTCTATCTCCCTGTCTCAAAAGACTCTAGATCAGGCGGCGAGGTATAATCTGGTTTTGAAGGTTCCAACGCTTCTTCTTACGAATGGGTTGAGTCATTACGCTGTGTCAACTGACCCCACGAAACCCATCTCCGTGTTAGCTTCTATTCCTGAGTTTTAACGTACTTTTGCAACATGAAGATTTCAGACGTATTAGCGATTTCGGGTAAGCCCGGACTGTTTAAGATTTTAGCATCCTCGACAAAAAATTTAGTTGTAGAAAGCATGCTTGATGGGAAGCGGTCTAGTATCCCCGGTTCGATTAGAGTAAGCAGCTTAAGTGACATCACCATGTACACAACAGCTGAAGATGTTCCCCTTAGTAAAATTCTCAAGTCGATTTTTGAGAAAAACAAAGGAAAGGAAGCTCTTTCTCACAATTCTGCTCCGCAAGAAGTCAAGGATTTTATAGACAGTGTCGTCGATGATTTAGATCACGATAGAGTATATGCTTCAGATTTGAGAAAACTTGTCCAGTGGTACAATCTTTTAATTTCACAAAAAGCACTGCCTTTTGAAGAAGAGGAGGAGAAAAAAGACGATGCTGATGAAAAAAAACCATCAGCAAAAAAGCCAGTTGCTAAGAAAAAACCATCAGCAAAAAAGCCTGTTGTAAGAAAGAGCCCATCGGCAAAGAAGGCTGCTGCAACCAAGTCCACAAAAACGACTAAAAAGTAGACCATGAAGTCAATTACGGTTGTTGGTGCTGGCACCATGGGGAACGGGATTGCTCACGTGTTTGCCCAAAAGGGATTTCGTGTATGTCTTGTCGATATGTCACAAGACGCTCTTGATAGAGCCTTAGCAACCATAGATAAGAATTTAAACAGACTGGTGGCGAAAGAGAGGATTTCTGAGAATGAGAAAGCAGAGACTTTGTCTCGACTGGTTACCTCAACAGACTTTAACGCTTCTGTATCTGATGCTGATCTGGTTGTTGAAGCCGCTACTGAAAACATTGATCTCAAGCTCAAGATCTTCAAGGATCTTGATGCCGCTGCTCCGGATAACTGCATTCTTGCTACGAATACATCGTCCATTTCGATTACAAAAATCGCTTCAGTGACTCGCCGTCCAGATAAAGTGATTGGAATGCATTTCATGAACCCTGTTCCAATTATGAAGCTGGTGGAGATTATCCGTGGCTATGCAACGTCAGATGAGACTTGTGAGAAGATTATGGGACTAAGTTCTGCTTTAGGTAAGTCTCCGGTTGAGGTTCATGACTACCCAGGATTTGTTGCCAATCGCATTTTAATGCCAATGATTAATGAGGCTATTATCACCTTGAACGAAGGTGTTGCAGGTGTTGAGGAGATCGATACTGTGATGAAGCTTGGTATGGCTCATCCCATGGGGCCACTTCAGCTCGCTGATTTTATCGGACTTGACGTTTGTCTGTCGATTATGAAAGTCCTTCAAGATGGGCTCGATGCTTCGAAATATGCGCCTTGTCCTTTGTTAGTTAATATGGTGATGGCTGGAAAACTAGGAGCCAAATCCGGCGAAGGTTTCTATGTCCACACCCGCGGTTCTAAAGATCTTGTGATCGCACCTACGTTTGTGAAATAAAAGTAGGTTTGGCACAAAGTATGCTAACTTGCTAACCTGTAAGAACCCAACTGAAAAATACGACTATGAAATCTTCAAATACTTTCCGTGTACTCACCACCCTAGTTGCTGTCTTTACCTTGACTTTATCTACTGATGCTCAAGAGGTTAATCTTGTGCCTAATGGTGGATTCGAGGATACAAATATCAACAAGCTTCGTACGTATGGACAAATGGTAGAGTTCAGTATGGATTGGTTCTCAGCTACAGAAGTGGCAGCTGACGTCTACGGTGATGGAGCGAAAGGGGAAAAGGTTGCGGTTCCTACTAACAACTATGGAAAACAGGAGCCTGCTGGTGGACTTTGTTATGCTGGTTTCAGAGCATACTCTAAGGATCCCCGGTTAAGTAGAAGTTATCTAGAAGTAAAACTCCCTAAAACGCTTGAAAAAGATGTGATGTACTGTGTGTCTTTCGATATCAGCTTGGCAGATTTAAGTCGATTTGCTGTGAATGAGATCGGTGTTGTGATGAGCGATAGAAAAATCGAGCAGCCCAATACAGGCGACATGATTCGTCAAGCGGATGTTCAGCAAAAGACGAACAAGGTTTTTCAATTTCTTGATGGATGGGAGACATTTTGTGGCACTTTTGTGGGAACAGGGCAAGAGGAGTATGTTGTGATTGGATGTTTCGGAGGAAGAGATAACATGACGATAGATAAAGTAAAGCGTCCACTGGGTATCTCAGGAGCACAAATGAACCATGCTTACTACTACGTCGACAACGTTAAAATCATTGACATTCAAGCGAAGTCCCAATGTGTTTGTGCAGCCGCTGACGAAAGAGATATGGACCTTGTTTATGGTTCTTCTTCAGTTCAAGATGTGGATATGACTGACACTGAAATTGTCAAATCGAGTTCAATCTACTATGCATTCTTAAAACGAACTCCAACTGGCGCGGGCAAACAAACCATTTCGACCTTGGCTGCGATCCTCAAGGCAAATCCTGTGATGAAAATCACAGTGGTAGGTCACAGCGATGACGACGAGAGAAATGAAGGTCAGGTTAACCCTCGATACAAGATGATAGGAAAGAATCGTGCAGATCAAATCAGAAGGATGCTTGAAGCTGAGGGTGTACTCGCTTCACAAATATCTGTTTCAGATATGGGGAATATGGATCCTGCGAGCACGCGCGACAATGACATTTCGCGAGCTCAAAATCGCAGAGTTACTTTCGAGATAAAGTAGGATATAACTGGGAAATCAGTTAGTAGTCAATCTTCAATCTGTATTCTCTTGGCATGAATCGCATGGCCACAAAGGCTATAATAAACAGCAGAGTCATCACGACGATGCTCTCACGCATCGAGCCTGTGAGGCCTTCTATGTAGCCCCATCCGAACATTCCTATGATCAAGCCGCCTTTTTCGAGGACTTCGTAAAAGCTGAAGTAAGAAGCAAGGTCGTCAGTCTCTGGGAGTAGCTTAGAGTATGTGGCGCGGTTCAGACTTTGGGTTCCACCCATCAGAAAGCCGATTGCTCCAGCAGCTCCGTAAAACCCCATCTTGGTTGTTGCGAAAAAATAAGCGTACAGGCAGAGTGCTGCCCATCCAGCAATACAAGTCATTAGCGTCCTTATGTTGCCTATCTTTTTACTTAGCGCGCTCATGCCGAAGGCTCCTGGGATGGCTAAGAGATTGACTACAAAAATTGTTACAATCAGTTCAGTTTCATTAAGTCCAACTTCTTTAATTCCGAAAGAAGAAGCCATGATGATGATGGTTTGGATGGCCATGCTCATAATAAAGAAGGCACCTAAAAATCTTTTCAGGTGCGTGTAGCCTAGCAGTTCACGGGCGACACCTCTGAGCTCTTTAAATCCCTGCAGTAGAAGGTTTCCTTCAGGCAAATCTTTTCTTCTAGGCTCAGGCAAAGCATTGAAGGTGATGTGCGCAAATCCAAACCACCAAATTGCCACCAATACGAAGGAGAATGTTGTCATATGTGTTCCTATCCCCATGATCATTCCGGCACAAATCACCAAAATAATTAAGGAGCTCCAATATCCCATTGCATATCCTTTTGCGCTTAATGAATCGTGTTCTGAAGCTGGCGCAATTTCAGGCAAGTAGGCATTGTAAAATCCGACGCTTCCCCAAAATCCTAGACTTGCCATAAAGAAGGGAATCATACTTAACTCAAGATGATTTGCGTCAAACCAATAAAGACCCAGGCATCCAGCAGATCCCAGGTAACAGAAAATTCTCATAAAAAGTTTCTTTTTACCCGCAAAATCTGCCATTCCAGAAAGCAAAGGGCTCAAGATGATAATCGTTAAAAAGCTAGTAGCAAGCACATAGCTATAGAGTTGTGTGTTGATAAAATCAACACCTAAGAAGGTGATGGTGTCCTCAATGATCATACCTGTTTCCGGGTCTTTCGTTGAAGTGATGTTGTTATAAAACACTGGGAAAATTGCAGTTGTAATCACGAGCGAGTAGACATTGTTCGCCCAATCGTACATCGTCCATCCCCACTTCACTTTTTCTTGACCCTCTCTTTTTTTGAAAATATTGTTAAACATCTGCGGAAGATAGCACGTTTTAATGAAATTGTAAACATCATTCTCTGATCTGCTTGTTACCTTTGCCGAGATTCGAAACACGATGGAAAATTACGACGTTATTTTAGTAGGAGGAGGAATAGTAGGTGCTGCAACATTCTATAAGATGCAGAAACGCTACCCAAATAAAACCATGCTTCTCATTGACAAAATGGATGTTTTAGCGGATCACCAAACAGGCAACAATTCGGGCGTAATCCACTCAGGACTCTATTACAAGCCCGGTTCTCTTAAAGCTGAGAACTGTGTCAAGGGGCGTCATGAGCTTGTGAAATTTGCTAAGGAGCACAACGTTCCCCACGATGTCTGTGGAAAAGTGGTTGTTGCGGCAACACAAGCAGAACTTCCGTCATTGCAAAAGATTCATAAATTAGGTCTTGAGAATAAGATCGAAGGAATTGAACTCATTAACGGTTCTCAGATTAGAGATATTGAACCAGAGTGTAGGGGAGAGTCGGCCCTTTGGGTTCCTTGTACTGGCATCATTGATTTCAGGGATGCTACGCAGAAGATGGTTGATGTCGCACTATCGATTCATGAAAAATCAGCCGTGCATCTGTCAGAGGAGGTGCTTGACTTTACAAACGAGGGTCTGGGAACTCGCGTTATTACATCTAAAGCCTCCTATTTTGCAAACCATCTAATCGTATGCGGCGGTCTTCAAGCAGACCGCCTAGCTCGCAAGGGTGGCGTTAAGCTGCGAGAACGCGTTGTGGGTTTCCGAGGCGACTACTACGAGCTTAATGATCAAGCTAAGTACAAGATTAAGAATCTTATCTATCCTGTTCCTAATCCAGACTTCCCTTTTCTTGGTGTGCATTTTACCCGCATGACCAATGGAGAAATTGAGTGTGGTCCCAATGCAGTTTTTACGTTTAAGCGCGAAGGTTACGGAAAAACTGATTTCGACTTGAAGGATACCTTCGATGCGCTTAGTTATGCCGGCACCTGGAAACTTTTCTTCAACAACATCTCTTTCGGGATCAACGAATACCGACGTGCATTTTCTAAGAGACTCTTTTTAAAATCTCTTCAACACCTCGTCCCATCTCTCACCATGGATGATATCCGTCAAGGCAGATCTGGAGTTAGAGCTATGTTGCTCAATACGGACGGTGACACACGAGATGATTTCCGAATTGAGTCAACCGACAGGAGTATTCACGTACTGAACGCTCCATCCCCAGCAGCAACGGCTTCTCTGGCCATTGGAGATTACGTTGCTGACAGATATGCTGAAAGGTTCGCTAAATAGACATAGCCGCAGCTTTCTGGTTTGCTTCTTGATCACTCAGTAAACGGTAGCAACTTGAGATATATTACGCTTTAAATCAGTAATTTAAATCTAAAGCTTTTAAAGGTGTCACAAGTACTATCTTTATCAGGTATATATAATTAGTAAACCAATTTACTGATCTTAAATTCACAGTCATGAAAACCACAGTTGCATTTTTTTCTCTTTTTATTTTTTCAGTCTTTTTTATCTCTGAAATTCAAGCCCAAGACCTTTGTCCAGGAGCTGATACATTAATCTACACATCTGGTATGACATTCACTCCTGATTTGATTGAAATTGTAGGTGGTACAACAGTAGGATGGGTTAATACAGGAGGAATGCACAATGCAAATGGAGATATAAGTAGTCTTGATGGCTTGTCTTTTAACAATCCAGAATCTTTTAGTTTCGATTTAATTACTGTGACAGATGAACCAGCTTGTATCGGAACTTTTTTATTTACTGTTTTTGGAGAGTACAACTATGATTGCTCAGGATATGCACATGCATCATCTGGGATGGTTGCTTCGCTTATTGTAATTATGCCATTACCGGATAACGTTGAGGATCATCAGTCAGCTGAAAATCTGGTTAAGATTTACCCCAATCCTGTTTCTTCGCTTCTTACGATTGAGAATCCCCACCTTTCTACAATTACCATTTATAACGCTCAAGGTAGAGTTGTGGTGGAGTTTGAAGGAAGCAAAAAAGAAAGTGTGGATGTATCTGGATTTTCCAGTGGAGTGTATACAGTTGAAGTAGATGGACAAGTCCAGAAATTGATTGTCGAGTGAATCTTGCTGTATTCAGTTTTTTCTTTGTGAGTCTAAGTCTATTCTGAGGTTCGGATTTCCATGACTTGGATCCCAATAGAGGTTGTTTTGAGCGTCTGATTTTAATGTGTACAGTTTGCGTAAGGGTGTCTTTGCTTCTGGTCGCTTCCGGAGATATTTTGCCTTGTCGGCAAATATCAATTTCACATCCCTGGTCTAAATCCAACATCAACAGACTGTTAAAGAAAAAACCGCCACTGACTTGCGTCAGGGCGGTAGTTCTTTCGTCGGGGCGGCAGGATTCGAACCTGCGATCTCCTGGTCCCAAACCAGGCGCCTTAACCGGGCTGGGCCACGCCCCGAGCGTTAAAAGCGGTCGCAAAGATACGTAAGTTTTTTACGTATCAAACACAAATGTTCTAAAAATATTTTTTAATAAAATTGATGGGCTATTTTACTCCATTTCTTTAGTTCAAATTGTTAAGGGAGCATTCATTTTAGATTTTTATTCGATGGACTTCATTTCGGAATCTACAG
>DDJR01000069.1:0-1695 GCA_002339135.1 Flavobacteriales bacterium UBA2619 | reverse complement strand
TGGGCTGCCTGTAGGTTTGTCTGTTTTTCGTCCCCCTTGATCTAAGCCAATTCTACTCGTAAAGGCTTACAATTTAGGGCAAGGCACCAAGCATCGAAAGACATCAACATATTTAAACATTCAATCAGCAAGTTGTTCAGATAGGGTTGAGTAACAAAAAACATTGTTAACACACAAAAACGCCCGCGATTGCGGGCGTTGGTGCTTCTGTGCGGAGAGACCGAGATTCGAACTCGGGAGCCGAAAACGGCTACAAATTAGCAATCTGCTGCATTACCACTCTGCCACCTCTCCAGAATATCGAAATCGCTTTCACGAAATCGGACTGCAAATTTACACAATTCTTTTCGATAACAGTAATCGTGAGAGCTATAATTGTTAAATGAAAATAAAATATTTGGCTTTAAGAGGCGAAGTTGTATATTTACCCGTACTTAAAAAATTAAATTATTCTATCATGAAAAATATATTGTTGCTTGGAGCACTCGTAATGTTTGCCTTCACAGTATCTGCTCAGTCAGATGCACCTGTTAAGGTTAAGAAAGGAGTGAAGACTGAAGCGAGTATTCCTGCGCCGCCCGCAAAAGAGCTAACAGCGACAGTGGCTTCTTCTACGGACAAGACAAAAACACAACAATCATGCTGTGCGAAGAAGGCTGAAGGAGAGAAGGTTGCTTGCTCTGGTGAAAAGAAAGCTTCTTGTTGTTCTTCAAAGGCAGAAGGCGATAAGGTAGCTTCCTCTGGTGAGATGAGTGCTTCTTGTTGTTCTAAAAAGGCAGAAGGTGATAAGGGATGCTGTTCAAAAAGTGCTGATGGTTCTGCAAAAACATGTTCCGCAGAAGAGAAAGCTGCTTGTTCTAAAAACACCAACGGCTCATCTCAAGATAAGGCATCATGCTCAGGTAGCAGTACTGGAGAGAAGGCAGCTTGCTGTTCATCATCAGCTGAAGAGAAGTCTTCTAAATCAAAGAAGAGAACGAAAGGAAACAATAAAAAATCCAGATCTTCTAACTCAGGTATCTCTGAATAAGTCATTTAGATTCATCATATTTAAAAAAAGCCTCCACATTGGGGGCTCTTTTTTTGTCAATATATCTGTATAGTTTTTGTGGGTTAGAGATGGATTTCGTAAAAGAATGTGCATCTTTGCGCACTCTTAAATAGAATGTTCAAGAGAGAGCTGGTCTCATAGCTCAACTGGATAGAGCACCGCCCTTCTAAGGCGGGGGTTCGGGGTTCGACTCCCTGTGGGCGTACTTTTTAAAAATACAATCTTCTTTTAGTAAGTTTAGTGTGTTTTTATTTTCTTTTTTGTCTGCAACATTTACCCAACGCTAATCATAATTTGATATGAATAGAACACTGCAGGTCTTAATAATTTTTTTGAGTTTTGTTGCTTGTAATAAGGATGATCTGGATGTTCCTGTTCAAGAAAATGGGAATTTAACATTTATTTCTGCTGTTGATATTTCAAGATTCCCTGAAATAGCAAATTTAAGCCCTACATTCTATGACTTGGAAGGGAATCAAAATGATTTATTGACAATACTTAAAGGTAATGGAGTAAATACAGTCAGATTAAAGCTTTGGGTCGATCCAAGTGATGAATATGCTGGATTTAATGAAGTAAAACAGTTTTCTAAAACCTTAAAGGTTAATGGTTTTAAAACCTGGTTAACCCTACATTATTCTGAT
>DDJR01000067.1 GCA_002339135.1 Flavobacteriales bacterium UBA2619 | reverse complement strand
CCTTCAGGACAGCTTGGATTCTCATATCCGACACAAATCGAAACACCCTCTTCAGGGAACGGGTTGGGCTCTGACACTTGAATTGTATTTGTTCCAGTAGCATAAACATTGCCGTTATAAGTCCAGACCAACTCTATACTGTCTGGGTAATTGTATGCTTCGAAAAGAGCGTAGCCATTAAAAAATTCATAGTCAAGTTCAATGGTACATTCTTCTTGAATTGTGCCGCACCCCTCTACTGAAACAACAGCAGACAAGACAAGACCCTCACACTGCGAATCCAAATAAATCGCTGTTACAATGTACTCTCCATCCTCAGCATAATGGTGATCTGCGATATGACCTGCCAGTTCTCCGGTTCCATCACCGAAATCCCAATTCACTTCTGCGCCATCTCCAGATCCTTCTACTTCGAAAACCCAATGGCATGGACTCGTGGGTTGTTGCATAGCCCCTAATATCTCAGGACAATCGCCGCCGCCGCTACTGCACTCGCCTTCTGTCCACGAAGTAACTCCACCATAGTTAATTGCCTCACATTCATTGCCATAAGTGACAGCGTCGCATCCACAAACTGGATCCCAAAGGGCAAAACATGCTGCATTTGGGTCTATCAAATCAGGATTGATGCAATCAATGGGATTATTACACCCAGAATTACACGCTTCAATTGTAAGGTAAAAGGCGGGACTGTAATCAATTCCATTCACCTCCCAGCCACAACCACTTACGTATGTGCAAGATCCATTCACCACAGCAGTACCCAGAACCATGGTACAAAGTCCAAATGAGACACCCTCTAAATCAGTACATGGTTCAATGGTTCCATCACCTCCGCCAATTAAATCATTCAAATCCACAGTCTCACAAATCTCTACTCCATTAGGACATGCATCTGATACAAACGAAACACACACTGTTACGGGACCATTTAAAAACAAATCTAAATAGAGGTCGATAACGACACTGCCGTTATTCATCATCTCGCCGTTGATGCTCCAGTTCAGTATCGCTCCCTCCGGGAAGTCAACAGAACCAACAGTTACATATTCAAAATAAGCTTCAAAAACCAGGTCGACAACACAGTTGTTTTGAGCATTTGGAGCTAGAGGAACAATGAATAACGTTACAAAGGCAAAGAATAAATTTCTCATATCAGGATCAATAAAATTTCAGAATTTCAAGCTAAGACCACAATCTAAGACAATTACAAGACTGAATACTTCCCCCAAATGTTAATTAACAAATCTCGGGTCTTTGTCCATGACCTCACCGCAAGTTTTACAAGTACGGAGATCTTCAGAACTATAAAAGTGTGTGAAACGAGGCAAAAAATCCTTCTCAATGTTCGAGAGTTTGAAATATGTTTCGTGAAGAATTGTATTGCAACCCTCACAAAACCACATCAGCCCGTCTTTGTGACTCGCTTCACGCTTTCTCTCAATGACAAGACCAATAGAGTTTTCAGATCTAACAGGACTGTGTGGGGTTTTTGCTGGGAGTAGAAACATATCTCCTGTTGAAAGCGGTACATCAACTGCTTGGCCATTTTCCTGAATTCGCACGCAGATATCTCCCTCCAATTGATAAAACAGTTCTTCTGTTTCGTTGTAATGATAGTCCTTTCGTGCGTTAGGACCGGCGACAATCATCACGATGTAATCACCACTGTCAACATACATGTTCTTGTTTCCAACAGGTGGTTTGAGAAGTTCTCGGTTTTCTTCAATCCACTTCGTAAGGTTGAAAGGTTTTTTAATAGCCATGCGTTCCTTGTTTAAATTTTCTATGCCCAAATTACGACTTTCCGACCACCGTTTTCCAATCCTTTGGAACACTCACTAACCAAACCCCTGTGAATATCGCAACAGCACAAATTCCTGTCATTAAATTGACATCCTTGTGATATTCACTCACGCCTAAAAGTGCTAATATTCCGACCAAAGCAAGCACAAGAAGTGGCTGCAAATAAATATAGATGCTCACAACAACAGGAGCGACTCTTTGTAATGCAATGATGTTTAAGAGATAGGCTAGGAAAGTTGTCCCTAAAATGACGTAAGCAATAGAGCGGATGTGTGAGGGGGTTAAGGATCCCCACATAATCTGTGTCGCTTGGTCCCAACCTACAGGGAGAACGAACACAGTTCCTATGAAAAAGACCCAAGTGATGACTGTCAACGGCCTGTATTTTTTCATGAGTGGCTTGACTACAACAAGATATACACCATACGAAAGTGCATTGATGAGGATAAAGATGTCTCCCAGAAGAGTAGAGCCTGAAAGATGTTCAGAAGCTGTATTTTCCGCTGAGGAAAGAAACAGCATCGAAGCGCCCAAACCACCAACAAAAATTCCAAGTAGTTTTCGTTTCGTGATGACAGATCCAAGAAGGACAGAGCTCACCAGCAAGACGAAAATGGGGTTGATCGTCATGATCAGTGACGCGTTAATGGGACTTGTGAGGGAAAGACCATTAAAAAAACACAGTTGGTTGACCGCAACTCCACTTAGACCACTGACCACAAATCTCCACCAATCCTTTCTGTCTATTTTTTCAAAAACTCTGCGGCTTTTAGTGAACAGACCTGTTACGACCATGGTGAAGAAGAACATCGCAGATCCTCCCACCACTCTTAGAACAATAAAACCTGAAGGACCTACAACATCTGGCATGATTCCTTTCGCCACCACATAATTTCCTGCATAGACTGCCCCCACAACAAACAGAGCAAGGTGAGCCCAAATTGAATTGTCTCTATCCAAGACGTTCTCTCGCTTTCTCGACTTCTGACTTTCGTGATCCCACAGTGATGTAGTCGTCAAATAAAAATACAGGTCTTTTTAAAAAAGTATATTCTCCCAAGATGAGGGTTCGATAATCTGGCTCTGACAAGCTCTTTTCAGCGAGCCCCAAGCTTCTGAACTTCATGGCTCGTCTAGAAAAAAGCGCTTCGTAGGATCCTGCAAGCTTTTTCATTGCGTCAAGATCTTCCGACGAAATTCCACTTTCTTTAATATTGACAATCTCGCAACCTTTCAATTCTGGTTTGATGTCATCAAAAATGCGCTGGCATGTTTTACAAGTCGGAAGAGTAAATGCTTTTTTCATCAAGAGATGATTAAATTTTTTCGGAAACCAAATCCATTTTACAAATCAAATGAGAAACTCCTTCTTGCCAATTTTCCTCGTTGTCGATGACGACATCGCACTGGTCCTTCCAGGGTTGGATAAACTCAATGTCCGCAGGCCTAACATGATTGTCCCATTGATATTGAACCTCCCTGTTGTTGTAACCACGAATCGTTAGATCTCTGTATTTTCTTCGATTTAACCTTGTTTCAACTGAGGCTGTTATAAACACTTTAATGTCTATCATTTCCCTAACACGCTGATCATGAAGAGCGAAAAGCCCTTCGACAATGAGCCATTGGGTAGGTATAATTTTAACACATTCAGAGGTCATCATGTCTCTGTTGAATGTGTATGTTTCAATCTCTACCGATTCTCCTCTTTGCAACGTCTGAATGTCTCGAACCAGGTTGTCAAAATGAATCGCGTCGGGCAAATCAAAATTGGTTTCTCCCTTATCATCAACAGGAATCTCGGATTTAGGTCGGTAATAATCATCTAAAGAAAGAACTGTGACATCGTCGCCGAAGTAATCTCTAATCCCATTTAGAATTGTTGACTTTCCTGACCCACTTCCACCTGTTAATGCAACTAGTTTCATTCCTTATTTAGAGTTAGGATAGTAAAAGTTCTGCAAATGACCTGTCGTTAGAGAGGCGTGGCGATTTGTTTTGACCTCCCAACTTGCCTTTTGACTTCATCGCTTGAATAAAACTGCCAGACTTTAAGGCTGTCACCTTCGCAGGCGCCAATACTCCGTCTTTTTGCAAATCGTTGTAGTACGTGTTCAGGTTGCACAAAGCTTGGTTGAGATCAACAGCAAACTTTTTGAGATCTTTGGGCTTTGATTCGAACTCGATTAACCACTCGTGATGTGGCTTTCCTTTCTTAGGCTTTACTTCAGGAGCGAGATGCATGTCCGACACCACACAAACATTTGCTTCGACTGCCTGGATTAGCGCTGCATCGACTTCTTCTGAAATAACATGCTCTCCGAAGGCGCTGGTAAAATGTTTCGTTCTTCCAGTGACAACAATTCGGTGAGGCTCCAAAGACACAAATTTAATGGTATCTCCAATATCATACGAAAACAACCCAGCATTCGTAGTCAGGATGATTGCATATTGCACTCCCAATTCCACTTGTTCTATCGTTAAGCGGGGACGGGAAGTCGTGTATTTATCCATGGGGATAAACTCATAGAAAATCCCGTCAGCGATATTGAGTAACATTCCCTCCGCGTCTGGCATATCCTGAAAAGCAATAAATCCTTCCGAAGCAGGGTAAAGCTCTACGCGGGCGATGTCAAATCCGATGAGTTGCTTAAACTTTTCAGCATAAGGTGCAAAAGACACTCCTCCATGAACAAACAAGCTCAAGTTAGGGAAGACCTCCTCTACAGTTTTTTTACCTGTATACTTAAGTAGTTTTTCGAAATACATTTGAACCCAAGTAGGGATGCCACTCACCAAGCGCAGGTCTTGGTCAGCTGTTTCCTTGACAATGGCATCTAGCTTTTCTTCCCAGTCTGCGATGCAATTTGTTTCCATAGAAGGAAGTCGATTGCGAAGCAGGTATTTAGGAACATGGTGTGCTACGATTCCAGAAAGACGACCCAAGTCAGACCCCCCCTCTGTTTTATCTAGCTCTGGGCTGCCTTGTATAAAGATCATTTTTCCACTTACAAAACTTGCATCTCCAGAACCTACAATCCTAGCAAGAAGAGCATTTCGCGCAGCGTTGATGTGGTTCGACAAACTGGCCTCGGTAATGGGAATAAACTTCGCTCCTGATGTTGTCCCACTTGTTTTACTGAAATACAAAGGCAGACCAGGCCAAACAACATTATGCTCCCCCGCAACAGCTCTCTCTAAATACGATTTGATTCCTTCGTAGTCACTCACGGGCACCGCTCTTTGATATGCCTCAATGGACATCCCATCTCTTAATCCATGGTCCTTTCCAAAAGATGTTTTCTCTGCCGTCTTGACAATTTCATTCAATTGTTTTAACTGAGCATTTGCTGGTTGAGACGATTTCGTTCGTAACTCTACCATGGCCGCTCTAGCGAACGGTTTACTTAATGAAGCTTTCAATCCCATGATGCGAAAGTACTGAAGAATAAAACAACTCGTAAAAAAGAAGAGGCACCCTCAACAGGATGCCTCTTCAAATGCCCGTTTTTACTGAGCTTTATACGTAATATTTACTTAACGTATCACCATTTTTTTAGTGATAGAAACACCGTCAGCAATGAGTGTATAGGTGTACAAACCGCTAGAAAGTGCACTTACATCATAAGTAACAGTGTGTGCACCTGCTCCTAAAGTTCCCTCTTCAAGGCGAGTAACAACACGTCCACTGAGGTCACGAATCTCAAACTGAATTGAGCGACTCTGGCTCAGATCGAAGTTGAAAGTCGTTGTGTTTGATGCAGGGTTAGGAATGTTTTGGTTTAATGTAATCCCATGAAGATTGGCGAATTCATCTACACCAACTCGCTCACTTAGAATCAGGCGAACCGCAGGAGAGTAAGTTTGAGAGGTAAACCAAACAAAGTCTCCATCACCAGTTTGGTTAAACTCACCAGTACTGTTGTCCGTATCACTGTTAAGTTGAGCGTTGACGGTGAGACCACCGTCACTTTCGTATTCTGAAATAACAGCTGCAAAGTACACCGCTCCAGCTTCAAGCTCGATGGGGTCCTCAAATTCAAGATAGTAAGGTCCTGCATTAGTCCAAGCTGGGTCGTAGGTCCAGAAAGCACTTTCAAAAGGGCTGTCTGTAATACCTACAGCACTGTCGTAGAAGTAAAGACGTGTCTCAAATTCCAGTTCACCTTCTTGACCATTAATGTTCAGACCACAGTTTTCACCGAAATCGACTGTGATACCATAAGCCGTAGAGCCCCCATTCACCATGTGGTAAAATGCGCCTTGTCCTGATGGGTCGTAAAGACCAGCAATGTCAGATTCTCTTGGGGACACCTCTCCGTCTAAAGCGGCCTCGTCATCGTGACCATATACATCATCCGTGTAAACCATCACCTTAGACATTGTGTTGTCTTCAGGAGTAGTGTCTGAACTGCTGCCTGAAGTTAAAGTAGAACGCAAGATGTAGTTGCCTGTTGTAGATGGCTCCCATCCAGTAGCAATGTAGATTGTATCCTGTGAGTTTGCTGGGCAGTTAAGACCGTTTGCAAAAGAATAGACCGTAGGTATAGTCTCACTAACAGAAGCAAGTACCTCTCCTTCTTCAGAAAGAACTTCTACAAGCACTTCAACCGATTCTTGGTTTTCAGTTCCGTTGTTGCGGTAAAGAACTCCAGCAAGAACTCCACCGTCTGCCGCAGCAATTTTTTGCTCCATAGGTGTTACTCTGTATTCCCAAACATTATAGATATCACCATTTGTGAGTTGAATAATTGCAAGGTCATCAGCGTTCTCGTTTGAACTTACAACAACGTCATCGATGCCCCAGTAGTAATGGCTGTATCCATTTCCAACTTCAGGAGCCTGCAAGTATGAAAAACGAAACTGAACTGAATCGCTGTATGCAGCGACACAACTAACGTCAAGGGTGGTTGGAAGTGGGTTGGCAGAAGCTGAATTTGCAGCTTCGATAAACGACCCGTGACCATCGAACGTTGTCCAACTAACTCCACCGTCATTTGTTACATCAACATAAATAGGCGCGTAAGGATAACAGCAATAACGGAAGTATTGATCCCAACTTAAAATAACTGAACCGTTTTCAGTGAAGTCAACCATAGGGCTTGTTAATGAACCATCGGTGTCTTGAACACCCGTTGCAATAGGAGTATTCAAATAATCACAGTCAAAAATCATCCAACCATTGTCTGGGGTACCTGACTCTAAAGACCCAATGTTCGTTGAAAACTCTCCGCCTGGGTGAGCAACACCTGTTGCATCTCCGTTGTTGTAGAATCCTGTGTTGTCTGGACTAACCCAAATCCACAAAGAATCGTTTGCATTGTCGGATGCTGACCATGCTCCGTTGCCGTTGACACCGTCAAATCCGTTGGAGAAATCTTCAGAAAAAAGAATGTTGCCTCCCCCTCGTTGAGTAGAACGTTCCTGCTCGCCAGCAAGGAGTGAATTCGCTACTTCTGCTTGAGTCGCTGCTGTGATTGTGTGCTCAAATGAATGAAGAGTCTCCAGTCTTTGTGCAGAAGCAAATGCAAAAATGCAAAGAGCTCCAAGAGTTAAAGTCAAATGTTTCATATTCTCAGTAAGGATATTTAAGTAAAAAAATAATTTTGCAGCAAATTACGAATAAAAAAAGGGGCACACCACAATGGTCTGCCCCTTTCTTTTATGTCGTGTTGTCTTACTTCACCATGAGGCGATCAGTAGCACGCTCTCCATCAACAGATAGAGTATATGTGTAAACACCTGAAGCAAATTCAGAGGCATCAACAGAAATGCTGTTGTATCCTGGAGCTTGTGTGCCCATATCAGCAGAGTAAACAATCTTTCCTGCAATATCGCGAACTTCAAAAGTCACGTCAGACGCATTGTCTAAACGGAACTGAACACGGGTAACTGCATTTGTTGGATTGGGAAAGCTAGGGTACATCTGAAATCCTGTTGTACTTACGTTCTCCTCAGAGATTGTGTTAACAGCATTTGGATTTAGATTTAAACGCACCATAGGCACTTCATTCGTGTAATACCAGTCGTAAGCAGATCCTGTTCCGAATGGACCATAGATAAACGCAGTGTTGTCTGCAGTGAATTTCGATTCTCCGTACTGTACGTTAGATCCTCCATAGTGCTCAAAACCTGCACCCAACCAATCTCCAGCAGAGGCCATGAAGGGCTCGTCGAAGACAAATGTGTACCAAGTTGTAACCACCTCACCAACTGCATTTGTGTTTCCTTCAATTAGGTCAAACTCATCAGTTGATTGAAGAATACCTCCATACTGATCTGTAAGAAAAGCATCGTCAAATCCATCAAATAAGTGAGTAATCACAGATGTTCCTGCCTCGGAACCATCCATAATCGCTACATCAATAGCGTAAATAACCACATCGTCAACGATGTCGAAAAGAGAAACAGCAATGTAGTCATCTGTTCCTTCTCCAGGAGCAGCAGCTGTAGGAACTCCTTCATCACGTCCCCATGATAGGTCTGTAACTTCGAAAGACTGTGTTGCCATGTTGTTCTCAGCATTCTCGTCAACTTCATCTGCAGTAAGCATGTATTCTACAGTTACAGGACCCAATGCTGTAGGCATGTATGGTGCTCCCAGGGTGTCAGCAGTAGCGTACGCCAATGTGATGCCCTCTGAAGAAGCTGACGTACCGACAGCTGTTACTTCAAGTTGAACATTTGTTTGCTCGTTGTAACCAACATTGTAAACTTTCGCTGCAGCTGCTAAGTCAGCAGGAATTTGAGAAAGTGGCCAAGCTCCATACTCATAGTAACCTGAACGCTCATAATCCGTGTAGCTTAAGTAATTGTCTATGCGGGTGTCGTTTGCAGGTGTGTCATACACTTTAATGTCGTCAATCTCCCAGCTGTAACCCCAAGTTCCAGACCAACGGAAACGAAGGTAAACCGTCTCCTGTCCACCTGCAGCAGCAGTAATATCAAACTCTAAAAGAGATGGATTGTCTGTTTGGTCACTCGATCCATATCCAGGAAACACTTCTTTACGAGATGCAACAGTGTCAGTACCATAAACTACAATTCCAGATTCCTCATCCCAGCTATCAATCGCTGGCCAGTTGATTCCGTCCCGAGAGACTTCAATTAAACACTTCTCACTGTCGTCAGATGATCCGTTGTCATAGCAGCGGTAACGTGTCTCTAAAGAGATGCTCACGTAAGGATGATCTGCACAGTTAACAGGTGCCACTGTTTGGAACCATGAGTTCTCAACCCAGTTGGCATCGTAGTTTGCATCAGCTCCGAAAAGATCTGAGTCAAGCATGATTAATCCGTTAGCTGATGTTGTTGAATTCATCGGACTTGCTGCTGTTCCATCTCCGGATCCACCAGCCCAATTGTTGTATGGTCCTGAAGGACCATCCGTTGTACAAGAGAAATTGATGTCAATTTCTGCCCAAGGTGTTCCAACCTCGAGTGCACCATTGTCAAATGACCAGTCGCCGCAGTCGTCAACATTGCAGTCATGGCTCCAGAATACATCACGCGCAACTTGCACTGGTGTTTCTGAAGAAGTTATGCTTGACACTTGTGCGTCTTTAGCAGCTTGCACTGGCGTTTTTACCTGTGCATTAGCGATTGTTCCTAAGAACATCGCGGCAATTAAAAAGTATACTTGCTTCATATTGAGCGTTTTATGATTTTATTAGTCGGTTAACGTCGCAAATATAAAGCGGGAATGACTTTCAGCACGTGATTTATAGACACTTGCAAACACTTAAACGTGTTTTATTCTTCTATTTCATCTATGTAGTCAGCAACAGGTGGACAACTACACATAAGATTGCGGTCACCATAAGTGTCATTTACTCTTGCTACTGGGGCCCAAAACTTTCCTTTTCTCAATCCTACAACTGGGAAAGCTGCTTTTTCTCTTGAGTAAGGATGGGACCAAACAGTGGCTGTTGTTTCCTCTATCGTGTGAGGAGCCATCTTGACCACATTGTCAACTGCATCAACTTCTTGCAACTCTATAGATTTGATTTCTTCTCTGATGCTTAGCATCGCTTCTACAAACCGGTCCAATTCTTCAAGAGATTCACTCTCGGTGGGTTCAACCATCATCGTGCCTGACACAGGCCACGAAATTGTGGGCGCATGGAAACCATAATCGATGAGACGCTTTGCAATATCAATCACTTCCACCCCGCAAGATTTAAAAGATCTACAGTCTATAATCATCTCATGGGCGACAGTGCTGTTTGTCCCTTGATATAGAATTTCGTAAGCTCCTTCCAGCTTCACTTTGAGGTAGTTCGCATTTAATATTGCAATCTCAGTCGCTTGAGTCGCCCCTTTTTCACCCAACATTTTAATGTATGCATAGGGGACTAGACCAATCAATGCACTTCCGAACGGAGCCGATGAGACTGCTGAAATTGAATCCGCATTGCCTTGATGCACAACAGAGTGCCCCGGTAGAAATTTAGTGAGGTGTTTCGCAACTCCAATTGGACCAACTCCTGGCCCTCCACCACCGTGTGGGATAGAAAACGTTTTGTGGAGATTGAGGTGACACACATCTGCTCCTATCATACCAGGACTGGTCAAACCCACCTGCGCATTCATATTTGCACCATCCATATAGACTTGGCCTCCATGAGCGTGCACCGTTTCAATGATTTCCAGAATCCTTTCCTCAAAAACACCATGAGTAGAAGGATAAGTAATCATCATCGAGTTTAAGTTTTCACTGTGTTTTTCAGTGTTGGCTTTTAAGTCTTCGAGATCAATGTCACCATTTTCCATACAGCCCACCACCACAACTTTCAAACCCGCCATTGCAGCGCTTGCAGGATTCGTGCCGTGGGCGCTTGAAGGTATCAAACAGATGTTTCTGTGGCTTTCTCCTCTGCTCTTGTGGTAAGCATTGATAACGAGCATTCCTGCGTATTCTCCGTTGGCACCTGAATTCGGCTGGAGAGTTACGCTATCAAAACCTGTTATTTCCGCTAAGTCTGATTCGAGATTTTGTAAAATCTCTATCATTCCTTGAGCTTGAGTTGGAGGACAGAAGGGGTGGAGCTCCGCAAATTTGTACCAAGCGATAGGCAAAAGCTCCGTGGCAGCATTAAGCTTCATTGTACATGAACCCAGGGGAATCATGCCATGAACCAATGAGAAATCACGGTTCTCGAGAAGCTTGATATAACGCATCATCGCTGTTTCCGATCTGTGGGTATTAAAAACTGGATGTTCTAAGTAGTCCACTTCGCGGTATAAAGTTCCGAAAAACATTCTGTCAACTTCGACCCCTCTCACAAGCGGGACTCCAAAAGCTGAACAGAGATTGGTCAAATCCTCAA
>DDJR01000111.1:2119-5254 GCA_002339135.1 Flavobacteriales bacterium UBA2619 | reverse complement strand
AGGAAGGCCTGATAATTACATAGGTCCTGAAGAAGTATTTGGTTCAACAGAAGACGATGGAACTCAAACAGACGATGAAGATGAGGAAGGTAATGATATTGAAGCGCCAGTTGCTATCAACGAGCGAGCAACAGGCGTTGACTGGTTTCGAAACCTTGACGCCCCACGTTTCAACCAAGACTGGAAATTTGTGCCTACACGCCACAAAAAAGATCTTAAAATTGATAGCCTGCCTTCAAGCCTTGAGTATGCGATCCTGGCATTTATCCTTGCAGTGGCAATCAGAAACTTGAGGGGGGACAAGTTTGAACACAAAACTATGCTGATCCATGTTACTAGGTTCAAAGATATCCAGAACCGTATTCAGGAATTAACAGATCAATATGTTGACGAAATATATGGCGAACTGAACATCAAACAGTTCGCTGAAAAGTCAGAAACCATGGTATCTGCTTTTCATGCTGTGTTTGAAGAAGAGTATGGATTGTGCGAGTTCAACTGGGAGAGTGTGCTCGATATGCTTCCTGCAACCTCTTCACTGGTAAAAGACCACGTTTATGCCATAAACGGCGATTTCAAGGATATTATTGATGAGGATAAATATCCAAACGGCCTGACCTCAATCAGAATTGGTGGAGAAAAACTTTCCAGAGGACTGACACTTCCGGGACTGATGACGAACTATTTCATAAGGACATCCAAGCCATATGACACATTGATGCAAATGGGCCGGTGGTTTGGGTATCGGGATAATTACAAAGATTTGTGCCGTTTATTTATAACAGCAAAGTTATTTAACTGGTTTGGTCATGTTGCCCTTGCCTCGGAGGCGTTGCGTCATCGGGTCACCTACATGCAGCGTGCAAGGCTGAGCCCATTGGAGTTCCGACAAGAAGTTAGGTCGCACCCTGGCATGCTGCTTGTTACAGCAAAAAACAAACAACGGCATACAAGGACATTACAGGTTTCATGGAATGGCCAGTTACCTGCCATCACAGCCTTCGATGTAACCCCACCTGCTCTTCAAAAAGCGAAAAATAACACTCGGCTTGTTTCCACCCTTATTGATACACTTGGGAGAGGCTATGATAAAAAGGCTCATCCTCAGCACCAGATTTACCAAGGCGTCAAAGCTAATCTTGTAAATGCATTGATAGAAAAATTCTCATATTCAGAAGGTGGAGGCAACTGGGAGAAAACTACATTACTAAAATACATCTCTGACATGAGGCAGATTTCCGAACTTACTGACTGGACTGTGGTTCTGTTCTCAAGAAAAGCAAAAGGAAAAGAAACTGCAAGCCCCGTCAGAATTGGAGAGTATAACGTTTTTCCTCTTCAGAGAGGGGTCGATGTTCTTGATCTGGATGGATCAACAACATCTAAAATAGGCCTTAAAAATAGCGCCCTAGTCAGCTTGAGTGACGAATTTCTGGATTTCAGCCAAGAGGAGCGCTTAAGGGTAGAAAAAACAGGAAGAGATAAAAAGACGGGGGAGGTCAAGACGGTAAGGGAAGACATCCGTGCTTCAAGACCAAACTCGAGGGCTCTTCTTCTCATCTATTTTATTGATTTGTATCATGCGGTCGATGTTATCGAGCATAAAGGCATATCGTTGCCAGCATTAAGTATAAGCTTTCCACAATCACCAAACGGGAAATCAAGTAGGGTTACTACTGGCCTTCTAGAAGGTCTTGAAGATGCAGATTTCGAAGAGATGGACGATGAATAGAGACCTTTTCCAAAAATATCTGGATGATCTTGCTGAGCGCATAATCAATAGTACCCATAAGGAACTCTATCTAAGGGTGAATTCTGATGCAGCCCTCACACATATCTACCTCAACATAGACCAGTTTAACGAGATCTGGCTTTCCGTATTCCATGCAAAAGAAGACCTACAATTAAATAATATTCCAAGCATAAATGGATTGAAAATAGCAAACATTGAGCATGAAACCGGAAGAAAGGGGACAAGAATAGGCAAAGAAGGCTCTCATGATGAGAAAGTTTACCATCATTTTCTATGTCATCTTGCAGACGAATTATCCGAGCTTAACAAAGCGAGCCACACTAGACGCAGATTGCAGCACCTCCTGCACACGTGGCAAGAATTCTTTAAGGGCAATCGCAAACCACTGGGTGAACGGGCGCAGCTTGGCCTTATGGGAGAATTAACTGTTCTCCAAGATTGCGTCCTCAATCAGCTAAACCCCAAAAATGCTCTTAAAGCATGGGCGGGCCCATTACGGGGGCTACATGACTTTGTTTTTAAAAGTTGCAACATTGAAGTTAAATCAAGCATTGGCATCAATAACCGCCGTTTTATAATAAACGGTGAAAACCAGCTCAAAATTCCACTGGAAAAACAGCTCTATGTTATGAATCCTGTTTTTGATATTTCTGATAATGGACAGTCCCTTTCGGAAATGGTTGCTTCAATCAAAGCATTTGTTAGCTCAGACCAAGTAACATCAGATATAATGGACGCTCTGCTTGCAAAAGCTGGATATCATGCAATTCACAGCGAATATTATTTGAACGAAGGGTTAAAACTATTTCCTAGCGGTATAATCACATATCGAGTTGGCGACGGCTTCCCACGGCTTCTGCCCCGCTCAAGCGGAAATTTCATTAGTGTCAATGATTACGCTATCGATACCAAGGGTTGTGAGAACTTCCTCCACAAAGAAGAAATTAGGCTTGATTAATATGGAAAACACCAAAGATCTACTTACAGAACTGGCCCACGAAGTCGAAGCAATACTCATAACCAACGAGTTTGGCGGACTCCCTCATGAGGTGTTTCTAGAATGGTGTGTTGACGAGCTTACTGAGGCCAGTGAAACCGAAGACCTTGTCTTATCTAATTTCGACAAACGTGGAGAAGCTGTCCATGGATATAGTTACTCTGATCATGATGGTCGGCTTGACCTCTTTATTACGTCATACAAAAAATCTACTGAGCCTTATACTATTCAAAAAAACGAGATAGAGACCCTGACTAAAAAAATGATGTCATTCGTTCAAAGGTCTTATGAGGGTAAGAATGATACAATTTCAGTCCATGAGCCTGCGTCAGACCTCGTTAAATTAATCAAAAGCAACGAAGTCACACTGATAAGGATGTTTGTT
>DDJR01000111.1:0-1739 GCA_002339135.1 Flavobacteriales bacterium UBA2619 | reverse complement strand
TGGTGAAATACTGCACTTCCCTACATCAACACAAATATGGGATATTGAACGCTTCCTCAGACTTCGGTCCTCGGACAATTATATAGAGGCCACTGACATAACAGTTTCTGAATATGGAGAGGAGTTTTTGCCCTGCTCTTCCACAGACACCGGTGATGGCGATATCACAACATACCTCTGTCTAATACCCGGTGAGTTTCTAGCTGATATATACAGAGATTACAGTTCACGCCTTCTCGAGCGAAATGTGCGCTCCTTCTTATCCTTCAAGACTGGAACTAATAAAGGTATACTACGCACAATCGAAGACGCGCCAGATAAATTCATTGCTTACAACAACGGCCTTACTGCAACAGCAACAGAAATAGAACTGGATAAAACTGGTACTAAAATAACCAAAATGTCGAACTTCCAGATCGTAAATGGTGGACAGACAACAAATGCTATTTACCGCGCTAAATACAGGTCAAATATGGAGTTGTCCGGAGTTTTTGTTCAATTGAAGCTTTGTGTGCTCAACGAAAAATTAATTGATGAATTTGGTCCTAAAATCTCCGAATATGCGAATACACAGAATGCAATAAAGAGAACTGATCTTACAGCTAACAATCCAATTTACAGGGAAATACAGCAAATCTCGCGGACGATGTATGCTCCCGCAAGTGGTGGACTTCAAACTGAGACCAAATGGTTCTTCGAAAGAGCCAGAGGCCAATACACCGACAGCCTATCGATGCTTAAGACGCCCGCTCAGAAAAAGAAGTTCGAGCGGGAGTATCCAAGGCAACAGAAGATCGATAAAGCACAGCTCGCGAAATACTGGGGTGTCTGGTACCAGCAAGTGATTGACATAAGCCTTGGGCCAGAAAAGTATCACCCAATATTTATCGAGGATATTGAAAGGGATAAAAACAAGTTTGATTCTAAAACCCCCCAAGAATCTTTCCAGAAACTTGTTGCAATGGCAATTCTGTACAGGGCAGCATATGCTCAGATCAGGAAAGAGAAATATGGGTATTCATTCCCGGGCGTTACTGCAGATTATTCCATTGCATTGATTTCAAACCTTTCCGGCATGCGCCTTGACCTACTCTCTCTCTGGAAAGACCAGAGGGCACCAGACGAGCTTATTACAAATATTGATTTTATTGCACCTATAGTAGGCAAGACTGTTATTGACCTCGTGTCTAAGGGTTATATTCCAAAAGAGTTAGCAAAAGGCCGCAAAGTTAACGGGGAAACTCTATGGACAATTATACTTCAGAAAAACCTAAAGCTTCCAGCTCCATTTAAAACCTCTAAAAACACTCCCAAAGTTTCAACTACAAACATTGCTGGAACTGTTCCTTTGAGCAATACCCAAGAAGAATCAGTGAATAAGGTTTTGGAATGTGGCTCAGACAAACTCTGGGCACTTACTCTATGGGCAAAAGAAACCGATAACCTTCAGCCTTGGCAGAGAGGCATCATTGCCTCAGTCGCCAGGCTAGTGGGCTCTGGCAAAAGCCCTTCTGGCAAGCAAGCGGTCCAAACAATGAAAGCGCTAGATGATGCAGAAGAGCGTGGATTCAATTATTCCGAAGCATAAATAGACCCTTTCTTGGATTTCGTCAGTTTGTTCTGCCGTGGGGCTACTATTTTATTTGGTGGCTAAAAGTCAGACCATGTCTCCATGCAATGACACTGTTGCTCCCGGCAATCAGTTCAATTATTTGCGCGCTCAATAATTGACGCCACTC
>DDJR01000073.1:688-10439 GCA_002339135.1 Flavobacteriales bacterium UBA2619 | reverse complement strand
CTGACATCAGATGGACAATTGGTGCTTGTACAGAGATATGTATTCGACCCATTGATGGTATCAATGATGTCCAATTAACCTCAGTTTAAACAAGCTTCTTGGCGAACGCCTCCCATGATTTTGTCGCCTTTAACTTAGCGTACGATTCGCCCAATTCAGGGTGTTTTTCAAGAAACCACATGTCGATTGCTTCCGCGAGTGCATGTGAATCCCCCGCTTTTACAAGAGCCCCAGTTTCCCCTTCTGTTATTGAATTGGACAGGTCCCCTACATTGCTTGCAACAATAGGTAAATTGTACTGAATTGCGGTTGCTGTAACCCCACTTTGGGATGCAGACAAGTAGGGCAGAGCCACCAAGTCTGCTGCTGCAAAAAAATCACCCAATTGTTCATCGGGTATAAAGCGGTTAACTATGTGAATTCTAGCTTTCGCTTTGCTTTCGTGGATTAAACGCGCGTATTTTTTCCAAGAACCATAACATTCTCCAGCAATGATTATATGCGTTTGCTCTGACAGAAAATTAGATGCCTCTATCAGAACTTCAAGACCTTTGTAAGGCCTGATCAGACCAAAAAACAACACCACATTTTTTGCACTTGTAGGAATCCTCAATTTTTCTCTAGCGATGGACTTGTCTAGCTTTTTAGGTAAGTCGTTGTATATGGGATGAAACAAGGTTTTTATGGGAAGTGCTGGCGCAAGTTTGGTCACGTCTACTGTGACAGATTCACTTAAAGTCACGACCTGATCAACACGTTTTAAAAACCTTCGAGTAAGCCACTTGTCGGAAGCTTTCCCGTCATGAGATGTAGCATTGTGCATGATTGCGATGATCCTTGTCTCTGGAGAAAGACGCTTAATTGAACGTGCGACACCTCTCAATGCTGGCGCTAAAGCAGAATGCCAAAACGGCAGAATAACAACATCTACAGCGTCATTGCTTAAAATAATTTTCGCTGTTTTTCGCCAAGAGTTCGGTGATATGGAATCAAGTGGTGCAACAGCAGATCGAGGTGGTGTCGAAGTTCCTGATTTTGTTTGGGCCAAACCTGGAAAAAATATCGTAGGATACTGACGGCTCCAGTTGAAGCAATTCACGGTGTGCCCTTGTGACTTTAAGGCTATTGCCAGCGTGTCATTAAACTGAGCTATACCCCCTCGATACGGATGGAATGTTGAGGCTATGGCGATTTTCATGGATGGATTTTCAATGACGTATATGTGATGCAATTTACACCCCTTATTCTCAACTACCTTTGCAATAGAAAATAATACAAATGAATGCATTTCTTGTAGATGGAGTGAGAACTCCAGTAGGAAACTTTGGTGGCTCTCTTGCTTCCGTCAGAACTGATGATTTGGCGGCATTGACCATTTCGGAGCTTTTAAAACGCAATCCTGGACTTGACCCAGCCGTTGTCGGTGATGTCATCTTAGGATGTGCAAACCAAGCGGGAGAGGACAACAGAAACATAGCTAGAATGGCTTCACTTCTTGCTGGCTTGCCTGACTCAGTTCCCGGTGAAACGGTGAATAGACTTTGTGCATCAGGGCTAGCAGCAGCTGTTAATGGTTCTCGAATGCTTGCATTGGGAGATGCAGATGTTGTTGTTGCCGGTGGAGTGGAAAATATGACAAGAGGCCCCTGGGTCATGTCGAAGGCATCCAAAGCGTTCGGCAGAGACAGCTCTCTTTTTGATACAAGCTTCGGTTGGCGGTTTGTCAATCCCAAGCTTGAAGCCATCTACGGTGTTGATGGCATGGGAGTTACTGCAGAAAACCTTGTAGATAAATACAATATTTCACGAGAAGATCAGGATGCTTTTGCTTTTCGTTCTCACATGAAAGCTACTGCAGCTAGAGATGCGGGTTTGCTTGCACAAGAAATACTTCCAGTATCCATTCCTCAACGAAAGCAGGATGATGTGATCTTCTCTCACGATGAATTTATTAAATCCGACACAACTTTAGCACGACTTGCGAAGTTGCGCCCAGCTTTTAGGAAGGAGGGTGGGAGTGTTACTGCCGGAAACTCTAGCGGGTTAAACGATGGCTCCGCTGCGTTGCTTCTTGCAAATGAGTCAGGGTTGTTGGCTTCCAATTTAAAGCCTTTGGCACAAATTATTTCCAGTGCTGTTGTAGGTGTTGAACCTAGAATCATGGGTATTGGGCCCGTTCGTGCTTCAGAAATTGCATTACAAAGAGCTGGCATAACATTTGATGATTTGGACGTTATCGAATTGAATGAAGCATTTTCGGCTCAAGCTTTGGCATGCATCAGAGCCTGGAATCTTGAGGACGATGATTCTAGAATAAACCCCAATGGCGGAGGAATTTCAATCGGCCACCCTCTAGGTGTTACCGGTTCAAGAATTTTGCTTGCTGCAGCTAGGCAATTGGAGAGGACAGGAGGGAAGTATGGATTAGTTACTCTTTGTGTTGGTGTGGGTCAAGGGTATGCTGTTGTCATTAAAAACACACCATGATCCAGTCTTTTAAGGGGATGGTTCCAGTGGTTCATCCTTCCTCATACATTCACCCCAATGCGGTTGTTCTGGGTCACGTAACAATTGGAAAAGATTGTTACATCGGACCCGGTGCTGTTTTGCGCGGCGATTGGGGGAGAATCGAGATTGCTGATGGATGTAATGTGCAAGAAAATTGTGTTTTACATATGTTTCCAGGTAAATCTGTAGTGCTTCAAACGGGAGCTCATGTAGGTCACGGAGCGAGCATACACGGAGCGAATCTTGGACGAGAGACACTCGTCGGCATGAATTCTGTAATTATGGATGATGTAGAGTTGGGAGACGGGTGCATTGTAGGTGCATTAAGCTTCTTAAAAGCGGGTAGTATTTGGACTCCAAGAAGTCTAATCGTTGGAAACCCCGCGAAGAAAATCAAGGAGGTAAGTGAGGTGATGTACAATCACAAAGTTGAAGGAACGGCTTTGTACCGTGAACTTCCTCAAGACATGAAAACCCATTCAGAAGAAGTCATGCCATTCACGGAGGTCCCTGAGAATAGGGTGGAGGACTTTCCAAATTTTGACACTTGGATGAAGCGTTCAAAAAAATAATCCTGCGTTTCAATGGGCACTTCTCGCAATCGCATAATGACCTTCAAACGCTTTGCTGTTATCGACGAAAAGTGTGCAATGAAAATTGGTACTGATGGTGTTATGCTCGGCGCTTGGTCACGTCCCTCAACAATCACTCCCCACTTAAAAATTGTTGATATAGGTTCAGGTTCGGGTGTTGTCGCTTTGATGTTAGCTCAGCGCTTTTCAGGTGCATCAGTAACTGCAATTGAACTCGAACCTTTCGCGGCAGTTCAAACTCGTGAAAATTTCGTCACTTCACCTTTTCAGCATCAACTTTCTTGTATTGAACTTTCATTTCAGCAGTGGTCAGATGAAGTGCAAAATTTTGAGGCTGATCTGGTGGTCAGTAATCCTCCTTTTTTTCACAACAAGCCCAAGTCTCCATTTTATGCAAGAAACTTAGCTCGTCATGACGATGCGCTGCCTATTTCTGATTTGTTCCATGGCGTTGCAAAAATCTTGAGCAAAGAAGGTGTATTTGGAATAGTTTGGCCTGTCGAAAGAGAAGCAGATCTGTTGTCTGCAGCAAAGGAATATCACTTTAAATTGATAAGGCGATGTGATATACTTCCTACAAAGAAGCATGCGGCAGTCAGGTTTTTATCAGAATTTAAAATTGTGAGAGAAGACTTGGCCCCAGCGACTTGTTCAACCATCGTTTTAGAAACAGGAGAAGAAACAGGAAGAAGAAACTTTACCTCTGAGTACAAGATGTTGATGAAAGATTTCTTCCTCGACGCATAATTAAAAGTACGTTTAGCCACCGAGAACTCTGCGAAGGTTGTCAAGTTGAGCAATCCAAAGTTCTCTAGCGTCCTCAATATCATCTTCTTCAGCAAAGTCAGTAACGATGATGGCTCTTTCTCCAGTCATTTCGTCAACTCTGATGCGCAATTCAAAATAAGTTCCGTCGCTTTCATCTTCTTCAGATTCAAGCCACTTAAACTTCACGTACTCATCTTTCTTTTTTGTTACTAGCCTTGCAACCTCTTCACTTCCATCCCAAATAAAAGTATGCACGTCCTTTTTAATGTTCACATCATCACAAAACCACTCAGACAGTCCGCTGGGTGTGCTCATGCAGTTGTAAAGCACGCCTTTGCTACTGTTTATTGGGAATTCTATTTGGAATTTTTCTTTCTCCATGGTCGTAATTAACGTCATTTTTTGACAGCCCACAATATACGTCTGACTTGAGGAAGTTTTTGCTAAATATCTGTAAAACTCAATTTACAGTTTTTGTATTGTATTCCTTTTGGAGATGTTTCTCAGTTGTTTAGACTTTCTGACTAATCAATGATAGGTAGGTTAATCAGATGCTTTCAAGGTGTCGTATAAGTAACGTCTTTGAAAAATGCTGTCTTGATAAACTGATGGTATTCGTTTGCAATTCACTACATTACATGCTCAAACCTATTAAAGACAATTATTGTGATAGCTTCCTTTAATCAATCCATCGTTTTGTTAGTTGTTCTTGTCACTGTGGCAACTTTGTGTTCATTTTATGATTCATCACCTGCTGAAGGAGGTTGTCATCTTTATGGAAAGATCAAGTTTGTGGATTATGGAGAAGATTACTCTGTTAAGTTTGTGGATTATGGAGAAGATCTTAGGATAAAATATGTAAGCTATGGTGAAAACTCAGTAGGATTGTGGAAGGTTGTTGAGTATGGTGAAGATTACAAAGTGAAAATCGTCGATTATGGAGAAGACTACAGCGTGAAAGATGTGGATTATGGGGAAGGGTGCAATTAACTTGAGTTCATTGATGTGTGATTGTCATATAGCATGCATGTTGTTCGAACACTCATGGTAAGGAGACGAACATCATTGAAAATAAGAAAAGTCCACCGTTATTTGGGGTTGTTTTGAGGTCTTCAGTTTATATTTTGGACGGTGAGCGGTTGGTACTTCAGTTGGACAGATATTGAAGGGATTCATGGAGATCATTTTAAAGACCAAGAATAGACTCCTCAAACCTTTGTCAATCTGATCGGTCCATCTCAGCTTGATGTTTCAAAGGATATACATACAATCTCTTTAAGGGTTATCGGGGGCAATCCCTACTGTTGGATCAACCAAGATCAACCAAGATCAACTTTACAATGCCACAGACGGGAGTTTGAAAATGAAGATTACGAAAGGTGAAGCTTTGTCTATTGCATCACTCATTATGAAAAGTGGTTTAACTGTCGAATCCATTCAATAAATTAACTCTGCCGGCAAGCATCATGAATACAGAGAAAAGTTGTTACCTGCATATGTCATATCCTATGAGACAGATGTCGCTCTCAAGGCCTATGTTTCTATCAAAGATGGAAAGTTCCAAACTGTGAGACACCGAGGTTGGCGTTGGTTAGATTTTTTATGGATGACCCACACGATGGATTATCAATCTAGAGATAACTTTAACACAATTGTACTGAGGGTGTTTTCGTTTTTGGGATGAATCACTGTAATAAGTGGGTTTTTATTGTGGTTCACTTCTTCAGCGGCAATCAGAAAATTGAGAAAACCTTGAATAATTTTATCTTTTTTTGATCTATTTAATCACTTTAATTCAGATTCCACTTATCTTACAAGACTTACATCAAGATCCTTCCTAAATTATTATCATGAGACTACAAATTGCTTCTCTAGCGTGTTTAATTTCTTTAAGTGCCTTCGGTCAAGACCCTCAAGTTGGAGACTTATATCAAGGAGGTATTGTCTTTTATACTGATTCTTTAGGACACGGATTAATCATGGACACCACTTATTTAGCTGAATCCGAGTGGGGAGTGCATTGGGTATATCACTCAGGTGCTGTCGAAGAATTTATCGGTGCAGGACAATTTAACACAAACAATCTTGCTGAATATGGCAGTGAATTTGCTGCAGCTGTTTGTACTAACAGTTCGTCTGGAGGGTATTCAGATTGGTTTCTACCTTCAAAGCAAGAGTTGTGGCAACTCATGTCACAGATCACATTAATTGATTCCTGCATCAACATCTATGGAGGTGAACCTATTTTGGAGACGAGTGGGTTGCATTGGAGTTCCACGCAAGCGAGTGTTGGAAATGCTTGGACGATTTCTAATTTCACGACTTTAACAGGAGAATATATTGGTGTGGGCGATTATCCTTACACGAAAAGCAATCAAGCTTTGGTGAGAGCCATACGTTGTATCAATAATGATTGTGTTTTTGCTGATGAACCCATACTCGGATGCAATGATTCTATTGCGGAGAATTACGAACCCACCGCAGATGTAAATGACAATTCCTGTATTTACATCATGGGGTGCACTGATGCAGGTTCATGTAATTACGACTCTGCAGCTACAATGAACGATTTCTCATGTGACTATAGCTGTATTGGTTGTACAGATGTTGAGGCATTAAACTATATTGGGGACAGCATTACAATTGACGATGGTTCTTGTCTTTACTGCACTGAAGAATACCAAACTATTTCTGTCGATTACGACACCTTAATTCACAACTCTGTTTTCTTTTCAATAGACAGTATAGACATGTCTTTTCAAGAAGTGATTGGAGGACCATTTATTCAAGGAATTTGTATTCCTGATGGATGCTACACTTTGTCAATGTTCGCTTCATGTGACATTACTGATGTTTGGTTTGGAAACACCTTCACGATTGGTGATTTCTCATATACATTAGAAACTGAATTTGCAACAGTAGATTTTTATTTAGGTGATTTTGACTGCAATGGAAATTGTGTGTCCTTTGGAGAATCTTGTGATGACGAAGACTCCAACACATTCGATGATGAAATCCAAGAGGATTGTGAATGTGCAGGTACACCACAGACATCAATGGATGACATGGATGAATCTACAGTGCGTATCTACCCTAACCCAACATCAAACAACGTAACTGTAGAGTTGGGTGATTTATCTGGCGTGAATACCGTTGTTAAGCTGTTCGATTCATCGAGTAAGATAATCTATGAGAAGCAATCCTCTTCAACGTTGCTGATTGATGTATCGATGTTTGCGAAAGGATTGTATACGTTAGAGCTTTCTACCTCGGGTCAAGTCTTGCGCAGTCAATTGGTCATCAAGTAGCTTACTGAATGTATATCGGTTCGTTTATTGATTTCAAGGTTCCATTCTGAGTGCTAAACTTGAGAACCTGTTAAGGCTATGAATCAAAATAGTTTATCTTATAACTCTAAATAAAGATGATGAAATACACAATTGTAGTTCTGTTCTGTATGACTCTTTTTGCGATTCCAACAACATCTCAAATCCCAATTCAAGATTCTATACCAATTCAATATAACGAGTCTGACTTTTTGATTGTTGATGCCTCTTGTGGTCAATGCAACTTTAATCTTTCTGGAGAAGGTTGCGAACTTGCAGTTAGAATTAGCGGTTTTGCCTATTTCGTTGATGGCTCAAACATTGATGACCATGGCAATGCTCATGCATCTGAAGGTTTTTGCCAAGCCATTAGAAAGGCTCGTGTGAAGGGCAACATCTCAGACAATCGCTTCCAAGCTCAATATTTCAAGTTACTCCCGTTAGATGAGGAAGAATAAACATCAAAACTTATGAAGCTCATCTCAGCATTTATAGTTTACCTGTCACTTAGATCATAGCCACACTGAGTCTTAAACTAGCTGATATGCCGAGGCTGTAAATCTGAATAGCTGTATCTTGTGAGTCTAAAATTATTTGATATGCAACGACTTTTATTTACTGCTTTAGCTTGTTTAATTTGTCTAAGTTTTGCAGGTCAAGAAATTGGATTAGGGCAGACCAATTGGTTGATTGTCGATGAAGAAAGAGACAATCGAGAGATACCTTGCGTCGTATGGTACCCCGCAGAGGAATCGGGGGATGAAGCTACCGCAGCAAGTGGAGATTTCCCAGTTTTTATTATGGCACATGGCTTTCTGATGTCAGCATCTGATTATGAGGATCTTGCTCTTCTACTGGTAAATTCAAATTATGTATTTGTTGCGTTGGATACGGAAACTGGACTGATGCCAGATCACGAAGCCTTTGGATTGGATTTGTCATTTGTAGCCAATCAAATCATTG
Organism: Flavobacteriales bacterium UBA2619; assembly: GCA_002339135.1. Taxonomy (GTDB): domain Bacteria; phylum Bacteroidota; class Bacteroidia; order Flavobacteriales_D; family Sanyastnellaceae; genus UBA974. The sequence continues at coordinate 2,281 of DDJR01000073.1, read as the reverse complement.
GTGGAGCTTCTCTCGGCTTTCTTGATGAATCATTAAGTGGGCGAGTCGCTGTAGGTGGACATAGCATGGGAGGAGGCGCTTCTTGGCTTGCTGCAGCTCAGAATTCAAGTATAGATGCCGTCGTTGCGATGGCGCCATCAAATACAGAGCCCTCCGCAATTTTAGCGGGCGACAACATTGCAATTCCTGTTTTAGTACTCTCTGGTTCAGCCGATGCGGTATCACCTCCCGATACACAACATGAACCAATTTACAATTCAGCCGTGAATTCTTCATGTAGGGCGTTTGTGTCTTTAAATGAAGGAGGTCATTGTGGCTTTGCAGACACAGGAACTTTATGTGATTTTGGTGAGCTGGGTTTTTCAGGATTGTCACATGAAGAACAAGTGGAATTAACCGTTAAGGTTATCGTTCCATGGTTGGATTATTTTGTTAATGATTATGCACTGGGATTAGAACTATTTGAATCTGAAATAAATTCAGAAGATTTACTTACTTTAGATATGAGCTGTACTCTTGAAGTGCAAACTCCAAAAAGTTTATCGTGGCAGATGTATCCTAATCCTGTATCTTTTAATTTGACAGTTGATTTGGGTGATTTCAATGGGGTTAATACAACTATTAAACTTTATGACTCTTCTAGTAAGCTAGTCTTTGAGACGCAGTCCTCTGCGACACTGATGATTGATGTATCGGTTTTTGCTAAAGGATTGTATACTTTAGAAGTGTCTACCTCTACCTCAGTCTTAAGAAGTCAAGTAGTACTTGAATAAGCCTTTCTAGTCTAGCTGTTACTTAGAGCGAATGACTTCTTAGTCTGAAGCTTTCTGATATGCCGAGTCTATAAACTTGATTAGATGTATCTTGTAAGTCTAAATTATAGGCTATGAGATATTTAATTGCTTTCTTCACGTTTTTGCTTTCCGTTACTTTTTATGGACAGAACGATTATTCTATGAGCTTTGATTGCTCATCCAATGCTGTTTCATGTCTGAATAACCCTGAAATGATAAAGGTGACTAATTCATTTTCTATTTCAACATCGGCAAAAACAAAGAACCAATGAGAACCTCACTTTTCTTTATTATTAGCATATTATTACTTGCTCCAAATATGCAATCCCAAAACCTCGTTGAAGAATTCACAATGACATTTTCTTCTTCCCAATATTTTGACACACCAATTTTGGAATCAGGGACTGAGTATTATCTAAAGATATCAGGCACTTATGGTATTGCTAATTGGACAGCACATCGCGATGCTGCGTTTGAATTAAGTAATCAACAACCAACTGGAAATGATGCTCACTGGTTATGGAATGGTGAATTTGGTGCCAGACCATATCCTGATGTATACAATGACAATCATATTTATTTTTATTATTTTACAAGCAATGGCACTTCAGAAGAGTTTGAATATTATGATTCAGAGTATGGTGATAATTCAGGAAGTTTAACATTTCAATTATGGCAGATTGTTGAAGAAGACATCTACGGCTGCACGGATTCCTTAGCAAACAACTTCAACCCTGAGGCTACTTTGGATGATGGTACTTGCTGTTTTTTAACTATTGCCCAAAACGATACGACTATT
>DDJR01000073.1:0-377 GCA_002339135.1 Flavobacteriales bacterium UBA2619 | reverse complement strand
CCAAAACGATACGACTATTTGTGAGGGGGAATCCCTCACATTGTTTGTAGAAAGCTCTATTGTTGACACGTCTTATTTCTCAGAGCAATGGCACAATGCATATCCTCCAAATGTTGGTTTGTTTGGTAAAGGATTAGTTGATAATGGGTCACTTGTCATTAGTGGAGCTTATTGGCCTACTTGGCCTAGCGGCACAACGGATCAATTGATTACGAAGATCGATACGAATGGCACATTGCTTTGGCAAAATATAAGATCTCCAGGAGGGGATCATGATAGCTACAATTCAGTAGGAGTCTTGAACGATAATTATATTTTCTTCGGTCAACAAAATGCTCAAGGAACAAGTTATTTTGATGGTTTTTGGACCATATTTA
>DDJR01000107.1:6561-18240 GCA_002339135.1 Flavobacteriales bacterium UBA2619 | reverse complement strand
CAAAACGAATAAAAGCAAATTAAGAGTTGAACTTCCGCTCAGAGGAGTCGTGAAATGTTCTAAGTGTGATAAGATGATGACTGGGAGTCCTTCTAAGGGAAGACATGGAAAGAAGTACTTCTACTATCACTGTAACTTTTGCCATGATGAACGCATTTCAGCGATTAAAGCAAATGCTTTGATTGAAGATTGTTTGGGGAAATTGAGTTTCACTGAGAGTGCAAACACCATTTACAAGATGATGGTGAAGGAACTACTTTCAGGTGATGAAAACGAGTTGAAAAAGAAAAAACTGGAACAGGAAGAAGGGATAAAAAATACTGAGGCTCGTATCACGAAAACTCAGGATCTGTTTATCGATGGAAAAATTGATGAAACAACCTACTCGGAATCCATGAAAAGATATCGTGATTCTAAGCGAAAAATGGAAGAGAGCCAAGAGTCCATCAATCGAACCCCTTCGAGATATAGTGAATGGCTTAAGACAGGCGTAAACGCTATGAAAAATCTTTCCGAGCAATATAAATCGTCAAATGTTCAAGGGAAACAAAACCTGCTGGTTTCGATATTTCCCGAGAATTTCAGTCTCTCTGAAAAGAATTGTCGAACCCCTCGCATCAACGATGTGCTTAGGTATATTCTGCAGATTAACAATGAGTTAACGCAGAAAATAGGCGAGAATTTCTCTACGAATTTAGAGATATCCTCTTTGGTGGAGCCGGGGGGAGTCGAACCCCCGTCCAAACAAGGGAGAACTGGGACTTCTACATGTTTATCCTATGATTGGTTTTCGACTTGAGGATGGCCATGGGCAGCCCACCTAAAGCTTAGTTCATTGGAGTTTCGCGCCAGGAGAAGAACGCTCCTTTAACTAGTCCCATTTGCCTGATACCCCATTGATGCCGCGGAAGGGTCCGTACGTTGCATCGGGATAGCTCGTTCTGCTATCTAATAGCTAGAATGAAGCGAAATCAACTGAGTTGATTAGGCTGCGAGCGAGTAGGAAGTGTTGTCATTTCTGACTGTAGCGATTCTATATTTACGAGCGGAATTACCAAGAGCTCGACATGCTTACACAATTAACCATCTTGCTGTCAAATCCAAGATCGGCCCCAAAAAACAAAGAACATGAAAGACCTAACATGAAAAATTACGTAAGGTTGTCCTTAAAGAAGGTAAAGGTAGATGGGATTGAGTAAATTGCGGGCATGAAATTTGGTTTAATCAGAGAAGGAAAATTACCGCCGGACGAAAGAGTCGCACTTACACCCACTCAATGCAGGGAATTTATGGAGCGGTGGCCGGATGTGGAACTTGTGGTACAAGAAAGTGAGGTAAGAAGGATTCCGGCGGAAGAGTACGTCCAAGCTGGCATTTCCGTCGTGGCCGATGTCAGCGATTGCGATGTGTTGATCGGCGTGAAAGAAGTGAATATAGAAGATCTGATTGCGGGGAAGACCTATCTTTTTTTCAGCCACACCTACAAGAAGCAACCCTATAACGCGGAGTTGCTGGCAGCCATTTTAGAGAAGAAGGTTAGTTTGATCGATTATGAGATGCTCAAGAAACCCGATGGGAATCGCATCATCGGGTTTGGACGTTGGGCTGGGATTGTGGGTGCATACAATGGATTGAGAGCATGGGGACTGAGAAATAAGACATCTCATTTGCCCCGTGCGATAGATGGAAAAGACCTTCAAGAGATGATTTCAAACGCCCAGGCAGAGGATTTACCTAAGAACTTGAAAATCGTACTTACTGGATATGGACGCGTGGGACGAGGCGCGGCAGAATTGCTAGACTCCGTGGGGATTCGTGAGGTAGATAAAAAGGCGTTTGTGTTACAAGAGTTCATCGACGGCCCTGTATACACGCATTTGGATATCTCAGATTACAACACAAGAAAAGACGGTGGAGAATTCAACAGGGATGAATTTATCTCTCACCCAGAGGCCTACAAGAGCTCTTTCCTACCCTACGCATGTGCAGCAGACGTTTACATAGCTGGACATTTCTATGCCCAGGGATCGCCTTATATCATCTCTAGAGAGGATTTTAAACATCCCCAAGTGAGATTGAAAGTCGTCGCGGACATCAGCTGCGACATTGACGGACCGGTTGCCTGCACACTCAGACCTTCTACAGTCGAAGACCCAGTATATGGATACGATCCCGCAAACGAAAATGAATGTGCGTTAGATACACCTGGAAGCATCACAGTGATGGCCATCGACAATTTGCCTTGCGAACTTCCGAGAGACGCTTCGAAAGGGTTTGGTCGGGAGATGTTAGACCACGTCATTCCATTGCTTATAGAAGGAGACCAAGGCGGAGTGTTGGCTGGAGCGAGGGAGACAAATCTTGACGGAGAGCTGTGCGATAAATACAAGTATCTTCAGGAATACGTTGCGGGAGCGTAAGCTCTACATCTGATGGAATTCTAGCTATTGCGCTACGAACGCATAGCTGAGGGTGCCTTCTTGGCGTCTCGGGGCGCTCGAAAGGGGAAGGAATTCCGAGGCGAGAGCTGAACGAAGTGCGGCGAGCGCAAAGCACGATCCGTCTGCCGCTCCAGAAACAAGCTCGGCAGACAGAACTTCACCGGATGTGCTCACTGAGATCATAACGACGATGTCAGCCCGTCCTTGACATTTGTACCCAGGAACGTCTAAATGGCGGGGACTTCGAGCTTCTAAGGCGAATCTGACAGTCACCCTACCCTCATATTGTTTATCCCAATCATCCATCGTGTCTATCTCTCTCTGAGAATCTTCTCCGGACTCTGGAACGCCCACCGTTTCGAAATTGATTTCTTCAGAAGCAAGACGTTCGAATTCAGAAGATTCGAGGTCAGATAAATCTGAGGCTACAGCTGCGTCAAGTGCAGCTAGTTCAGCTGCAGAAAGACCTGTAGACCTGGATTCTGAAGAAGTCTCTGAAGAGGCGTCAGCCCGCAAATTAGAGATGCGTTCGTTCAACTTTTCCTGAAACATTTCCTCGGGGGATTGTTCTAAATCAGGGAGATCAGAAGGATTAAAGAACTCGATCGATGTAAACTGCTCTGAAGGAGGCGTGCTGTCCGCAACAGATATCTGAGTGAACATAAAAAGAGTTACAGCGTGAACAGCAAGGGTATAGATCACTGCTTTGCTGACTCCGGGTGACATCAATTCTCAGGGGGATTAGTCATGAACAACCGTCGTCTCGAGACGCCAAACAGCAGATGTAATACTCACACCATCGCGAAAATAGTAAGTGCCTGTTTTCATCATCACTTTCCGATAGTGGATGACTTTGTTGCCAGTTCTAAGCGTACGTTCGATGACAATTCCATTTTGGATTTTATACGAACTCTCATACAAACCCTGAGGAAGATCAACATCTCTCATAGATAAATAAGGAACACCATTTGCTGTCCGAGAAGTGCCGTCACTTAAGTTGTAGAGCTTAGCGACAGTGTTGTAATTCCCTGACTCAGAATCTACACGACGTTGGTCTAAATCGCCTTGATATCTGTCGCTGTCATCGTGAATCTGTGACTCCACATCTTGCACCTTACGCTTGTGAGACATCGCATCACCTTCATACATCTCCCCCACTTCCTGGCTAACAGAATGATCGTAATTCTTCACAACAGAGAAGAGTTCATTGCGTCTGTTCATAATTGCCTGAGCATTGGATCTTGACTCAGCATCGCTGATTTTTGAATTTTGAATCAACACTTCCAACTCTTCTTGCTCTAACCATTGCCTCTCACGTGATTCTTCCTCACGGGCTCTTAAAGCATCGTTCTCAGCCTTAACACGGGCAGCCAACTCCTCAGCTTTCGCAATGCTTTCTGACTTCAATGCTTCTTTAAAATACTTCTCTGCTTCATCAGGTTTGTTGGATGAGTTTTTTGCCAAAAGAGCCGCGCGCTTTGCATCGGCTTCTTCATTTGCTTGCTTTTGATCCGCTTCAGCCCTGTCCTGGCTCTCAGATTCTTCTAACTGACCTCTGCGTTCTTCCTCCTCCGATTCTCTTCTCATCTGTTCTTCTAACGCTCTGTTCTCAGCATTTTGCTCTCGGTCTCTTAATGCGGAATCTCGGGCCGCGGAATCTTCAGCGTCGGCAGCAGCAGCAGCAGCAGCAGAAGCAGCAGAGCTATCTGTATCATCACTTGAAGAGTCATCCGAAACTTGCTCGGGAAGTTCGACAACTTGGTTTTGCGTATCATCAGTCGAAGCAGCGGCATCTGCTGCGGCACGCCTAGCATCTGCTTCCTCTTGTCGCTTTCGTGCATCTTCTTCGTCGGCGATCCTTTCAGCGTTTTCCTTCGCCAATGCTTCTGCAGCTGCTGCCTCTTCAGCAGCTCGAGCAGACTCTTGTGCATCAATGTCCTCAGCCAACTCAGCGGCCAAGGCATCGAGTTTTTCACGGGCTTTGTCTCTTTCAGCAATTGCCTCTTCTTCATCTGGGATGAGCGATAGAGCCTCATCAAAATGCGCAAGAGCTTCTTGCCATTCTTTTTTCTTCATGGCATTTTCACCCGCCTTCATCGCCACATCAAAAGCACGTTTGTTGTTTGCACGATTTTCATCAATCGAACGGAGTCTGTTGAGTTCATTTTCGATGCGCAATTTCATGCGGTCAGTGTGGTCTAGGTCAAACTTAAACTTCCCCGAGTTGATGTCATACATCCCCATTCCCATCGGGGTATCTAGGATCTCAACATCGAAGCCGTCTATGTTCTTAAACAAGGTCATGTCAAGGTCGAATCCAAACCCACCAACAACCTCATCTTCAGGTACTTCACTTACATCTAAAACAACTTTCTTTGCTACAAATCCATCACGTTCATATTGAAAAGTATAGCTGTGCCTAATCGGCAACTCAATCGAGTACCCAGCATTTTTATCACCCTCCAGTCTTTCGTATTCTATGCCATCCTGAAACACCACAACAACACACCCAGGAAGTTTGCGACCTGAACCTTCATCCTTAATGGTACCGGACACTTGGAGCAGAGCGTCTGTTTGGGTCAAGAAAGCACCCGTGGCAAACACAAAATATATACTTAAGACAAAAATTTTTCTAGCTGAAAGAACTGAAAACTTAGGAGATATCATAATGTAAAAATACAAGAATGTAACCTTATCTGTCGCACACTCGTAAAGAATTGTGTCATGAAAAAAATCAATTCAAATCCGAACAGCATTCTGATGGTGCTTGTTTTTCTTATTTGCATTCCGTTTGCTGGTCAAACCCAAACAATGATTGCAACCTCTGGCTCTCTCAATCTCGAGAATTCTCATCATATCATGAGCGGAATTTCTTTAAGACAAGAACTAACTGGTGTTCTCAGCCTAGACATTTCACGTATTGGCGGAAAAATAGGAATGGAATCCCTCAGGATGAGCAGTTCCTCTTTCAGGATTACACCTTGGACATGGAAGACGTCTAGGGCACGACCATGGCTTGCTGGAGGCATATGCTACAGCACATTGACTCCTCCAGATTTAGCTCCAAATGTGGGAGACAAACAACCTGCACCTGAAGTATTTGATGGCAGAAAGTCTGGCATCACCATACCCATTGGTGTAGGAATGGATTTCTGTATTTCGGAAAGATTGAACACCAGTATTTCAGCGACAACGTTCCTGGGCAACACCGATGTCTTTCGTCATACACAAGAAGAAATTGAAACGAAAACTGCCCGCACAGATGCGGTGATTGCTGTTTTGCAGGTTGGATTGGCATTTAAGATTGTGAAATCTGTCACCAAGAAAAAAGCTCAAACCAACTATCTAGAAGAAGATACGAGTCCTTTTCTCGGACCACTTTCACCGGTTTTATTTGTAGACATGAGAGGTGGAGTCGTTACCGAAGATGAGTGGAATCATTTGTTCCCTAAACTCGGAGACCCTGATACCTACGCAATCGACCACGAAGTTGTCGTTGCTCAATATTCAAAAGCCGATTATCAGAAGATGGCTGATGCTTCTCAGAATAAAATTGAGATGTATGAAAAAGAAGCTGTTGAACAAGTTAACGCCTCGATTCTATACCACATGCTACACGACAACCAGAACGAAAAAACCACGAACAAGAAGCTGAATAAGAAGCTGAACAAGAAACAGAACAAGAAGAAGGAAAAGGAAAACAAATAGACGATGCCAGTGACCTCTGCTTAGGCTACAAACTTTTCAGCGACTGAAGTTGCAACCTTGCGACCATCCATCGCAGCAGATAAAATACCTCCAGCGTAACCTCCCCCCTCACCACAAGGAAACAACCCTTTCAACTCAGGATGCTCGAGCGTGATGTAATCTCTGGGGATTTTCACCGGGCTACTCGTTCTCGATTCGGGAGCCAACACGATCGCTTCTTCGTGAATAAACCCACGAAGCTTTTTGTCAAATTCCAAAAACCCTTTTCTGAGGGCCTTCACTACAATCTTAGGCAGCAACCTGTTAAGATCAACCGCAGATACACCAGGTAAATATGAGCACTCTGGAAGGTCTCGGGAAGGCCTTCCTTGCACGAAATCTGTCAACCTTTGGGCAGGTGCAGCTTGTGTGCTTCCAGCGGCTTCCCAACAGGCTTTTTCCACAGAAGCTTGATAATGCATCGCACCTAAAGGGCCCGAAAACCCTGCTGCTTCCCAAACACTTTCATCTATGGTCACGACCATCCCAGAATTGGCAAAAGGTCCATTTCGCTTCGAAGGAGACCATCCATTGGTGACGATTTCTCCAGGGTTTGTAGCACATGGAGCCATAATCCCTCCTGGACACATACAAAAACTGTGAACTCCACGCCCATCTATTTGGGCAGCCAAATTGTAGGATGCCGCTGGTAACCTCTCCTCTTGTAGCAAGTTTACCCTCGACTCACCATGGTACTGAACAGAATCTACAAACGATTGCGGATGCTCCACCCTGACGCCCAAGGCAAATGGTTTTGCCTCTACTTTCACACCACCATTGACAAGCATTTCGAAAACATCTCGTGCACTGTGACCCGTCGCCAAAATAACAGATTTACAAGCACGCTTCTCCGTCTTTCCACCCGACTCCAACTCCACACCCACTACTTGATTATCATCTGAAAGTATATCTATCAACTTAGTGTTAAACAGTATTTTACCTCCAGATGACTCAATCGTTTCTCGAATAGAAGTGATGATCGCAGGCAGCTTGTTTGTCCCGATGTGCGGGTGCGCGTCCACCAAAATCGATTCAGGTGCACCGTGCACAACAAGCCATTCTAAAGCCTCTTTTAAATGCCCTCTTTTTTTTGCTCTCGTGTACAACTTCCCATCGGAATAAGTCCCTGCTCCACCCTCTCCGAAACAGTAATTTGAATCTGGGTTGACCAAATGGTCTTTCGTTAGTGAAGCCAAATCACGTCGACGCTCTCGGACCTCTTTCCCTCTCTCAACAACAATAGGCTTGATGCCCTGCCTGATGAGTTCAAGCGCAGCATATAGCCCCGCAGGGCCACTACCTATGACAAACACCTCTGGAGCTTCACTCACATCTTGCCAAACCCAATCCTCCATCTCGCTTGACGGGACAGGCACACCCTCCCCTCCAGCTTCGACTGTAAGCTGCATCACAACTGTCCTTTTCCTTGCATCGATACTTCTCCTAACAATACGTATCCAGGACAAAGTGTCGTCCTGTAGCCCCCAGCTTTCCTCCGCAGCAATGCGAAGCAAATTCATGTTCGCAGCCTCCTCAGGGGTTACCCTCACCTGACCTTTGAAAACTCCCTGTTCGTTTTGCTCCATATTGCGAAGATATCTGCTTTAGGCTGCGTACATTCGTATTCCCATGGAAAAAACTACAATGGAATTCCCACATAACCCACTTCGATTTGACACGGAAGGCATGGACAGAGCTGAAGTACTGGCACTTTACGACAAGCTGCTCCTGCCCAGAATGATAGAAGAAAAGATGCTCTCACAGCTCAGACAGGGAAACATCTCTAAATGGTTCAGCGGAATAGGTCAAGAAGCCATCTCTGTAGGTGTGGGTGCAGCAATGCCTCAGGACGATTGGATTCTTCCGATGCACAGAAACTTGGGTGTTTTCACAACCAGGGGAATCCCTCTTGACAGACTCTTTTCTCAATTCAAAGGAAAAGACCACGGATTTACAAAAGGGCGTGACAGATCGTTTCACTTCGGATCTGTTGAGCATAAAATTTGCGGAATGATCTCTCACTTGGGACCTCAACTGGGGATCGCTGACGGAATAGCCCTAGCAAACAAACTTGATGAGTCTGGCAAATCAACTTTTGTTTTTACAGGTGACGGAGGAGCAAGCGAGGGAGATTTTCATGAAGCTGTGAATGTGGCGGCTGTTTGGCAACTTCCTGTAATTATAGGAATTGAAAACAACTCATGGGGACTCTCAACTCCCTCCAATGAACAGTTCCGTTTTGCACACTTTACAGACAAAGCAATCGGGTATGGGATTCCTGAAGAAGATGCGATACAAGTGGACGGAAATGACGTCCTCGCAGTGTACAACACAGTGCGAAAATGTGTTGAATCTTTACGCGAACGACCTAGACCTATCATTCTAGAGTTCAAGACTTTCAGAATACGAGGACATGAAGAAGCTTCCGGTACAAAATACTATCCAGACGGCCTGATTGACAAGTGGAAGACGATTGATCCTATAGAGAGGATTACGGAGCATTTAAAGGCAAATGGAGGCCTCAGTGAGAGCGAGGAAGCAAAGATTCGCAGCCGTCACAAGCAGGCGATTCTGGACGGACTAAAGATATCATCCGATCTCCCACCCATTGAAGCTGATGTCGAGGAAGAACTGGCAGACATGTTCGCACCAGGAACACCTTCAGAGATCACACCTACTTCGAAGGGACGTGAAATAAGGATGATCGACGCCATCCAAGAAGGACTAGGAATAAGCATGGAAAAAAACCCAAGCATGATTTGCATGGGCCAAGACATCGGAGCTTACGGAGGTGTATTTAAAGTAACGGACGGCTTTGTAGATCGATTCGGAGCGGAAAGAGTCCGCAGCACACCTCTTTGCGAATCGGCGATTGTCGGAGCCGCCTTGGGATTGAGTATCCGTGGGCGCAAATCGATGATGGAAATGCAGTTTGCTGACTTCGTCACCTGTGGCTTCAATCAAATCGTCAACAACCTTGCAAAAATCCATTGGCGATGGAACCAAGCTGCAGATGTCGTTGTAAGAATGCCTACAGGGGGTGGCGCAGGAGCTGGCCCATATCACTCACAAAGCATAGAAGCTTGGTTTTTACACGTTCCAGGCCTTAAAATTGCCTACCCCTCTACCCCACACGATGCAAAGGGTCTTTTGAGAATGGCTGTAGAAGACCCCAATCCTGTTCTGTTTTTTGAACACAAAGGACTTTACAGAAGTCTTAGCGGCCCCGTCCCTGAAGAAGATTACACGATCGAGTTTGGCAAGGGAAGAATCGTGAGACAAGGCTCTGACGCAACCATTGTTACTTATGGACTGGGTGTTAAGTGGGCAGAAGCCGTGCTAGACAAACACCCAGAGTGGTCCGTAGAAATTATAGACCTCAGAACACTCCTACCCTGGGATCAAGACATGGTGTGCGAAAGTGTCAAAAAAACAGGAAAAGCCATGGTGCTGCACGAGGCAACAATGACAGGAGGAATTGGAGGAGAAATCAGCGCAGTGATCCACGAAAGATGTTGGCGGGCACTTGATGCTCCTGTGGCAAGGACTGCCAGCCTAGACACCCCAGTACCATTCGCTGCAGACTTAGAAAGAGAGTTTATGGCAAATTGCAGGCTAGAGTCCGATTTAGAAATCTTGATAAATAGGTAGCGCTAAATTTTGATACATAGTCGGTTAAGCTTAACTTACTTCCGATGTTATTCCACTTTGAAACCGTTCGAAAAGCCATTCACGCAATGTTAAATGACGTCGTGGAGAATGGATTCAAGCATTCTTTAGAATTCCCTTCTGACAAAGAAAGTGCGCACAAGGTGATTGAAGACGCAAACACCTCACTCAGGGACATCATGAATGCCGCCAGGAAGAACGATCTAATTCCTAACTCTGAATTAAAACAGAAGGCCTTCACGCAGACCCTAAAACAAGCGGAACAATCAAGCCTGACGTTTTTATCTGAAATACAATTGTTGCGAAGACGTCAAATTATGACATTGCATAAATTGAATAAAAGCGATTTGTTTCCCCATGGGAAAAAGAAGAGCGAATTGAACGAAGAAGACTCTGACCACAAAGAGATTTGAAAAAAACGTAAGAAAGGCTTCTTTTTATTTTTTCCCTTTGGACCTCCGGGCTTGCCTTGCAGAGGAAGGAGATCCGCCACGGCCACCCACAGATGTTCTTGCTCCTCCACCTTTGATTGCATCTTCTACCATCTTAATGTCCTTGGACAGGACTCCTTTTGTGTCCAGCCGCTTGGCATCCTTTAACAGCAACGTTGCCTCTCTAACTTTGCGTTTCGCACTTGCACAAACAGCGAGATTCAATTTCGCAGCTGCTTCATCGTGACTTTGACGAAGACCCAAACGCACAGCATCTTTAAGAAACTTTTCAGCCACATTCATGTTTTCCTCCATCGTCAAGCTTCCAATCAGGAAGTTGTAGTACCCTCTTTGCCTCGGCCAAAGCTGATGCGTCTTGATTCTTGCCAACCATTTTCTTGCTTCGGGCATCTTTTGCTGACGAAGCTGAACAAACGCCATCACCAGACGCATGCTACGCAAGGTGGTGAGAATTAACATGATTGTCAGGAAAGTCATCCCTATTGCAGAACCTGTTTGGGCTACTGAATAGAGATAAATCGTGTACAATAAACTTGATAAAGCAATTAAAATTTTTATGAGCCTAGTGAGCATAGTCGGGAGTACCTTTGTAAATAATTGAAGTGCAAATTTAGTAAGTATGAACTGGAAACACCTGACAAGTATCGATGATTTAGACAATGCGATCGCATCTTCTAAACTCAACACCGTCGTTTTATTTAAACACAGCACCCGTTGCTCGATTAGCCGCATGGCTCTCAAGATGTTTGAGTCAGGCTGGGACGACTCTCTGGGGGATGTGGAAGCTCACTTTTTAGATCTAATAGCGCACAGAGATGTAAGTGCTGCGATTGCAGAAAAGCTTGATGTGATCCATCAAAGCCCTCAAATGCTCGTTCTTCAAGCGGGGAAATCTGTACACCACGCAAACCACAGCTCAATTGACGCTGCCGATGTAAAGAAGTTCATCGGATGAGCATTGTTCGATTAAAAATCACATTGGACACAAAAGGCGATGTTTCTCGCGAGATCGAAATTCATGAAAACTCGTCCTTACTGCACTTGCATCACGCAGTGCTAGATGCTTTCGGATGGGCTTCAGGTGAAATGGCTTCTTTTTTTGAAAGCGACAACAACTGGGACAAAGGAAGAGAGATTTCTTTGATGGGCGAAGGAGATGGAAGCGGTCTGTCAAACACCAAAATTCAAGACATCCTGAAAACCCCATCTTCTAAAGCCATATACGTGTATGACTTCCTCAGAATGTGGTGCTTTTATGTAGAGCTCTTATCCACAAAAGAAGAGACTGAAGAAGACGAGTACCCTAGACTTTGTATCGAGGTAGGCACACCGCCCCCTTTCAACAGCAAAGACGGAGAACTCATGGAGGG
>DDJR01000107.1:0-6182 GCA_002339135.1 Flavobacteriales bacterium UBA2619 | reverse complement strand
ACAGGTGACCCGGACATCGATGCTTACTTAGCAGAACAACATGGCGGTGATGAAACAGAATCCTGGAATGATGACCACGATAGTCTGGACGGACTAGACGAACTTATGTAAGATTAGAGGAATGAAGCCGCTTTTAATATGCATAGTAGGTCCTACAGCTGTGGGGAAAACTGTCCTGGGTATTCAGATTGCAAAGCACCTCAATACGGAGATTGTGAGCGCGGATTCAAGGCAGATATACAAAGGCATGTCCATAGGGACAGCCTCCCCTACTGAGAATGAGCAGCTGGAAGCAAAACATCACTTTGTCAACTTCCTAGATCCTACGACAACATACAGTGCTGGAGATTTTGAACGTGATGCGATTCTTTTTTTGTCCGAATTTTTTAAAACCCACAAAGTAGCTGTGATGGTTGGTGGGTCTGGACTCTACGTGAAGGGTGTCATTGACGGGTTCGATGACTTGCCCTCTGACGCAAACATCCGACTGACGTTAAACAACAGGATTGAAAGAAATGGATTACACTCTTTGGCTGAGGAACTCACCGCGTTAGACCCAGACATGGCATGCAAAATGGACTTGAACAACCCACAAAGGGTCGTCAGAGCTCTGGAAGTGTGCCTTAGCTCAGGAAACACCATGACTTCACTCCAAAAGCTTGCATCGAAAGAAAGGGAGTTCGACGTCGTACAAGTTGGACTGGAAATGCCACGCGCAGAGCTACGGAATAGAATCGCGGCAAGAACGCATTTGATGATTAAAAATGGTTGGGTCGCTGAGACACAGCTACTTGCTTCCTTCTCCGAATGCAATTCTTTGAGGACTGTGGGGTACAACGAATTGTTCTCTTATTTAAAAGAACAGTGCTCACTCGACGAGGCTCAGGAAAAAATCGCCATCAAAACAAGGCAATTTGCAAAGAAGCAGATGACTTGGTTTAAAAAAGACCCACGGGTTGTTTGGTTTGAGAAGAAGCACGCGGACAAAGCCTTGCAATACTGTTTAGATAGCGCCTCAAAACATGAATAAAGATCTGATGCTTCACTTTGACGAACAGGTAGCGTCTGACCTTGAGTTTGACACTGTCCGCTATTTACTTGCGGAAAAAGCCTTTCAACCCACTGCCAAATCAAGAGCTCACGCACTCGTCCCCTTAAGAACCAGAAAGACGATTGTCAGACTGCTACAAGAGACTGAGGAATTGCGGAGGATAAAAACTGAAGGCGAGGTTTTTCCAGGTCTTGAGTTTGAAGAAATGCCAGACGAAATACGGATGCTAGAAATTCGTGATTCTGTCTTGTCCGAAGCCGCTTTCAACAAGATATCTCGCGCTTCAAACACTGTGAATCAGATTGTTCAAAGCCTCGAAGATAAAAAAAACAAATACCCCCGACTGCACGCTGTGCAGAAAGACATCTATTACACAAAAGACATTGTGAACCCCATCTCTAAAGTGTTTAACGCACAGGGTGAGATTTCTGACAAAGCCTCCAATGCTTTAAACAACATTCGAGAGGAAATGATGGGCTTAAAACGCAAAATAAGTCAAAGTTTTATCAGGGTGATGAGGGATTTACAGTCGAAGGGGATGCTTGCGGATATCCGAGAGGGATTTGTAAATGAACGAAGAGCATTGGCTGTTGAGAGCACCTACAAGAGAAGGGTAAACGGAAACGTTCTGGGATCTTCCAATACTGGAACAATTACATTTATAGAGCCCGCTGCGGTCGTGCCATTAAACCACGAACTCGAAATCCTTCGCGATGATGAGCACAAGGAAATGAGACGTATTCTCAAGGATCTCACGAAAATCGTAAGGTCTCACCTTTCCCTCATACGACTGTACTCGGAATCATTAATTGAATTTGACTGGATTCAGGCTCGTGCAAAATTAGCGATAGATTTAAACGCCTACTTGCCAGGGCTACCGAATAAAACAGGACTACACTTTATCAACGCCTTTCACCCACTGCTGGTAAAAACGAACGAAACCCTCGGGATCACAACACACTCCCAAACGATACAACTCTCAAAAGAGGGTCGCCTTCTCGTCATCTCAGGACCCAATGCGGGTGGAAAAAGCATCACCCTGAAGACGGTAGGGCTTCTTCAAGTGATGTTCCAATCGGGCTTACTCATTCCCGTTTCCCCAGCATCTGAAGTGGGGTTTTTCGATTCAATACTCACAGACATCGGTGACAACCAAAGCATCGAGAACCAGCTAAGCACCTACAGCTATCGATTGGGACGCATGAAACATTTCCTCGAGGTTTCAGACGGGAAGTCACTGTTGTTGCTCGATGAGTTTGGCACTGGTTCTGACCCTGAACTCGGAGGTGCTCTAGCTGAAGTATTCTTTGAGGAGCTCTATAAACGAGGAGTCTCCGGAGTCATAACCACCCATTACGCGAACATTAAATCTCGGGCTGCTGAACTGCCCAATGCCATCAATGCTTCAATGCTGTTTGATCGTGACACACTCGCCCCTCTTTTTAAACTACAGATAGGCCAACCTGGCTCCTCTTTTACGTTTGAAGTCGCGGAAATGATCGGCATTCACAAAAATCTCATCAAGCGAGCAAAAACCAAGCTAGACACGCGTAAAGTAGAGCTTGACGCCTTGATGGGAGATCTTCAAAAGGAAAAAGGAAAAATTGCAAAACTAGCAAACAGACAGCTCAGAGCTGAAGTGGATGCTCAGAGAGCCACCTTAGAAGCGAGCAAAATTCAATCTCAGTTTGCTGAAAAAAATACAGCTCTCAACAAAGCCACCGAAGAAAACAACAAAGAACTGACTCTTGGAAAAAAAATGACTCAGTTTGTCACTCGATTTAAACCTGGTGGGAAAAACAAAGAGTTGATGGATGAAATCTTTAAGTTTCTCGCTGTTGAAACTGTCAGGAAAAATAAAATTTCGAAAACATCTGCCGAAGTCGCAAAACGCAGACCCAGTCACAGGTCCGATGAGATTAAAATAGGGTCAGTCGTGAAACTCAGAACTGGAAAAGAAAGGGGTGAAGTCATTGGTGTTCAAGGGAAAAATGCCACAGTCCTGTTCGGTGACTTTAAAACACGCGTGAAAATCGACAAACTTTCATTGGTCAAGTAATTGTTCCGATCCCTCCTACTGCACAATCATTTTCAGAGTTGAAGACGTCCCATCGGGCGTTCTCACCGTGAGGTAATGCAATCCTTCAGATAGCTGAGTAACATTCACCATACTTGTTTGCATAAATACCGAAGGAGATATAACCTCCTCCAATCTCCCAAGAGCGTCATAGATACGCAGTTCCGAAAGTGTCGCTCCAGATGGCATTTGAATTTGAATTTGATCTGCAGCAGGGTTGGGACTAAATGACCAACCCTGATCTTCCAAGAGCATACCTTGAACTCCCGTGGCCGAACAAGCACCGAAATTACCACATGGCTGATCACCCTCTCCAACATAAGAACCATAGATAATATCTTGTCCTGAACCTGAAGGGTCTAAGAAGTTCTTAAGTCGCTGAGAAGCAGGAATGGGATTTGCACCATCCCAGTGGTAGCTCATCTTACCATAAAAATCGGGCTGATTTGGACCTGTGCCATTGCCTGCTGCTCCAGCATAACAAGCCGATAGTCCAGAGCTTAACGTACCGACAATTTGGTGGTTTTCTGTAAAAATTGGAGAACCGGATGACCCACCTTCAGTCACTCCATAATTCGTTTCTGTCGCTTCCCAGTAGACTCTCCAATGCGAGCCTGCAGAAGCCAGAGAATATGAAGTTAAAGGATTTGTATACGTAGATATTTTTTTTCTATCTCCAGCAGGGTGATGAATCCCCACCCCAGAATACCCTTTTTCTCCTGAAGCATCAAAACCAGCATAAAATGGATTCCAAGTGGCTGGGATAGGGTCTTCCACCTCAACAAGCAGAAAGTCGGAACCACTAAAACTTTGATTTGAAGCATCGTCGCTGTTTGTAAGCTGAATGACACCTGTTCTGGTGTGTGAATTGACTGAAACTGTATTGTTGCATTCTAAATACTCATAGTTGTACCTGATCTTTAAGTATGCCCACTCATCTTCTTCTACTGCGTCAGCGCAGTGAAAAGCACTCAGCAACAATTGGCGACAATCGCGTTCAGTGTTGTTTACCATCGCACCAGAGCAGTAATAAATACCGCCGCTCTGAGTGATTCTTAATCTCACTACAGCATCTCTTTCACATTGCCATGAATCCCCTTCTGGACACATCACATCCACTTCACAATCCTCGGAACCTCTATCCATACTTCTTGCAAAAAATCCCACACCCATAATCCCCAAACGAGCAGAACCAACTGCAGTCGAGGGTTGACGGTAGATTATTTTCAACACAGAACCCGGAATATCTCCACTGGCCCAACGTGCGTGAGTGTTATTCTCGCTAGCATCGATAGGACCCTCTCTATAAACAACATCAAAAGCGCCCTCAAGAGATTCCACAAACAACTCACCTCCTACTGGAAGATGGAAGTCATCAAAATACACACACATACCAAGGGCCTCTGAAGCCTCTAATTCCAGCTCATACACAGCCACTCCATCAGACATCAATGAAAAAGAAGCCTCATCAAAGAAATTAAAACCATGTTCGATCACGACACCTGTCAAATCCTTTCCTGAACTAAAAGCTTCATGCTGCATTCGTGTTACAACCTCATCCAAAGACGGAGCATCTATAACAATTCTTTGAGCAGCCACATTAGAAGAAATACAATGCAAAGAAACAGCGAACAAAACGAGGGCGAATAATTTCATTTTCATGGTCGCAAGATACTTGGGAATTTTGCAAAAATTGACTTTTCAATTAACATCAATTTCATACCTTGTACCTCGATGAAAAAACTGAATCTCTTCACTCTTTTACTGGCACTTTCCGCCATCTTACTCCTTCCAACATTCACGTTGGCCCAAAACGCCACACAAGAAGCAACCAAGAAGTTTGGCACTTTACTGAGTATGCTGGACAGACTTTATGTCGACAGCATCAATGTTGAGGAACTTGTTGAAGGAGCTATTGTAAAAATGCTGGAAGAGCTTGACCCCCATTCAATTTATTTTTCTGAGGAAGATCTCAAAGAAGCAAATGAACCACTCGATGGAAGTTTCGAAGGCGTGGGAGTCCAATTCAACATCTTCAAAGACACCATCATGGTTGTCTCCCCAATTACTGGAGGGCCGTCAGAAAAATTAGGCATTCTTGCTGGAGATAGAATTGTACAAGTAGAAGATGAGTATGTAGCTGGAGTTGGCGTCACGAACAAAGACGTGATCAGATTGCTAAAAGGACCTAAAGGATCTGTTGTCAAAGTTTTTATCATGCGTGACGGAGAAAAAAATCTTTTGGAGTTTAACATCGTGCGAGATAAAATTCCAATATTTAGTGTCATGGCAGCCCACATGGTTGACGATGAAATTGGCTACATTAAGGTCAGTCGGTTCGCAAAAACGACGATAGCAGAACTCAGAACTGCTCTATCAGAGCTTAATTCTCAAGGAATGAAGGACCTTATACTGGATCTTCAGGGCAACGGAGGCGGAATGCTTAGAACAGCGATTAACATGTCTGATGAGTTTCTGAAAGAAGATAAACTCATCGTTTATACAGAGGGCAGAGCATTCCCTCGCGATGATACCTTCACATCTTATGAGGGACTTTTCGAAAATGGCAGGTTGGTCATTTTAATGGATGGAGGGTCGGCTTCTGCAAGTGAAATCGTTGCTGGAGCTGTCCAAGATTGGGACAGGGGCTTAATCGTTGGAAGAAGATCTTTCGGAAAAGGGTTGGTGCAAAGGCCCATAAACCTCGGAGATGGATCTGCGATTAGAATGACAGTTCAAAAATACTACACTCCGTCCGGCAGGTGCATTCAGAAATCGTATGACGAAGGTGTTGAAGCCTACAGACTAGAAAAATATGATCGGATTGAAAGCGGGGAACTACTTTCAATGGATTCTTTAGACCTCCCAGACTCCCTGAAGTATTTCACACGCATAAAGAAGCGCACAGTATATGGTGGCGGTGGAATTATCCCCGATGTTTTCGTCCCAATTGACACATCCTCTAACAGTGAATCTTTCAGAACACTTCTTCGCAAGGGACTGATGAGCAAATACGCGCTAGAGTTTGTAGACAACAATAGAACGAAGATCGAA
>DDJR01000076.1:49210-50153 GCA_002339135.1 Flavobacteriales bacterium UBA2619 | reverse complement strand
TATGGAGTCCTTTATAATTGGCCTGCAGTGATGACTGAAGGTATTTGCCCTACAAGCTGGCATATTCCATCAGATGGAGAATGGCAAACTCTGGAGATGTCCTTAGGTATGAGTGAAGCTGAAGCGTCAAATACAGGTTGGAGAGGTTCAGGTGAGGGTTATAAGATGAAAGCCACTTCTGGTTGGAATAGCGGTGGTAACGGTTCTAATTCTATTGAATTCACAGCTCTTCCAGCAGGATTCAAGTACACAGAAGGGTTTGGTAATAACGGAAGCAATGGGAACTGGTGGACTTCCTCAGAGTTCGGTTCTGATTCATGGGATCGTACGCTTGTCTACGATAACGATGATGTCAACCGTAGTTCAAACTATAGAATCCACGGCTTTTCCGCACGCTGCATAAAAGATTAACATGAAAAACTTCTTTACACTCGCACTATGTTTCTTGACGCTGTCTCTCACAGCACAAGAATCTATTATCAAAAGTGCTTGGGTCGAATCACCAGTTGTAGATGAATTTGGAGACATCATAGAAGGTGAGTCAATAATCACCTCAAGTTCTCAAGGTAAGTTCTCAAATTCAGCTACTTCAGACTCTGATTTAACTGTGAATATGCAAATTGTAGATGGTTCTATTTACGCCGTATTTTACGAATACAACTCAGCACCCCAAGCACACCTTCCTGAAAACGCGTTTATCAATGTTAAAGCTAAAGTTGAAAGTGGAGAAATAGTAAAAGTGCAGCAATTTTTATATAATCATATTATGTGCGACACCGAGGGTGAGCTTACCTCATTAGTTCTTAATCAATCTAGTCCATTAAAAGTAATAGTTGATTTAAGCACTATCGATAAATACTCATACACAACATATCAGTTTGAAATTGATCCTTCAGGTCTAAGTCAATTACTGAAGTAATAAATCAAATACACAAGAGGGGGT
>DDJR01000076.1:48303-48840 GCA_002339135.1 Flavobacteriales bacterium UBA2619 | reverse complement strand
TCTCGTGTGGATCAAATGTGGAAAGTCTGGCAGCAAAGTCTGGCAGTAGAGGGGTGTTAGGTGATTAAATAGTCGTATATTGTATATGTTATATAATTATTAATCAGCTAGATTTCCTTAATGTTTCTCTAATTACCTATCTAATATTTCCTAGATTTCACAGTGTTTCATGTGTAAAACTACAAACTCCTTACTATCTTTGCGCCCGCCTTGGCGAGGTAGCTCAGCTGGTTAGAGCGCAGGATTCATAATCCTGAGGTCGAGAGTTCGAGTCTCTCTCTCGCTACTAAAAGTCCCTTTTTATCGAGGGGCTTTTTTTATAGTATTTACGGACTAATCAGTAAACACACACACCTTGCTATTTACATCTATATCTCTAGCAAATTAATAATTAATGAACTTCACTAAATTAGTCTATTTCACCCCTTACTGCCAGACTTGCGTGTCCCATTGCTAGCTTTAGGACAGACAGATTCTTCGTCCTTGTATAAATTCCTATAGCTCCAGAATGTCTAAATGAATAGAGCGTTTGAAGGT
>DDJR01000076.1:38035-47969 GCA_002339135.1 Flavobacteriales bacterium UBA2619 | reverse complement strand
CTCTAAGACGTTAGATGAAGCTTTATCTCGGCTCCATTGCGTTTGAAGGTTAATTCTTTACCTCACTTCTTCTTTTTCCAATATGTTGTTTCTGGCAACATCAAACTCTCTTTATGAATTGGCTTTGATGTATTTAGGATATTTGGTCTTGTCTTGCCTTTTAAAATATGAACGTCATATATCTCATCTAGTGAAGAATCATAGATAATACTTCCATACTTACTTTTAGTTGGAAGATGAACCGCAATTATACCAGAGATGTTATTTTTAATGTTTGGGATGAGTTTTTCAAAAGTTGAAGAACCTTCCCTTAGCTTGGACATCCCAATGAATAGAAAGTCATTGTAATAAGACATCCCTCTCGCAAATCCTTCAGTCTGAACTATCACCTCTGCTTCTCCTGTTTTTACATCGATTTTCACTAATTCTCCAGTAGCGGAAAGAAGAACATAAAGATCCCCATTTATTAATGTTGGAGAGTGTGGCATTGCTAAACCCTCGGCCACTATTTCATTCGTCTCTAAATCAATCACAATTCCCGAGTTCGTAATGCTTTCTCTCCAGCTTTTTGGAGTGTTTCCATTGTTGAAGGCAGTCACATACTTGGGTATTCCATTCTTCATAGCCATACCATTTAGATGACATCTATCCTCTGGGGCTATCTTATCAATGAACGAAGGTTGCCATATCGGAGTGAAATTATATTCTTCATCAATACGTACGATACAAGAAAAGAGTGTGTTTACAGCATAGAGAGTGTTGTTCAAGCCAAAGCTTAAATCATGTATATCAACTGACCCCGTATAATATGTCGTTCTTGGAACATACAATGCATCATATTTGTTTGGCGAAGTTGGATAGTAATCGGCTAATCCTTTTGAGTTTTTAAACACAATGACTTCATCCCTACATGCTACAGCCAGTTTATCCTTACTCTCATCTTCTGCAATGCCCATAGCCTTTTCAAAATTCCGTGGAAGTTGAGATATTTTTTTGCCATCAAAAGATGATATAAAGACTACTTTTCCAGCCTGATAAGTTGAGATTGCAATGCTACAGTTAAGCTGATGCAATAGCTCAGGCATTTGACTGGTATGCCTACACTTAAATGGGGTTGGAGGTGTATTCATAGTATCATTGTAAGATTTGTAAGTTTATCTAGAGACGTGGCATATATCATCTAACAAGAGAATTCTTAGATTAAAGGCACAGTTTACTCTACGATAAATTTCTTCTCTACTGAACCATCATCATAGATGTGAAAGAGGATTTGGTTATTTGTGTGATTTACTTCTCTTCCTAAGGCATCAACTATTTTTGTAAGCTTCTTTTTTGAACGATCAGTTTCATAGTGCAATCCACTTGGAGTGATGTTTTCTTGGTAATAAACATTAGATTCATCATCGTCAAAAATCACATATATCAAGTCCATGTGAAATGCATCATAATCTCCATCTGAGTCAATGTCTGAAAATTTTGTGTTATGAGCATAGATGTCTTGGCTGCTAATTAAATTAAATGGAGCAATAACTCCTTCAACAAAATTTGCTTCCTCTGCATTCCCAGAATTTTCTATGTAATATACTTCAGAACAGTAATCACAATAATCAGAATAAATGTATTGATTTGTCACCAAATCTAAGTCTCCGTCCATATCTAAATCAATTGAAGATAGGCTCAAACTAAAACCAGGTACTAGCTCGGTTAATCCAAACAGATCAAATTCAGCTTCTTCAAATGATGGAGATTCGCTAGTCCCAGAATTCTCACAATAATAAATTCTAGTTGCTGAATAATTTCCATTTTCTTTTGAAGAAACATCATCTATGATTGACCCCAAAATATCCAAATCGCCATCATTGTCAATATCAGAAAAATCGATGAACCGGTATGCAGAATAAGTATATGGAGAACCAGGATAATCAATTGCTGATAAGTTTATCCCAAACGGATTAATGACTACGCTCTCAAACAAAGGAACAGTTGGTGTACCTGTATTTTCAATATAAATTAAAACATTAGGGGCACTGTAATCATTGCCATTTGAATCGCCATAAGCATACAATTCACCATGTGTAATTAGCAAATCGAAGTCTCCATCTCCGTCTATGTCTACAGCATTAATTGAACTTAGATATCCGTCTAATACGACCTCCTCAAACCCCCAAGTAATATTATTAGAAATAGGAACAGCAGGGAGGAAATTTGCAGACTCAGGTGTACCATTGTTTTCTAAATAAACTACAACAGGCCCAGCATATAAAGGGTCATCTTCAAGTTCAGAAGTGTCATAATACTTACTGCTACCAACCAAATCGAAATCCCCATCTCCATCGAGATCAACGAAATCAAAATCAGAAAATAAATCAGCTGTATTTGTGTTCTGAATTCCAAATGAATTTATAACGGGTTCTGCAAATTGCTGTCCATTTGAAGTACCTATAGATATTGATAAAACAAAGGCCAGCGAACCCAAAACCTTCCTTAGTCTAGTCTTTCCCATCACAAACCTTAACTCATCAACCAGTGTCTGAATCTTAGACTTTAATCTTAAGATTTGAGGATCCAAAAATCCTTCATTGGATGAAAGTTTTTGATTGGTAATCTTCACTAAATTATTGAGTTGCCTTTGCTTTCTAGAGTTGCAAATCATAATATTGGTTTTATTAAAGTCTAAGATACTAAATCCTCGGCATATCTGAAAGTTTAAGAATCGGTATCTCTAAACCACTCAGATAACCTAATGTAACGGCTAAAGTGTTTGTTTGTGGTCCTTTCAAAGTAATTATTCATATAGATTATGTCAGGCTGATCTAGGGGCATTTTCTTCCACTGTTGGTTAGAAACATACTTAACTAACTTATCTCTGTTTCTTATTAAGTCGGTTTGGTAATCTGGTGATAATTCAATAGGAGGGGGTAGGCGTTTAGACTCTCAATAAGACTAATGTTTTGAGGTATACTTCTTCATCTCTGTAAACATCTCTGATTTTATTTTGTATTCGTTTTTTGCTGTTCTTATTTTCTTGAACATGGAATAAGAGATGAAAGGGGTTGCAAAAAGCGCGATCCCCCAAAAGACCATCAAGTTTGAAGTTCCTGCCTCAAATGAAGGAACCAACAACCACACTGCTAGGTATGGAGAAAGCAAGACCAACCAAGCAATGCGTCTTTTCATGGTTACATCAGGCTTTTGAGGATCTTTCATCGCTTTTAAAGCAGAAAACAATTGCTTCTTTTGATCAAGAACACCCGTGAGAACTTCGTTGGCTATGGATTTAACTTCCTCGACATCAACAATTCGAGTTACATCTCCGATAAAGTCCTCGGTTTTTTCTATCCATGCTATTAGGTGCTCCAATTGTGTTGCATTTGTAATGCTGTTGTTCTTGGAAATAAATTCTTGAAAAGCATTTTCAAGTGTGACCAATGCCTTTTTTGCACTTGCCTTGGTCGAAGGCAAGTCCTTGTTGACAATCCTGTCTAATGAGTGTCTATACTTACGCCTTCCTGAATCCGAAGTCATTGGAGAAGTATCAGTATTTCTAACCATACGAATTGGAGTAGAATGAGAATCACCAAAGACTTTGTTGGAAACGACTTTACCAGCATCGCGTCCCACTTGTCGAACTGCAGAACGAATCAAAGTTTTTACTAAATTGTTTCTTTTACGTGCCATAACATTGCTTTAAGAATTTCAAGATACCTCAAAGATGAGAAATGTCCTAAGCGACAATTAAAGCAATGACTTGTGATGTTCATTCGTTCAATAAAAAACAATCATTTCAATAGGAGCTAAATACTGTATGAAAGGGTCCTTGCTGGATTGCCTTTGCTATCGTTTGCGAGTGTGTTTACTCTCCATAGTAACGGCATTGACTAGTGCATTCGAATATCCACTTTTTCACCAGCACTGTTATCGACATCAACAATTATTGATTTTATCGGAACTGTATCCCATAAAACCACCTTTTCTTCTTTTGGATCTATGCGGTCCAGTTTGTTGTAATCTGGATCAATTTTTTTTTCATTGTTACAACCAGTAAGCCAGAAAAAAACGAGAACTACAAAGGAATATTTCATCATTTAAATTTTACAAGTCAAGGTTACATAATGATTAAAAAATAAATCGCAGTCAACTTTTTATTTTTAAAGCGCCACGAACCTGTTTTTTCTAATTTTAGATGGAATGTTGGGTCGACTCTCTATGGAGTTTAGTTCTTACAACTCTCCGCAATTTGCTCCATAAGCGATTAAAAAAATGAGTAGATCAGCCGATCCAATTTCTCCATCTAAATTTGTGTCAAACGGACAATCGTTACCTAAACATGGGTCGTCTAAACATGATCCATCATCATTATTCGCGAATGCTACATAGTTTTCTGATTCAGGATTGGTACATCCAGAGAACAAGCATGATCCATTGTCGATGGTGTTGATCGGGTCGAAATTGTCAGCCCCTGGGTAGGTGCAGCCTGTTGAAGGACATACGCTGTCATCACCCTCACACAAGCCACATGAGTCTAGCTGAGTACATGAGCCATACTCGTCCGCACCTATGTCAACATTGCCATTGTAAACCCTAACATCGCCATCCATGTCTTTTTCATCATCGAGAATAACAAACATTGGGTTTCCAGCATCAATTGAAGGTGATGCTTGTGTTAAATGTAAATCCAGGTCTGATGTTGTGATGTTGTTGAACAATGGATCATCAAAAGTTGAATTAGAGTCTTGGTCGGTCTGCATTTGATACGTGCTAAACTCACCATAGTACATGCCGTTTATTTCGATTGCAAGTTCGTTTGTTCCGCTAGCAGTATAATATTGATTGTAGTTGAGTGATAGACTTGAACTTGTGTTTTCACTTATGAGTAAAACATTATCAGTGTTGTTCGCGTAAAAAATGTTGTTCTCTATTGTAGAATTTTCTATATATGAAATGAACATTTCACCATTGTACGAGTTTTCTGTATCGTTGCTAAATAAGGTGTTGTTTGTTATTGAAGTTGTTTCAACTTTACCTGAAGATGGGTAATCGTAACCTCCCAATGCAATCCCCGTAATGGTGTTGTTATAAATGAGGTTGTTTCTGACAACAATGTTAGATGATGATGGGTCATTGGGTGCATTTCCGTTATTCTCGCAACCTATCTCAATACCGTAATCATTGTTGTACGATCTGTTGTTTTCTATCGTAATTGACTTGCCTCCATCGATATAAATGCCTCCTGCTGCTGCATAACTGGATGGGTTGTCGTGTATGTTGTTGTTTTTGATTAAACCATTCCTAGCTTGATCTAAGCTTGGATTGGGGCATTCGCCTTCGTGACCTATAGCAACTATCGGTATGTTTGTGTTGTTAAACACATGATTGTTCTTTATTTCGAATCCGTCAATGTTTCCATTAATGGACAGGCATTCACTCCATCCCGTTTCACAATTTTTAATTGTATTTCCATTAATGGCAAGATTTACAATTGGATTTAAGGAATCTCTTCCAAACACAATAATTGGTTGACTGTTTTGTGAAGAATTCGGGGTCTCACCCTCGGCGTTTGAGGAATAATCAATGTTGGAGAATTCATTGTTCAGAATCCTGACATTGCTGCTGTTGATTAGTACAATACCTTGCGCATCTAACTTCTGATAATCTTGAAATTTCAGGCCAATGATATTGATGTAATTGACATTCTCAATTTTCAATAAATATTCATAATCTGAAAGCGCTACACCATTCACAACAACAGTGTCACTGTTGTAATTCCTTATTGTAATTTCTGCTCCCATGGTTCCAGAAACATTCAATTCAATTTTGCCATCATAAGTTCCGGACATGATGTTTAATGTGTCTCCTGAACTTAATTGGCTGACTCCATGTTGGATGGTTTGCCAATGTGCTTCAAGACTTCCATTGTTTGTGTTGTTACCTGATGTGGAGATGTAGAAGTTTGTTTTTGCAAAACCGCAAAAAGAAACAAAGCTTGCTAGGAATGTGAAAATTATTTTATTCATCTTTTGATGAGTTTATTTTTCTTTTAAAAAAAAAAGAAAACAGTTAGAGCCAGTAATGTAAAATGGGGTGCTATCGCACCTGTGCCATTGTAGCACAATTTAAGACTTAACTCCCATTTTGACTCAATTTGATTTTAAAATAAAAAAGGCGACTTGTTGAAATTGATCACCATGAAAAAAATGATGATCTGGTATTGTAAATTACTGTATCAATCGTCTTTTTTCTTTTAAAGTCGCAGTTTTTTTTATTTGTTATCAATCCTGATTTCGACTGACATTTTTAGAGATGCTTTACGAATCTTTTAAGCTGTAATCGTTCTTTTATCTAAATAAACAATAACCAAGCTAGAAACCAACATCAATCCGGCAGGTAGAAACTTAATCGCTTCATCGTTGACTCTAAAGTGCATGAGTATCGCTCCGCACATCAATGCTGCCATTATAGATGCGGAAGGAACGATTGTTTTTTTGTAAAAAAACCCCACTAAAAGACCTATAGCAGACAGTACTTTTAAGGCTCCTATGATATAAGCAGTGGATTCACTTAACCCGTACACTGCAAATTCTTCAATCATATTTATGGAATCTCCACCTCTGTATATTGTTTCTTGATCGAATCTAAGGAGCCATACATTAAGCACTAAAAGCGATACCAACAACATAAAGAATTCTTTTAAATATTTCATTTTAATTTTTTTAAAGATTGCAAGCTTTTAATAAAGATATACGAATTTATCATTAAATAGCCAATCGCAGGCAAAGTCTGTATTGAATCATCTTTGATGATGATTCTTGTGATTAGTGCACCCATCATCAGAATGGCTAAGAATCCAGAGCTCACAACCGTAACCTTAACACTGGAACCTCCCACCAAGAGCCCACCACCAAAAACAACTTGACTTAGTCCTATCAAGACTCTAAAGTCTGAAAATCCATACCTCATGAATTCATCGATGTAAAATGGAACAAACAATGTCGTTACTCCATAGATTAAATGTGAAACACCTGAGAAAATTCTACCAATTAATAGTGTCATGTTGCGAAAGTAGGGTTTTATAATTGCTAAATAGGGGATTCGGCTTGTTGGTTATTTCCATGTTGCCTAAAAGAACATTGATGTTTCTTTCTGTTTATTTAAATTTATTTAAAATCACCGGTAAATAGACAAGGTCGAAAACAATGGCAAAGACGGCTGTGATGCTGGTAATGATTGACAACTGAGAAACGGATTTAAATTGAGAGAAAAGCAACGGAAGCAAGCATAAAATCACTACAATAGTGGTCTTAATTACTGCCTGTCCAGTTGTATACCTTACATATTGTAAAACTTCTTCGTTGTTTAAATTGGACTTTTTATGATGAATAAATGAACTGACAATGTGGATCGAGTCATCGATGATTAATCCAAATGCAATCGTGAATATAAATGCATTTGACAGACTGATGTAAAAGTCAAATATGTACAAGATTCCAACTGTAATCACGATAGGTAAAATATTTGGAACAATACCTGCCATCAGGTATTTCAACTTGAAACCATGAATTGTAAAAATAATCATTCCTACAGCGAGTGCTGCAAAGAGAAGGCCATAAATCAAGTTTCTAGTGAGTTGGTTGCTGACTGAGTCAAATAGATATCCGATTCCACCATATTTCATGTTGACTGGCTTAAATTCATCTTGAAGTTCGTCAAGGAGGAATCCGGTTTTTTCAGAGCCAATGTCTTGCATGCGACAAGAAAAAACAACATCGTTGGAGGTGTCTTTGAAGATGTAATTGTAGATTAAACTTTTTGTTTTTGACTCATTGCTAAAGTCGATGCTGATGCCTTTTTGTTGAATGCTTTTTATGAATTTGTCGTAATCGATTTCATCTTTGTCTTTCGAGTCGATAAAAATGGTCAGTGGCTTTATCCCACCAAATTCTTCATCAAAAAATTTAGTTTGTTGGTAGAACTCGGACTTTGGATTTAATTCGTCAGTGAGATAGTTGTCAATTTTTATATTGTTGACAGCATACAAACCCAACAGGGTTAAAAATGTCATTGAATACAAATAAATTTTAAACTTGGGGTGCAAATAGAAAATGATGTTGTCAATGATTTTTTGGCTAAAGGTGTTGTTGTTGGTGACGTTAAATTGATACTCTACAGCGATGGCATAAGCAATCACTGAAATACAAAGCGTGATAATGACTCCCAACCCTGTAATCAATCCAAACCTGGCCAGTGGAACCATGTCAACAAGAATAAACGTGAAAAAACTAATCATGGTTGTGACAGATGTAATGGCAATCGGAACGCCGATTTTCCTCATCTGAGAAACAAACACTTCTTCTCCAGTCTGAAAGTTTAAATCTTGGTTGTTGATGAGATGCATGATGTCAGAAACCGCCACAATAAATATAATGGCAGGTGAGATAATCATAAACAATTCGATGCCACCAAACAACACTTGTGATAATCCGAGGCTAATCACAATGCTGGCAATCACAATAAAAAAACACGCCAAAACTATCTTGTAGTTTTTTGTAAATAAATACAGAGTTAAGAGACAAATAATACAGCTAATGAGAGAGAGGACGACAAACTCTAGCAAGACGTGTTTTTGAAAATACGCTTCACTGGCCGATCTGCCAGCAAGATAAATGTCATGGTTCTCGGCCTCAAATAAAGATGTAATGTGCGTGATTAAATTTTTAGTTGCTGTTTTGTCTAAATCAACGGTTTCAATCAGAAAGAGTATGTTTTTAAGGCTGTCTCCAACGAAGATGCTTTCACGATCTAGTGTTTGTTGATAGCGTGCTTCTGAAGATAAATCAAGTTTTGTTTTCACCAATGGAATAAGACCGGTTTCATAAACTTTCTTTTCATTGACAAAACTAAAGACTCGATTTATGTTTTTTGACTCTCGCAAACTTGTTTGAATGGTCTTAAACTTTCGTGCCTCTTCAAGCTTGACTTTTTCTTTTAATGCAACTCCCAGCAACAAAATGTTTTGATCATTAATTTTGTTAATCGAGTTGGTCTCTAAAAAATCACTGTTTGCTAATTCTTCAATGATTCTTTCAGATTCGAAGAAGACATTGATGTTGTTCAATTTTATCGTTGAGAAAATAAAGATTGTCACAAATAAAAAAAGAAACTTATTTTTAAACTTCCATATTTTTTTATACAGACTTACCATGATTTTTTATTTCAGTAAAGGGATACATTCAGACTCAACTTGGTGGAATTAATCGCGGCAAATTTATAACTATATCGACAGGTTAAATTCTTATTCCGCCACATATGACATGTAAAAAATAAAATATATATCTTTTTAACATTTACAAAAAATGAAGTGATTAAAATGCTTGTTGTCAGTCCTTAAAATAGATGTACAGTTCTTTCCTGATGTTCATGGGATCGTGTTTTTGGACATGTTGATTCTATTTACGCATCTTAAATGTAAAAAGTCAGGGTTGTTATGACTGTGGCATCTGTCGATGTGGCAGACAAATAAGTGTGGCTTGATATTGGTCTAATCGGATTCATGAATAATGACAAAAAAACAGTTTCATTCAAATGGGCTTTTAAAGAATATATTTGGCCCCGAAGAGGTGTTCTAGGTATTGGGCTAATTCTAATTTTAATTCAAAGTGCAGCTGGATTGGTTGCTCCTTACGCAAGTCGATTTTTGTTTGATGATATAGTTCCAAACAAAGACATTGATGGTTTGTGGTTTCTGTTGGCTGTTGTGTCTGCTTCAATTTTAATTCGTTCACTCACATCTTTCAGTCTAGCTAGATTGTTAAGTGTCCAAGCGCAACACATGATCTCTCAAATGAGAGTTCAAGTCCAGAGTAAGTTAATGAAATTGCCCATCGGATTTTTTGACAACCACAAATCAGGTGCATTGGTTTCTAGAGTTATGACAGAT
>DDJR01000076.1:0-37730 GCA_002339135.1 Flavobacteriales bacterium UBA2619 | reverse complement strand
TTGGTTTCTAGAGTTATGACAGATGTTGAAGGTGTAAGAAATCTTGTAGGGACAGGGTTTGTTCAGTTAATCGGAGGTGCTTTAACCTCTGTTGCTTCTACAATTCTTCTGATTCAAATTAGCCCGATTATGACCCTTTCTGTTTTGGTGCCAATTGTAATATTCGCTGTTGTGATGTTGAAAGCATTCGGGTATGTGCGACCTATTTTCAGAGAACGAGGTAAGATTAATTCTGAGGTACAAGGTAGCCTGACAGAGACTTTAGGTGGAGTCAGGGTGATTAAGGCGTTTAATGCTGAAAAGCAGGAGAGTATCAACTTTGAGAAGGGTGTCGATCGATTGTTCCAAAATGTAAAAAAGAGCTTGACTGCTACTGCCATTATTGGGAGCTCATCTATCTTTTTAATTGGTCTTGCTTCGACCGGCATTATGGGAATAGGAGGATACTTCATGATGGGAGGAACCATGACCATGGGAGAATTTCTCTCTTTTACATTGTTGTTGGGATTCATGATAGCACCCATTGTTCAAATGGGTAACATCGGCAGTCAATTGACAGACGCCATGGCAGGTTTAGATCGCACTCAAGAACTGATGAACATGAAAGAAGAAGATGATTCAGAAGTGCGCACTGAGTTTTTGAAAGACGTTCAAGGTCACATTGAATTCCACGATGTTTCGTTCAGCTATGAAGAAAGCAAAGAAGTGTTGCATCACATCTCTTTCAAATCAAACCCAGGAAGTGTAACTGCTCTCGTCGGTTCATCGGGGTCTGGAAAGTCTACGATTGCGGGTCTTGTGGCAACATTTTTAAATCCAGAATCTGGCAGAGTTACAATTGATTCGATCGATATCGCCACAGTCAATCTAAGCAGTTACAGACAGAATCTCGCCGTTGTACTTCAAGATGACTTTCTTTTTGAGGGGACGATCAGAGACAACATCTTGTTTCCAAGACCCAATGCAAGTTCAGAAGAGTTAGATCAAGCTGTAAGAGGAGCTTATGTTGATGAATTTACTGATCGTTTTGCAGATGGACTCGACACTGTTATTGGAGAAAGAGGAGTGAAGCTGTCTGGTGGTCAACGCCAAAGAATTTCTATTTCAAGAGCTATTTTAGCCAACCCTAAAATCATTATTTTAGATGAAGCTACCTCCAACTTAGATACTGAAAGTGAATCTTATATTCAGAAAAGCTTAAGCGAATTAATGAAAAACAGAACCACGTTTGTGATCGCACACCGCTTAAGTACTATTCGCCAAGCGGATCAAATTTTAGTTGTGGAAGAGGGGCGCATTGTTGAGCACGGAACCCATGATATGTTGTTAGAGTCCGAAGGAAGGTACCATGAGTTACACACGTATCAAAGTAGGATATAATCTTTGATGTTTTGAAAATTTAGGACAAAAAAAAGCCCCGACAAAATACAGTCGGGGCTTTTAAATGTGGTTTCGTCTCTTAGAAAGAGCGACGCTTTTCACGCTGCTCACTTTCGTTGCAACGGATCGGACGACCCATTACATCTTTGCCTTCTAGAGCCTCAATGGCAGCTTGCCCCTCGTCAGAGTTAGGCATTTCTATAAAGCCAAACCCGCGTGAGCGGCCTGTTTCACGATCATGAATTACACGAGCACTGTCTACAGAGCCGTGAGCCTCAAATGTTTCTTTTAATACAACGTCATCGACGCCCCAAGCTAGATTTCCTACAAAAATATTCACAATAAAAATAATTAAAAATGCGATGCAAATGTAGTCAAGTAATTTCTACATGCAACATTATTTTACACACTTGCTTCTTAGTTAACTGAATAAATCCACATGGGAGGAAAATTCCACAAAACAAAACAAGATTTTTTCATTTGAAAGTCGGAATAATGCTTTTTCATTAAAAAAGGGAAATATGTAAACCACCTCATTTGTGTACCGTGATGCGTTAGTTTTAATAGGGTTTTAAACAAGGTCTTTTTCACTTCTTCGGGCAACGTATATGGGAGCCCACTGATAACAAGGTCAACATGATCGATTCCTCTTTCTTGTAGAAGTGATGACAATTGACAAGCGCTGCACCTCACCACTTCGAATCTGTCATCAAATCTTTTTTGAAGTGGCTCAATGTATTCCTCCTCAAGTTCAACAAGCAATACCTTGCAGTTTTGAGGAAGATTTTCAGACAGAATATCGGTAAAGGCTCCTGTTCCTGGACCCAGTTCAACGACATATTTCATGTTGCCTAAATCTAGGCCATGAACCATTCCTTTCGCTGCTTGTTTTGAGCTTGGAATAATTGATGCATTGATGTTCGGCTGCTTAAGAAATAGTTTTAAAAATTGCCTGTGGCTCATCTCTGACTGAAATTAACTCATGGTTTCACAATCCGCCTAGGTATTCTTAATGCTTGTTTTTTTCTTGTTCTTCCAGGCGCTTCATCTTGTCAAGAGCTTCTTCAGAAAGAAAGAAGTCAGGATGCGGAGGCTCTAGACCTTCAATCCTGTAGAGCATCTCAGCCAATTGGAGTGCCCCAATTTGTTTTGCTAAGATTTTTTTATTCTCATCAAGTAAAAAGAGCTTGGGTGTAGAAAAGACATCAAATGTGGTTCGGAAGTTCAAGGACTCTAAATCAGTGATGCCACTTTTTATGAGTGCAGCTGCACTGTCTTGTGCATTGATTAGTGGATTGTCACTTACGTGAATCCAATCTGTGTAATTGGTTGTTTTTAAATATTCCACCCAAGGCTCTGGTTCGAAATCATTTCCTATTGCGTAAATTTCTAGACCTTTGTTGTTCCATTCTTCATAAATGCGCTGAAGCACTGGCATCTCTTGTTTACAATGCCCACAACTGCTTTCCCAGATCACCATCAACGTATATTTTGCTTCGATATCGTGAAGTGATTTCCAGGTTGTTCCGTCTAACCCAGGCAATGTAATGTCGTGTGCAATATTTCCACAAACTGAAAATTTAAGTGCCTTTGCTCTGTCGACAATCTTTGCAAGTTGTTTCTCATCCAACCACTTTACTTTTCCTGTTACATAGTATTCATTGACTAGGTCGACAAAGACCTTGTCCATGCACATCACTTTAGAAGACTCGCTTTGAAATGTCATGTGGTGTAGTATGTATTTAAACATATCCTTGTTATCGGCAGCCTTTGTTAAGAGTTTCTTAGCTTCAAAAAACAGGGTGTCTGGGTCTGGTGGAATGACTTTACTCCACCATGTTTCGATCATGTTGTGAAAGCTTCCATCTCTGACCAGCCGTGAGTCTGTAAAATCGACTCTGTCCCAATAATGGTCTCTGTAGTACATGTAATTCCAAAACCGAACATCTTCTACATTCGCCGGCGCGTTAGGCACTTGTGGCTCACGTAACATCCCGAGATATTTTCCGAATAAATAATCTCGCGGATCATCAATAAGCGCATCTTGGTATTCTACAACCTCTGAATTCATTATTTTCATTGCTGTTTTTGCAATTTCTACTTGTAATGAAGAAGATGTCGAGTCGTTGAGGACAGCATCATGGGGTGTAC
This sequence comes from Flavobacteriales bacterium UBA2619, assembly GCA_002339135.1. GTDB lineage: Bacteria > Bacteroidota > Bacteroidia > Flavobacteriales_D > Sanyastnellaceae > UBA974. The sequence goes on along the minus strand of DDJR01000076.1, from coordinate 34,199 downwards.
GTTCCTCGCGTTTGTTGTTTAGGAAGTTGAGGTAATTATAGAACACCTTGTTTTCCTCACTTTTGACAATCTGCATATCTCCCTGTGGATTTTTCAACGTTGTTGTAAATTCCATGGGTTCATCAACCAACATCATATCGAAGAATACAGGTCCTGGAAGAACGACAGCATATTTGCCACACTCGTCAAATGGTTTTCCTTTGAAGACAAAGTGTCCGTTCTTGTCTGCTACAGTGGTGTCACTGTAGTAGAGTCTTGACCCATAGTAATTCGCTAGAAATACAGAATCTGCTCCTAGACCTTCTACTGTTACAACAAGTTCGCTTGAAGTTTGGGCTGAAAGTGTTGCGAAAGAAAGTACACAGATTGTAAAAAATAAACTTAATTGAAGTCTCATTCTTTGTTTTGCTATAATTTTGAATATGCAATTTACAACCTGATGAACATTAATCACACACCTTTTACACATCTTAGCCCTTTCGGCAAAATACATGGTGATATTCACCATGCCTCAGATGCTTCGAGTCGTCAAGGACGCATTGTTTTCGCTCACGGTTACAAGGGGTTTAAGGATTGGGGGGCTTGGGATCTGTTGGGTGATTCACTTGCTGAAGAAGGTTGGGATTTTATCCGATTTAACTTCACCCACAACGGTCATGTTGCTCCTAGTTTTCATGCATGTTCTGACGAAACAGCTTGGTCAAAAAACACGTACTCTATAGAAAAAACTGATCTTGAATCGGTTATTGCATTCGCACGTGAAGGAATGCTTCATGACTCTGAAAAACTTATCGTTATGGGCCACAGTAGAGGAGGAGGGATTGCTGCTGTTGCTGCATCGACAACTCATACAGACGGTCTTGTTATGCTAGCTTCTGTATGTGACTTCGCATCCCGATTTCCTTCTGGAGAGGCACTTGCCAATTGGAAAGAATCCGACCGGCTGGAAATTCTAAATGGCCGAACAAAACAAGTCTTATCCCATTCATTTTCATTTTATGAAGATTTTGTGGAGAATCACACTTCCCTTCACATAGAGAGCGCAGTCCGAAGCCTTTTATGTCCTGTCCTTGTTATTCACGGAGATCGCGACACTGCAGTGCATCTTTCAGAGGGGCAAAAGCTTGTAGGTTGGGCAAAATCAAGTGAAATTGTCGTTCTCGCTGGTGCATCTCATACTTTTGGGGCCTCTCATCCTTGGGCATCTAAAGATTTGCCAACACACACCTTTAAGATGGCTCAAGCTGTTAAGCAGTTCTTAGCTAAACTTCATCCTCAACTACGCTCAGTCTGATTGTTAATTGACATCATAAAAAAAGGGCCACTCCTATTGGAATAGCCCTTTTCATGAAGTAGTGCAGAGCACTAACGCATATTAATTACTTGCTGATGACTAGCTTACGCATTGTGCGGTTGCCATTTGAGGTCAGTTCTACAAGATAGATTCCGTTGTCAAGGTCTAGGTCGATGCGTGTGCCAGAAAGTAAGTTCGTGGCAGTGATTTCTTTCACGATTTGACCATTTAAAGCCATAATTCTAACAACACCGTTCGAAGCATTGCTCGAGAGCTGGATAAAGTTATTCGCGGGGTTGGGTCCAAAAGCTACATCAAGTTGATTCGCTTCTTCAAGTCCGTTAATCACGTCATCAGTTTCTACAACAACTACATCATCAATGTAGTAAAGCCCCTCAGAAGCTCCATCTCCATATCCAAAGAAGTTAATTCCTCCGATCACATCGTCAAATGCAACATTCGCAAGGTATACACCTCCAACGAAAATTTCAGCTCTGTCATTTACGGGATCCATTCGAAAAGAAATTGCAGTCCAAGAATCAGGTGAGTAAGAACCGAAAGCAAGATCTATCTGGTCGATCCCAAACATCACCTGACCGTTCGATGCAAAGACCAAATCAAAGGCCCAAGCTTGACCTGGTATTAGTTGCTCCTGAACATTTATATAAGCGGAGTTTCCTGACGGCACGTAGACATTAAAGCTCACTTCGTAAGCTGTCTCCAGCCCGATAGGTAAGTAAATATCCATAGGTCCGCCAGCCATAGATCCAAATATTTTTAAGGATTGAGTTCCAGAATTAGATTGTTCATCACTGACTTGAGCATCTTCATCACCACCAGTAGCTCCGCTCCAAGTTGAGAAAACAGCACTAGAAGCTCCGATGTAGTCACCTACAGCATAAGAGTCAAAATTTTCTTCTAAAAGAGGAGTTTGACCGAAAGCTGATCCAAAGACAAGAAGAGCGCAAGGGAGTATAAAGTGTTTCATATATAATTTTGTTGTAAGATTCTTATTTATACTACAAACTTAAGGAAAAATCCCATTACTTTCGAAATATGATTTTAAAGGGAAATGTCAGGAAGATGATTGCGTCTCCAGCAAGTGAGTTTGGAGGAACAGTCAAGTACCAGTTTCAGATGTTCGATGTACTCGAACCTTTGCCATCAGTTGACATGAATGACTGGGTCGGAAAGAGGTTGCATTGGAGATTTGATGGCGTTGTACATTGCGTGGTTACTGGTGAATCTATGAAGCAAGCGTACAGAATGGGGATGAGTCAAAGAGCATTTTTCAATTCTCCAATATCTTGTCCTTCAATTATCCATCCCGAACTTTCAACCATCCATACCGGTGTCGTTTTAAGAGACCGTGAGTTTGAGGAGCGTTATCACAATGTGCCACACATTGTCTATTTAAGTCGAACAAATAAACTTAAAGTTGGCGTAACAGGCTCGGGTAGAGAGCAGTTAAGGTGGAATGACCAAGGAGCCGTAGAGGGTATATTGTTGTGTGTTACACCCTACAGACAACTTGCTGGTGAAATTGAGGTTGTTTTAAAGGAGCATATGAACGACAAAACCCATTGGCTTGGAATGTTGAAGGAAGTCGAACGCAATCCTGATGAATTGTTAGAACTTAAAGACGAGTGTTTTGATATTTTAGGTGAGAATTATGAGCCGTTTTTTTCTGATGACGATGTTGTCCATTCGATACACTATCCGGTAGATGTTTACCCTTCAAAAGTAACGAGTATAAAACTTGTAAAAACTCCAGAAGGATCTGGTATTCTTGCTGGAATAAAGGGTCAGTACTTAATCTTTACAGACGGAAGGGTGATGAATGTGAGAGCTCACGAGGGGTGCCGGCTGGAGATTGAAGTTGTGCAGAATTAGTTGAGACTGGGGTCTAACGGTGCTTCAGCAATGTGTGTGAATCCGGGCCCCATTCCATTGATGAGTTTCTTCCAAAAGGCATCGTTTTCGAAATCTGTTGACATGATATCATCTGCGCCTGCTCGGGTTACAAACCATGACCTGCTTTTAATTTCATCAGCCAGTTGATCTTCAGACCAGCCAGAATAACCTAAGAAAAACCGGAACGATGTGTATCCTTCTTCGATCATAGATTTCAGTTTGGAAAACTCTCCTCCTAAGAAAACACCATCAACAATTTCGTGAGAGTTTTCAATTTCACCACAACCGTGAATGAAGTAAAGATTGGAACTGTTAACAGGACCACCTACACTAAATCTGGGGTTCGTGTTTTTAATGTCAAGTTGGATGTCTTCAATATTGACAGTCACAAAATTGTTCAAAACAAGACCAAAAGCTCCATCTTCGTTGTACTCACAAAGTAAAACGGCCTTTCTTCCAAAATAGGGGTCGTTCAATAGAGGTTCACTCAAAAGGATGTCACCAATCTTGGGCAGGTTTGTTTTTGTGGGACTATAACGAATCATTGCGATAAAGTTCCGACATTTGCAATCAAATGGAAAAAAATCCACTCACAAATATTCAAGAATATATTGCAAATAGATTTGATGCTGCTGTCATATCCGGTCACTCTGTAGCAGTTAGGCTCAGGCGGGAAGTGGTTGGAGCATCCCCCAAACAAATCCGTGCTGCAATAGAAGGGTTGTCAAGACTTAACCCAGGAAATTTTGCGGGAAATCTGAGGTATACGTCAATTTCAGGTGTGAAGTGTGGCGTGGTTGATTTTCAAGGGGTAAAAGACGATAAAAAAAGAGTTGTATGGTCACATGGAGGAGCTTTTGCTTTTGGATCAGCCAGAGTGTATAAAGCGACCGCTACTTATCTAGCAAAAGCGATGAAGTGTGAAGTGATTATTCCTGAATACAGACTGTCTCCTGAGCACATATTTCCGGATGCAATAGATGATGTTTTTGCTGTTTATTCTGAAATAGCAATGAAACCGGGAGTCACTTTTTTAATTGGTGATTCTGCTGGAGGAAACCTTGCTGCCTGCTTGGTCTCTAGATGCATTGCTGAAAACATACCACTTCCTCAAAAACTTGCGCTGTTATCTCCTTGGATGGATCTTTCTAAAACATCAGACAGCAATCTTCGTAACTCCAGTGAGTTCAGTCCATTTGACAACCTCGATGCTGTGGCTTTTTCGCGAGATTATATCGGTAAAATGAGTGACAAAGACCCACTTGTTTCACCACTTTATGGATCTTTCACTGGCTTTCCGACCTCTCATGTCCAGGCTTCAAAAATCGAATTTCTGTTCACAGATTCTGTATCAACAGTTGAAGCTCTTGAGTTAGCTGGTGTAAAAGTTGAAACCCATTGGGAGCCTAAATCCTTTCACGCTTGGCAGTTGCTCCCTGATATTCTTCCCGAAGCAAAACGTTCGATGAAGGCAGTTGCAGATTTTTTTAATGCGTAGGAAGCTTTTATGTTTCTAACGCTTCTAAAATTAATCCAATTCCTGTTTTTGCTTCCTCATCGGACATGGTCAAAGGCGGTTGCAGTCTGAATGCATGGGGTACACTTAGAAACCAAAACATGAGAACGCCAACTTCTAAGCCTTTCATGATCGCCTTTGTGACATGCGCTTCACTCTCCATCTCAACCGCGAAAAAGTACCCTTTGCGTCTCATGTTTTTTACCGCAGGGTGTGCTTTCAACTTTTTTTCCCATTCACTTCCTCGCCTCTCTATAGCTTTCCAGTCTATCCCTCTCAGTAGGGTTAATGCTGCCCCTGAACCTGCAGTAGCTACTGGGTTACCGCCGAAAGTTGTAATATGTCCTAAGCTGGGTGAGTGAGAAAGCAGTGCCATTCTTTCTCTTGAAGTTACAAAGGCTCCGATAGGCATGCCACCCCCTAGGGCTTTTCCCAAACATAGAATGTCTGGGATGATGTTAAACTCAGTAAAAGCGAAAGGTGCGCCACATCTGCCCATACCGCATTGAATTTCATCTAGGATTAGCATGGCACCGACAGTCTTGCACTGTTTATGCAAAGCTGTTAGCCAAGCCTGGGTAGGAATAACCACTCCTGCATCTCCTTGAACGGTCTCAACAACAACACATGCAATGTTTGTGTCAATTGAAGTGATTGAGTCCAAGCAGTTGAATTTGATAAATGAAACGTCTGGGAGAAGGGGAAGGAATGGGGCTTTTCGTTCTTCGTTTGACGAAACAGAAAGAGCTCCATGAGTGTTCCCGTGGTAACCACCGATGCACCCGAGCATGCCTTTTCTTCCAGTAATACGCTTTGCCAGCTTGAGAGCTCCTTCGATAGCTTCGGCTCCCGAGTTGACAAAGTAAACTGTGTCTAGATTTTCTGGAAGAAATGAGGTAAGTAGTTTCCCGGCTTCTAGTGTTGACTTTTGTAGAAATTCTCCATAGACCATGGTGTGGAGATTGAGATCAATTTGGGTGTGAAGTGCCTCGACAATGTCCACATTTCCATGTCCAAAGTTGCTTACACCAATCCCAGAAATGGCATCGAACAACTTTCTCCCACCTTGGCATGTAACCCAGACTCCATCTGCACTTTCAACTTTAATGTTCAACGGATATGGAGTTGTGGCAGCTAAGCCAACATCTAAAAAAGGACCGAATTTATTCATTTAACAAAACGAATATTCCACTCATCCACAAATATCCACCTGTCGAAACCCGCTCCCAAATGCCAATCTGGAATGATCCCTCTTGGGTTTGCGACGACCCGAACATAGCGTGCGGTTGTTGAACTTGCATTTTTTATATCTGAGTTAAATCTAAACACCTGTTTTTCATAGCTATCCTCAGCGATGTTGTGCTCAACATGAGAGAACAATGAGAAGGTTTTTCCATCCTGGGACACAAAGAAATCAACGCTCTCAGGAAGCCAAATCCAGGGCCTGATGTCCTGGATGCATCCCAATGTCATTCCTTCAATCTCTGAAGGTTTGCCAAGGTCAATGGTGGCTTGCATGGGTGTGGCATAAAATCCCTGCCAGTCTCCAGTTCTGAATTCATCACCTCCATGAAGTCCATCTACGAGAGTGTTTGGTCCTGATGCAGTATATTGGTGGGAGTAAGGGGTTGCATATTCTACGTTCCAATCATGCTCAATTTTCACCATATCGTGTTTGACAACCTTCGAGCTTACACCATTTGAAACTGCATATGCGTAGAGTTCAACATTTTTATCTACCTTAAATTCATGTTTGTAAAGTGACCAAATGCCTTCGCTTCCTTCTTTCCAATAAAGATCAGCATCAGCATCTAAATGCATGATCTCAACCACAGCGTTTTTTGCCTGAAATGTTCTGGGAGCTTCAAAGGCAGGTACAGGAGTAAAACCTGTATCATCGATGGATTGGGTGGGGATGTTTTTGTCGCGCATACCGAACCCATTTTTCTGCTCATCGGTCATTTCAAATGCTAGCACACCTCCTTCAATCACCTCGTCATAGGATCGCCATGATCGCTTCTCACCATTTGCGTTTAAAATATAATCGCCTTCACCTCTCACGGTAATTATGAGAGGTCTGTTAAGTTTCCTTGAAGAGCTTTGAGCTGGCGATACAACAGTCGTTGCAAATTGAGGTGCTCCGATTACAAGCTGTGAGTTGTTGCCTCCTGACCCTGGTGCAACAGGATAAAGCCCCAAGCTCGAGAGTACATACCAGGCTGACATTTGTCCACAATCTTCATTTCCGCATATGCCATCCGGTTTAGAGGTATACAGTGTATTAAGAATTTCATCGACCAGTTCATGGGTGCGCCATTGATTCCCCGTGTAAGCCTGAAGATATGCTACGTGATGACTGGGTTCATTGCCGTGTGCGTATTGTCCAATGAGCCCCGTGATGTCTGGTTGTTCTCTCCCTGATGTCGCAGATGTTGAACTAAATTGATTTTCGATTAACGTAGAAAATGAATCATCGCCTGTTGTCAATGACATCAATCCAGAAATATCGTGAGGCGCAAAGAAGGTGTACTGCCATCCATTTGCTTCAGTATAATTAAAATTGACTTCTGTTGGATCAAAATCAGGTGCCCAAGCTCCAGCGCGTTTGGATTGAATAAAGTGAGATTTTGGGTGTAGTATATTTCGCCACGAGAGAGCCCTTAAACGAAACCGCTCAGCTACAGAGTCTGCTTCAGGAGTTCCAATACTTGCAGCAAACTGAGCGATACAAGCATCATCATAACAGTACTCTAGCGTTTTCGATGTGGCCTCGCTTTCTTGCTCACTTGGAATATAGCCAAGCTTTGCGTAAACGTCTAGCCCCAAGTGAGCAGAGTCTGCCGCTTGAACCATCGCTTGCAATGCAAGTTCTTGGTCAAACCCGTCAATTCCCCAGGCTTTCGCATCTGAAATTACTGGTATGCTGTGATATCCAATCATACACCCTGTGTAGTTGGCCGCCAACTCCCATACCGGGAGCTGTCCCCCTTGTTCATACATTCTAAGCATGGTTCTCACAAAGTCTCGCGTTCTGCCAGGTTCAATCCAGGACAGCAGAGGATGCAGTGATCGGAATGTATCCCAAAGTGAAAACACGGTATAATGAAGTCCATCTCTGTCACCGAGTTGGTGAACTCTTAAATCCGTTCCACGGTATCTACCATCCACGTCAGATGCGACATTTGGGACTGTACATGAGTGGTATAAAGAGGTGTAAAAAATAACTTGTTTGTCCATATCCTCATCCAAAACTCGAATTCTGCTTAACTGTTCATCCCATCTTTCTTCGTTTTTGTTTTTGTATTTGGTGAAATCGGAGTGTGGTGCCTCCGACTTCAAATTTTTAACAGCTCCCTCAACATCACAAAAACTCAGTGCTACTCTGACCGTTAAGTCTTCAACAACTCCGAAATCAATGGCAAAGACAGGGACGAACTCCATTTCTTGGTCCGTGACGTTTCCTGAGGTATCAAATCCAGTAGCTTTGACTTCTGACAGTTGGTCTCTCCAGTCAAATTCCTTGTCGAATCTCATGGCAAAATAAACGTACTGTTCCTCAGCCCAATTGTTGCTCAAACGATGCCCCACAATGGTGCTGTCATCGAGTGGATAGATACTGTAATGGGTCAGTTCGTCACGGTGTTGTAAATCGACAATTAAAGTCAGGGTGTCTGGATTGTTTAAGCTGTATTTATGGATACCTACTCGTTCAGTAGAAGTGAGTTGAGCTCTCAGGTTTTGATCTTCTAAAACAACACTGTAGTATCCTGCATGCGCCTGTTCCGTATCTTTTGTAAACTTGCTTTTATACCTGTCTCTCCAAGTGTCTTTTTCGCTGGCAAACTGTGTGCATGGCATGAGTAAAATATCACCGTAATCACTAACACCTGTACCTTGTAAATGGGTGTGACTGAATCCATAAATCACTGAATCACTGTTGTGATATCCACCACAACCATCCCAGCCATCAAGTCGTGTGTCTGGACTTAGTTGAACCATGCCAAATGGTGAAGTTGCACCAGGATATGTATGCCCATGACCTCCTGTTCCTATCATTGGATCCACCTTTAAATGGAGTGCGGATGCTTGTGTAATGCTTTTCAACTCTTGCCCTAAAGCTAGTTGAGTCAAGAAAACACATGCGAAAATTAAGAGGAATCGATTCATGTTAGTTTGTTTTACATACGTTGCAGTCCATTCTATTGTGTATGCCAAAGTGCAGTACTGCAGGTCTGCCTGGCGCAATTAATTGTTCAAATTTAACCCTCAATCCCTGGGGTAAGGCAAGAGTCGTTTCAACGTTGCGTGAAGTTTTACATTGCTTAAAATTGTCACCTTCAATTTTTGCTTTCCGAACGCAAGCATCTCCCTCCACAATTTTTGACCACACCTCAGAACGAACTGCACCACCCCAAAGTCTGTTTCTAGAAAACCCAGCATCCAATTCCTCCCAAAGCACTTTAGACTCTCGCTCGCTGAGCCGTTTTAAATCACCCACTTCGTTGTCGCTGACCCAATCATGTATCGCACTTTCAAACGGATCTCTGTTTTCGATCAAGTCCAATTCGCTCCACTGAACCCATCTTGATGGTTTTATCGGGCGAGACCTGATTGCAAACTCTTCATCCATGACAAATCGACCCGTTGAAATCACAACCCCTAGTCCAGACTCAGGAAGTTGTCTTTCTACAGGGTCTGCAAATGTTCCTGAGTTGGGTCCATTGCATGGCTCTCCGATCACATGGCCTCTGTCAAGTCGATTGAATTCAGCTATAAAAGATACGCTCGCAGAAGAAGAAAGGCCATCTATGAGTACCACAACCGGACCTTCAAATAGATGGTTCATCTCGAACTTGATTCCATCATAACGAATCGTATCGACCTCTCCAATCTCAAGTTCAGCCATTCTTTTAAGATTAATTAAACCATTTTCTTCATCTCCCCATCGATTAACAATCCACTTCAATATTCCACGGTATTGATTTCTATGTTGCTCAGAAGATTCTTTACTCTGCCTTGGAATGTAGGCAATTGGAACTTGTATTTCTTCCTGAGTCAGATAGTAAAAGACATTTTCCATTCTGTAAGCGATTCCTCCAAGATTCCCTCTGAGATCGATCACCAAACCTTTTATACCCCAATCATCTCCATGCTTTTTTAGAAGTTTAAAACCGTGATGTAACTTGCGGAAATACCTCCACCCCGAGCCCGATGTAAAAGAATTGATTTCCAGCCGAGCTAATTCATCTTTAAACTCCCAGTTTAATCCTGTATCTCTCCGCTTTCTGCGATGATTCCTCCAAGATGATTCCTCCTGTTTCTGCACACCATGATACTCCTCACCATTAATCGACAAGAGCATCTGAGAATTTTCTGTCATGGCAATCGCCATAGGAATGATCATTCTCTCGGCGATACGCACTCGACTTAGCCAAGCCTTACCCTCTTGAGGTGAGATCATCTTTGCATTGTCGAAAACATCCTCCATATTCAGGCCATTGATGGTTGTGACTTTTGTTCCCGGGGCGATCAAGCCTCGTTTATCATGTTTGACATAAACATCACGATCGATGCTTGACAGCCTCAGAGTGTTGCCGGCCACTTCCCCCATTTCTTTCTTCATCCAAGCCCCAAGTGATATCATGGTGTGGCTGTCCTTCAACTTCCCTAAAAGCGAGCCTACGGCAATTGTCATCGACAACTTAGTTGCTGTTTCAGCTACTTCCATTTTTGCATTTTCACATGCGGCATCCCATTCTACTTTACTTAGCCTGGCAAAGGGGAGGGGGTGAAGTGTTTCAACCCAAACTTTCAAAGTGTCTATATCACTGAGATAGCCTTTTGTTGCATCTAAGGTGTCCGTTAAGACCAAACAACAGGTTGAGTGTGAGAAATAGTCACATGGTTGTACATTCCCCATCGTTATTTCATTAGGCACAGCAGCTAATCTTGAAACTCCTAGAGTAAGTAACGTTAATAACAACATTTTTCTCATCACAAATAAACCTTCAATCCGCAGCTTGATCAAGCATCTTAACCATCGTTAGAATGGTTGCGATTGCAACAGTTTCTCCTGTTTCGTCATAAACATCTACAAGATATTTAACGATGCCTTTCAGAACGTCAGATGGTTCTCGACGTTCTTGTGCAATTTTTTCTTTCACTGTGAGACGAACACCTATTGTGGCTCCTGGATAAACAGGTTTTGTGAAACGACATTCTTCAATCCCGTAATTTAACAGTACGGGTCCTTTTTTTGGATCTACAAACAGGCCAGCTGCTTTGCTAAGGATGAAGTATCCGTGGGCGACTCTCTGTTCGAATAATGTACCCTCGAGCGAAGTTGCATCGACATGAGCGTAGAAATTGTCTCCAGAAACATTGGCGAAGTTAGAGATGTCAGACTCTGTCACAGTATGCTTTGCTGTAGTTACTGTTTCGCCAATTCGAAGTTCTTCGAAGTGCTTTCTAAATACATGTGGCTCAGATTCTGGCTGAGTAGCACCTGGTTGAAATTGTTCGGTGATGGCAGTAAGCATGGAGGGGTGACCTTGAATCGCAGTTCTCTGCATGTAATGGCGAACGCCTCTCAACCCACCCATTTCCTCACCTCCACCTGCTCGTCCGGGACCGCCATGCACGAGAAGTGGGAGTGGAGATCCGTGTCCAGTACTTTCTTTTGCACACTCACGATCAAGAACTAGAATACGTCCATGCATGCTTGCTGCATTTCTGACAAATTCTGTAGCGACTGCCCTGTCGTGTGTCGTTATACTGCAACAAAGCGAACCTTTTCCTTTTTTAGAAAGGGCCACAGCCTCTTCTACTGTGTCATAAGTCATAATAGAACTTACGGGGCCAAATGCTTCTATTTCGTGAACGTTAACAGCAGATGTGGTGTCTTTCACACGCAAGAGAATGGGGCTCATAAAAGTACCGACATCAGCACTGGCTCCCACAAGCGACAAGTCTGAATTCGAGGTTGAGCCGTAAACGATGTCAGATTCAGAACATAATTTTGAAACTTGAGCAACTACGTCCTCTTTCTGCGAACAGCCAACAAGCGCACCCATTCTAACTCCTTCTGCCGATGGGTCACCGATGATTGTTTTAGAAAGTTGTGAGACAAGGGATTCTTGGAACGCGTCTACGTAAATTTCGGGGACTAGAATACGACGAACAGCGGTACATTTTTGACCTGCTTTTACAGTCATCTCCTTGCGAATCTCCTTTACAAACAGATTAAACTCAGGTGTGCCAGGTCCAGCATCAGGACCTAAAATGGCAGCATTCAAAGAATCAGCCTCTAAATTAAAAGGAACCGAATTCTCGATAATTTTTGGATGGACCTTTAAAGCCCGTCCTGTAGTAGCCGAACCTGTAAAAGTCACGACATCACGCTCATCGACGAAATCAAGTATGTTGCGAGCAGAGCCGCACACCAATTGTAGTGAGCCTTTAGGTAAAATGCCACTTTGATGAATTTCTCGAACCACCACTTCAGTGAGGTATGATGTGACCGTCGCAGGTTTAACGATTGCAGGAACACCTGCTAAAAGATTGACTGCAATTTTCTCAAGCATGCCCCAAATCGGAAAATTGTATGCATTTATATGGACTGCAACACCTTCTTTCGGTACGAGTATGTGATGCCCCCCAAAAGTTCCCTCTTTAGAAAGCGGAATAAAATCTCCATCAACAGCAAAGGATGTGTCAGGAAGCTTGCGACGAAGTGAAGCGTTTGCAAATAAATTACCTATTCCGCCCTCAATATCTATCCAGCTATCCACCTTGGTAGCTCCAGTTGCAGCACTTGTCTTGTAAAAACTGTCTTTTTTTGAATGAAGGTGAAGCGCCAAAGCCTTAAGCATGCGACCTCTTTCCTGAAAGGTCATTTTTCTTAATGTGTGGCCACCTGTTTCCCTTGCATAATGATACATTTTAGCGATGTCGACACCTTGAGTTGAGGTACTGTAAATGGATTCTCCTGTAATAGCATTGTATAAGGTAGTGCCTTCACCACCACCTTCAACCCATCTGTCCTCTACTAAATTACCTAACTTTTTCATTTCGCTTTCTTTTCAGGATGCAAGTTAGGTTAGAGAAGTTGAGAGATGAAGTTCCACCAATTGATTCCTTAGTTGACACAAAAAATGTATTCACAAATGTTCCAATGGTTGTAAATTTAACGTGCAACCATTTTGAACATCAATGCGTCTTACCTGTGCATAAGAACAGGATAATTTGAGTTCGTCGACTGTATATACGTGTTCATCGAACAATTATTTACAAACTCCTTCAAAAAGGATTATGTTTTTAGAGAAGAATGTCCTATCTTTATGCGCAAGTCCTAATTAAAGACTTGCAGCAATTTGATAAATAAATATAATAGCATAATAATAAACCCATTCTCATGAAGAATCTTTTTGCAATGACAGCGGCCCTTTTGATGGGCTTCGGAGCTAGCGCTAACAACGTAGAGTTGGTAGTTGAAGCTGTAAACAATGGTGGAGTTGTACCTGGAAACACATACCGTGTTTACGCAGTACTTCCTTCAGCACAACACTCACTTCACGCGATTTTCGCTGCAGAGGAGCACGTATTAAATGTAGCAACAACTGGATCGTTCTTCCAGCACCAGTATGGATCGTCTTCTTCACTTGATGTGAACCAAGCGATCGTTGGTATTGAGGAGGGTCTTGCTTTTGATAGCTGGGTAACTGTAGGAGCTGACAACAGCGAGAACAACAACCTTTGGACTATTGGAATAGATTACACGAATTTCTTAGCTGGTAACGAGCTTACTGTTACTGACGGAGCATGGTTCGTTGTCCCTACTGATGTTCAAGCTGCTGCTGAAGTCGGTAACAAGGTGCTTCTTATGCAACTTACTACTGACGGAACTGCTACTGGCGTTCTTAACCTACAAGGTCGTGATGGCGAAGGTGGAACTTGGAGAGCTCACGATTTGACTTTCTCTACAACAGATGCTCAGGTTTTCGGTTGTACTAACGTTGAGGCTTCTAACTTCAGTTCTGATGCTACATTCAATGACGGTTCTTGTGAAGGAGCTGTTACTGATGGCTTAACTGGTGTTTCAGCTGATTCTAAGTTCAACGTGTTCCCTAACCCAGTATTCGAGTCTTCATTCTCTATGCAGTTTGATACTGAATTGGTTTTAGGTGAGCAGAACATCATTGTTGAAGCTACTGATCTTACAGGTAAGATTGTTCTTACTTCAGAGTACAGCCAGTTAGATGTTGTAGGTGGTAACCGTCTTGTTATCAAGCATGCTTTAGCTGCTGGTACGTACACATTGACAGCTGTTCACAAGGACTTCTCTCAAGCAACTAACTTCGTTGTTACTCGCTAAGAGCAACACAAAGTAGTCTAGAGAAATTCTTTTAGAAACATCTCATTTAAAGAGGGAACTTTCGAGTTCCCTCTTTTTTTATGTGTTATTTTTGAGGCAATCTTTACTAAAGGTTTAAACAATGACTTACTTATGAATAGACGACTGGTTAATCAATTTTCTTTTGCGATGGCTATGGCATTTGCGCTCATCAGCCAAGAAGCATGTGTCTCAAGTAAAACTCCTGTAGTCTCTTGTTGTGAAGATGAACAACCAGAGTTGTTGAGTGGTCCGATGATTGGACATGTGAGTATGAGATCAGCTCAGGTTTGGGCTCAAGTTGATCGTGAGACTGATTTATGTGTGACCTACTGGAAAGAAGGTGAGATAGAATCGATTGGTTGTTCAGACTTGCAGTTGGCTGATGTGAATACTGCCTATAGTGTTAAGTTTGAGTTAAGTGGTTTAGCTCCTGGGAGCAGATACAACGCAGTTTTAGTCGCCAATGGAGAGTCTGTAGGTGATACGATTTCGATCGCAACTCAGGTGTTGTGGGACTATAGAATGGATCCTCCTGAATTTAAGGCTGTTGTTGGAAGTTGTACGTTTATTAATGATTCTATATTCGATCGACCTGGACGTGGTTATGGTGGTGAATATGAGGTCTTTGAATCGATTGTAAAAACTGAGCCGGACATGATGTTGTGGTTGGGTGACAATGTTTATCTCAGAGAGGTTGATTTTCAAAGCTATTCGGGGTACCTGTATCGCTACAGTCACACGCGTGCTGTTCCGGAGATGCAAGACCTTTTAAAGAAGTGTCCAAATTATGCCATATGGGATGATCATGATTTTGGTCCAAATGATGCTGATGCAAGTTGGGTTCACAGGGATTGGGCTCAGGATGCGTTTAAAACATTTTGGGCCAATCCAAGTTATGGAGCGCCTTCAGGGGCAAACAACATAGCTACTGCATTTAGATTCAACGACGTGGAATTCTTTTTACTCGACAACAGGTCCCAAAGGATACATCACAACAACAGAACTCAGGACATTCATGTGCTTGGAGATGAACAATTGGATTGGTTGATTGCGGCATTAAATAAAAGCAAGGCACCATTTAAGATGGTCGCTGTGGGTGGACAGTTTTTGAATACGGCTGCACTTCATGAGAATATGGCAAACTTTCCCGAAAGACAGGATGTGATTGACCGGATTGAAGAGGAGCATATTCACGGAGTCGTTTTTCTAACTGGGGATAGACACTGTACGGACATGAGTAGAATTGAGTTGGAGGGTGGTGTTGTTATCCACGATTTAACAGTGTCACCTCTTACCAGTAGTGCTTACGATAATTCTGACGAGCCAAATGAGCTTAGAGTTGAGGGCACGACCACAGGTATTAGAAACTTTGCAGAACTTAATTTCTCAGGTCCTAGGAAAAATCGGTCTCTAGAGATTGTTGTCAAGGACGCCAAGGGTGTTGAGGTTTGGACTGAAGTTTTAAGAGCTAATGATCTCTAAGCAATTCAACGTGCGCAGTTTTAAATTTATATTTTGCTGATTAACTTTGTTGTATGAAAAATATACACTCTATTAGAAAAGACTACATTAAGGGTGAAATGCGAATGCAGGATTTATCTTCTTCTCCTGCCAAGCAGCTTTCTGATTGGCTCGAAACGGCTTTGAGGGAAAACATTCCCGATGCCAATGCTTTTTGTTTGTCGACAGTTTCATCTGAAGGTTTCCCTAAAGGCAGGATGGTGTTGGTGAAAGAAATCAATTCGGATTCTCTGGTTTTTTATACGAATAAGAACAGCAACAAAGGGGAGGATTTAAGAGGGAGGTCGAAAGCAGGAGCCACTTTTTTTTGGGCCGAGATGGAGCGTCAGGTTTGTGTAATTGGAGACGTGTCAGAGGTTTCGGAAGAGGATAACAATGTCTACTTTAATACAAGACCTAGAGAAAGTCAATTGGGTGCTTGGGTATCTGAACAGAGCTCATATCTTGATTCTCGAGATCATTTGTCGCAGTCTTATGAAAAGGTAAAAGCTAGGTTTGAAGGAGTAGAAAAAGTTGAAAGACCACCACATTGGGGAGGGTATAGGATAACGTTTGTGAGAGTGGAGTTTTGGCAGGGGAGAGCTTCTCGTTTGCATGATAGAGTAGTCTATACCAAATCAGCAGAGGGAGAATGGAAAAAACGCATGCTTCAACCTTGATTTTTATATGCCTTACTCAATTTGCCTAAGAAAGTTAGTCTACTCTGATGACAAGCCCTTTTAAGTAAGCTCCTTCAGGATGGAATGCACTCACTGGGTGGTCAGCAGGCTGAGTTAATCGGTGGAGTATTCTAACAGTCCTGTTTGCTTGGATAGAAGCTGCGATAATCGTGTTTGTAAACAGCTTTTCATCAACAGCTTGGCTGCAAGAGAAAGTGAACAGTAAAGAGCCGGCTTTCATTGATTCGATCGCACGCAGGTTAATCCGTTTGTATCCTTGAACAGCCGCGTGTCTTGCTGATGCACGTTTTGCAAAAGCTGGTGGATCTAGTACGATAATATCGTATTCACTGAGGTCCGACTTTAAGAAAGCGACAGCATCTTCTTGTAAGCTCTTGTGCTCATCAATATTTAAAGTGTTTAACGTTACATTTTCTTCACAGATTTCCAGAGCCCTTGCAGAGCTGTCAAGACTGTGAACCTCTTTTGCACCCGCTTTCATGGCGTAGATAGAAAATCCTCCTGTATAGCTGAAAACATTGAGGACTTTTTTCCCTTTTGAATAATGTCCAAGAAGTTTTCGGTTTTCTCGTTGGTCAATGAAGAAACCAGTTTTTTGACCTTTTTCCCAATCGATATTAAACTTGTGACCATGCTCAGTTGCGAAATGCCCCTCAGGCATCTTGCCCCAAACTACTCCATCTTCACTTACAGTGTCGCCATGCTTTGCAAGGGCCTTAGAGCTTTTGTCGTATACCGCTAAAAGTCGATCTCCAAGTGCGTCAGAAAAAGCAGAACAAAGTATCTTGATGACTCTGTGCATGCCAGGCGTGTGGCATTGAATCACTAATACCCCAGCATAGAAATCTGCAATCAAACCTGGCAGTCCATCTCCCTCAGCATGAATGAGCCGACATGTGTTGTTTGTGTTGCTGTCAATCAGACCAAGCATCTCTCTGACGCTAATAGCCTCCTTGATCTTATCAATCCACCACTGATTGTCAGGCTTGTCTTCTGCGAAAGTCAGCATGCGTATTGCAATTGAAGTTCCAGGTGAGAAATGCCCCCAGCCGAGAAGAGCTCCTTTGTTCGCAATGACTTTCACCCAATCACCAGCCCCTGGCTTTCCTTCCACTTTTTTAATTGCTCCACTAAAAACCCAAGGGTGACGACGTAGAATGCTTTCTTGTCTCTTTGGCTTAATGGTAATCGTAGGGTAGCTGGGATTATTCATTCGGCGAAATTACGTAAACGACGGTCCCATTTGTTCTAATTCTACCTTCGTCTAAGAGTATTCTTAAAATCTGGGAAACCAATCGTTTGTGTCCTGCTTTAAAATTGCGGATTAAGTTGAAGGCATCGATTCCTTCAGGGTGTCTATTTTTAAGAAGATGTAAAAGCTGGTTTTGAGTCTCATCAGGTTCCCAGGTACAATTGTCGCAGACTCCGCAAGGAGGTTTAGGCTCCTCGCAAAAGTATGCATCAAGTTGTGCAGAGCGGCAACTGTCTGTGGAAATGAAATCTTGAATGGCGCTCCATTTCCGATCTGCGGCGTCCCTTCTTTCAGCATACACAGAGGTGGGTAATGTGATTTTTTTTGCGTTAATCCTTGCTGAAGGCCATGCAATCTCATGCTCTGCCGCTTGAGGCATCCACTCAACCCGTCCTTGAGCATCCAAAGTTCTTAAGGCAGTTTCTGTTATGTGTTCTGTGATTCCGAGTTCGATTCCGAGTTGCTTTGCCGATGTTGAAATAGGTTGCATGTCAAGTCCTATTCTCATTAAGTGCGCGGCGAGCATGTCTGTTGGGTGAGTTGTCTCATGAATCACTCTGTTTCTGCCTCCCAACCATTTAACAGTACCAAACGAGCTTCTTGGATTGCTGATTAATTCGATGTGTCCTGCATTGTTTAAAAAAGCCAAAGCAGATTTCGCTTCTGAAGTTGTGCATTCTGCTCTTTTTGCGGATTCTTTGAGATCCATTTTTGTAGGTTGTTCCGGGGTGTCACCTATTGCAACTGTGCCTTGATTTGAAATTGATTGATAGATGTTTTGAATCGTAATCAATGGCGGAAACATTTCCTTCATTCGAGACTCGCTTTTTATTAGATCTCGTTCGCCTTGAAATAAGACACATCGTGAGGGTTTACCGTCTCGACCAGCTCGGCCGGCTTCTTGGACATAGCTTTCGATATTTGCCGGAGCGCCGACATGCAAAACCCATCTGACATCTGGTTTGTCAATTCCCATTCCAAATGCGGAAGTACATGCCATGATGGTCGTCCTGCCTACAATCCAGTCTCGTTGGCGTTTTTGTTTGATGTTTTTTTCTAATCCCGCATGAAAAGAGGTAGCAGAAAGTCCTGCGGAAGAAAGTCTCGCTGACCATCGATCAGCTTCGTTTCGTGTTTTCACATAAACAAGACCAGACCCCTTAAGTTGAAGTGCGAGAAGAAGAACTTCTTCTTCCGTGTCTCCCCAAGTACTGACCTCAAATTCAAGATTGTGCCTTCTTGTCGAATATGTATGTATACAATCATTCCCTATAGATAGGTGCGTGGCAATATCTGTTAGAACTTCTGCAGTTGCAGTAGCAGTATATGCACCTAGGCTAGCCTTTGGATAATAGGATTTCAGAATGTTGATGTTTCTAAACTCTGGTCTGAAATCATGTCCCCAATGCGAGATGCAGTGGGCTTCATCAATGGCGATTGTTCTGACGTCAAGTTTTTGAGCTTGAGCTAAGAAAAGTGGGTCTTTGAGACGTTCTGGTGACAGGTATAGAAATTCCAAGCCACCGACACGGGCGTTGTTTAAAATCCGATCAATGTTTTTACGATCTCCTGACAGATAAGCTGCTCGAGCTCCCAGAAGTTTGAGTTGGTTTGTTTGATCCTCCATCAAGGAAATGAGAGGGGAAACTACGATGCAAAGCCCTCCACGAACCAATGCTGGGAGCTGGAAGCACAAGGATTTCCCACCGCCTGTAGGTAAAAGCGCAATAACATCTTTTCCTGACGTCAGATTTGATACTGGCGCTTCTTGAAAATGTCTAAGCGTATCAAACCCCCAAATTTCTTTGAGTTTCGAATTGATTGTGGATTTTAAAACAGACTGTGGCATATTTGCACAAATATCATATATCTAAGATGAGAAATATCGTAGCAGGAAATTGGAAAAGCAACAAATCCATAAGTGAAGCCCGTGAGTGGATGCTTGAAATGGGCAAAGCGATGGTGAATATGCCTCAAGATGTGAAGGTGATGATCGCTCCTCCAGCACCTTATTTGTCGGAACTTGCTGGCGGTAAACGGAACGGTATACTCATTGCATCCCAGAATGTTAGCTCATTTTCAGAAGGTGCTTACACAGGTGAGTTTACTGCCGAAATGCTCGTTTCTTGTGGGGTGGATTTTGCTTTAGTGGGTCATTCAGAGCGCAGAGCAGACTTCGGTGAGACTGATGAAATGGTTGCGAAAAAAGTTCGCAGATGTCTTGATTCTAATCTAGGAGTTGTTCTTTGTTGCGGTGAGAACCTTTTTTCGAGAGATGAGGGCAATCAAGAGTCGGTGATCAAAGCACAGCTTATGTCAGCTCTTGAGGGTGTAGGTTTAGAAGAAATGACGGGCGTAGTTGTTGCATATGAACCTATTTGGGCAATCGGGACTGGAAGAACGGCCTCGGCTCAACAGGCAGCGGAAATGCATTTTTATATTCGATCTTTCCTTTCAGAAAGGTTTAGTGGGGATGTCGCTGCAGAAACCTCTATTCTATATGGTGGAAGTTGTAAGCCCTCTAATGCTAAAGAACTGTTTTCTAGTCCAGATGTTGATGGTGGATTAATTGGTGGAGCTTCACTAGAATCATCTGTTTTTCAGAAAATTATAGAGTTTGATTCAAGTTTATAATTAGTATAAAAACGCTATGAGTAGAGAGTTTATTCGTACAGACTATTTGATGCTTGATATGAAGTTTATTCCTTTGCTTCCTGCGCGTGAGGTAGCCATTGCTTGGCTCTCAGAGCTCGACTTTGAAGTTTTTGAATCTACGGAAGATGGTCTCTTAGCTTACGCTCCCCATCATAAAATTTCCAAACCTGAACTTCTTGATGTTAAAGTTAGATTAAGTGAATTGGCTCGCCTCACATGGATTGAAAGTATTGTGAAGACTGAAAATTGGAATGCTGCATGGGAAGCGAACTATGATCCGGTATTTGTAGGAGCAAGAGCCATCGTAAGAGCACCTTTCCACAGTTTGCCAGAAAATACAATTCCTGGTTTTTTAGATGTTGTGATTGCACCGCATATGTCATTCGGAACAGGGCATCACGATACGACCCTTTTAATGATGCATACTTTGTTAGATCTTAAGGTTAAAGGGCTGACTTTGTTAGACATGGGTTGCGGGACAGGTGTGTTGGCAATAGCGGCTTTAAAGCTTGGTGCTTCATCTGTTTTGGCGATTGATATTGAAGAGGGTGCTTACGCGAACACAATTAAAAATGCCGAATTGAATGGTTTTCTTCTTGATGATAGGCTTACAAGTCTCTGTGGTGATGCATCACAGTTGATTGGCAAACCCCTTAATGATGTGATTCTTGCGAACATTAATAGGAATGTGTTGGTGCATGACATGTTGAGTTATGACAAGGTCTTAAAGCCTGGGGGCCGTATTGTTTTTTCCGGATTTTTCACTGGAGATGTCCCCAGTTTGCAAAGCGAGATTGAGGGGCTTGGTTGGACGATTCAGGATGTTAAGTACAGTGAGGGTTGGGCGTGTATTCTTTGTGGGAAACCTGAGGCATAGTTTTGGCCGGAACTGCTCAATGACTAACTATATTGTAGGTTGATGTGTAGAACGAATTCTTTGTCCATGTTGAGGTCCACAATCGCAATCTTTGCGCTGATTTCTGTTTGTTTTATCTCGCTCGATTTTTCAGCACAGTCTGACATGCCATCAGCGATTTCCTTTTCAAAAAATTTGCAAAGTGACTTCGCAAAAGGAAATTCAGAAAATGAAACTTGGATCCGTAAAGTATTCAGCCCTATTTTTTTAAATTCATCTTTATCCAAGTCGGTTCAGGATACAATTGTTTCAACCACACTTCATCTTCAGTCGATTAATCTGAAGAACTCATCTGGAATTATTGGATATTTACGTGGCGTGTCTGTTCAACTTGATTCAGGTGTGGATTCTGCAATGTGGAGTGACTGGCATGCTCAAATTAAAGCCATGTCAGAAAACAAAAGGTGGAGGAAAAAACTCAATCAATACTTGGAGATTTCCCCAGATCTTTTTACAAATGGCTCAATCGCAAATCAAGCTTTGTCAGGCTGGCATTTTGAGGGTGGAAAGATGAAGTTGGGCATAGATTCATTGCCCTATGTGAAATTTACTAGTGGCTCACTTATATGTACTTCAAAGGGTGACACCTCACGAGTCAAAAACACAAGTGGAGTGTTTTTACCCACCTTGTCCAAGTGGAAAGGCAATGGAGGAATTGTGAATTGGGAAAGAACAACATTCACAGACAGTTTGCAATTCGTCGAGTTAAACGATTACGAGGTGAAACTTTCCGGGAGTTATTTTTCGGCATATCCGGTTACTTTTCACACGGAGCTTTTCGAAGATGAATTAGAAGGTAAGTTGGATTTCAAAGTTAAATCTTCGCGAACCATCGGTGACCAGAGTTACCCTCGGTTTGAGTCTAAGGAAGAGAAGTTAGAACTTGTCAATATTTTCCCTAACATGAATTTCGTGGGTGGTATTGTAGTCAAAGGATCTAAGCTTAGTGGCACGTCAGTTGGTGATGCTCAGGGTTATTTAAAGATTTATAACAACGACACATTGTTTGTGCGTTGCATGGTTGATGAGATGTTGTTCTCTCCAAATGGTTTTTCGGCAACCACATCAACCATTTCTATTTACTTAGATCATGACAGCATTTATCATCCAAGTATTGTCGTCAGGTACGATGATTTAGGGAAGAGACTTCGCATTATCAGAGATGAAGAAGGGGTAGGGCTTCAAGCCTTTTCAGACTCCTATCACAAAATGGATTTTCAGGTCGAGGCGATGACTTGGGAAATTGGCGCTAGAACAATTGACTTGGGGGCCATGGTGCCATCCAGTCGAGCTGTAGGAATTTTCAGATCTCATTCCAATTTTGACAAAAGACAGTTTGATAACATGACTGGCCAGGCTCTGATTAACCCTCTTGTTGAGCTGGGGCGTTTTATACACAACCGGCCTTCTTTAGGTTTTTATGCTTCTGAGTATGCGTCTTTCCTCAAGCTGAATGAGATACAGGCACGTTTAATTCTGATCAATTTAGCACTTGATGGTTATGTTACTTATGATGAGAAGGACTATTGGTGCAAATGGCTCCCTAAAGCTGAACAGCACCTTCAGTGCAATAGGTTTTTAAAAGATTATGATGTTCTGGCCTTTCGTTCAGAAGTCCCCAACGGCATCAATGCTCAACTTGGTTTGGTCGATAAAACACTCGAAATAAATGGTCTTTCAAACTTCAAGCTAAGCGAAGCCCAAAATGTCGTGGTTTCTCCCAAAAACGGTTTTATTAAAATGTCAAAAAACCGGGACTTTACATTTGCTGGTCGGGTACAGGCAGGTAACTTCGATTTCAATGGAAAGAACTTTAAGTTCAACTACGACGAATTTTTAATTGAATTGAATGCTGTAGATGAGATGCACATTCGAGCCGAAGTTGAAGGTGAAAAGGGGCTTGATGGTAACCCCAAGACAAGGCTGGTAAGAAACTCCATTGACGGTATATCTGGAACCATCGAATTGGATCATCCATCCAATCGTTCCGGTTGGAAGTCAGATCGATACACACACTATCCAGTTCTCAACAGTGTAAACCCCTCTTATGTGTACTATGACTCACAGAATATACACAGAGGCGCATATCACAGAAATAGGTTTAGGTACGCCTTGGATCCCTTTGCTATTGACAGTTTGGACAATTTCATGAAGGCCAACATGAGTTTCACGGGAGAGCTTTTGGCAGATGGAATCATTCCAGATCTTGATGTTAATCTAGTGCTTATGGATGACTTTTCTTTAGGTATAGTGGCGAGTAGTCCCCCCGAAGGGTTTCCACTGTATCTGGGTGTGGGAAAGATTTTTGCAGATTTAAAACTCAACATGAACGGTCTTCAAGGATCTGGTGAAATCGAATTTCTGACTTCCAATATAATTGGAGAGGATATGGTATTGGTTCCAGATTCTGCATTTGGAAACACGAGTGAGTATACGAACCAAGCTTCTTTTGAACATGTCCCTGAAGTCTTTGCGACGTCCACAGAGTTCGCACTCAACAGAAACATGAATACAGGAGTTCCCATGCTTGATGTAAGGTCTGATTTGAGTAGGTTAAAGTGTTTCGATGATGAGGTTTTGCTCGGAGGTGCTCTGCACTTGAGTAAATCGGGCATGACTGCAGACGGTGAGTTTGAGTTCGAAGATGCCTTTCTCACATCGAAGTTGTTCAAAATGACAGAAAGAGCAGTTTTGGCAGATACAGCTCATTTTGAAATTACCGGCAACGATTTAAATGCGCTTGCTTTTGAAACAGAAAACGTAAATGCAAATGTAAATTTTGATCGACGTGCTGGTGAATTCGTTTCCCATGAAGGGGTGACTGAAATTGCTTTGCCAGCTGTGAGGTACATCTGTGAAATGGACCGTTTTACTTGGTTTATGGATGATGACCAAATTGAATTGGAAAATTCATTTTCTGAGAACGAAGAGTTGGTCTTCTCAGACTTGGCTGACCGTTCACATTCAAATTTCTTTTCGGTTCATCCCGGACAGGATTCGCTTCACTTTGCTTGTACTAAAGCATTGTACAATGTAGAAGATGCTGTGGTTATGTGTAGAGACGTTAGAGCGATGGCAGTTGCCGATGCTGAGATTTGGCCAGATAGTGGAAACGTAACAATTCGAAGAGATGCTGCGATGGATATGTTGCTGGGTGCTCACATTTATGCGAACGACGTCTCTCGTTACCATCGTTTTTTTAATTCGAAAGTTCTTGTGAGAGGTCGCTTAGACTATCAAGCGTCCGGCTCATATGTTTATAAAGATGCCGTCGGCGTAGATTGGCCATTGTTTTTTAAAAACATCGCAGTTGATGATTCATATACAACTTATGCTCAGGGAGATATTGAAATTGATCAGGAGTTTTATTTGAGTCCTTATTTTGAATTTACGGGCCAAGTTAACCTTCAAGCCAATCGAAAAGATTTAGAATTTGAAGGAGGCACAAGACTATCCTTCGACTGTGATCAGTTCAGACATGAGTGGATACGATTTAATGGTATCATTAATCCTGTAGATGTCGCGATTCCTGTTGATTCAATCATTCAGGAAATGATGATGTCTCACTTGGGAGTGGGTATTTTACTCACGGATGATTCTCCTTTCGATGCTTATGCAGGATTCTTCACAAAAAAGCCAGACAGAGGCGATTCTGAAATATTTCCACCTGAGGGGAATCTCAGATTTGACAAGCCAAATTCAAGATATGTTGTTTCTTCAGATGACAAATTCCAAAACCCAAAGATTCCTGGTACCATCACCGAGTTGCCTCTTGATGGGTGTGGAGTATATTCCTCAGGGTCGACTACCCTGCCTTTAGACTTCAGTATCATCGACCACACTTTTGTGGGCGATGTTTGGCAAAGCCAGTCTGGAAAGATTGAAATGAAAGGTTCTCTTGCTTTAAATATGTATATGTCTAAAGATTTAGAATCACATTTGGCTGAGCAGGTCATAAATGCATCCGTAGCAACACCTCTGGATTTCAGTTCAACAAATTATGAATATGCTTTAAGAGAGATTGCGGGAATGGAAGTTGCGGACAATGCACTTCGAGAGTTGTCAAGGGAGGGTACCTACAAAAAAGTGCCTAAGGAAGTTAGATTTACAATGATGCTTACAGGGCTTGAGTTCGCTTATGACCCATTTGAAGATGCCTTTGTTTCGACTTCAGAAATAGGGGTAGCTACAATCGGTGATGCAGCTGTCTTTAGATCCATGCCTGGTAGGGTTGAATTGGTTCGGGGTAGGAGTCGTGACGAGTTAAGGGTTTATTTCCATATCAGTGAAGGTCATTGGTACTATTTTGAATATGATACTTTTTTAAACTTTGAAACAAGTGACATGAACTTTATGGAGGTTTGGAATGATTTAAAGCCGAAGGAAAAGTTGTTGACCAATCCGGGTACTGAGAATTCCATAAAAATGCAAGTTTCTCGGAGCGGTCTTAGAGATGATTTTGTAGATAGATTTCGTGATTTTGAATAACATGATTTAAATGCCTATGCCTGAACTCAACAAATACCCGCTGCTGTTTTCTCCAATAAAACTTGGCGCATTGACATTGCCCAACAGAGTGATTATGGGGTCAATGCATACTGGTCTTGAAGAGGAAAGGGGAGGATTTAAACATCTTGCTAGATTCTATGCTGACAGAGTGAAGGGGGGTGTGGGTCTAATCGTTACAGGGGGTATTTCACCCAACAGAGCTGGTGTTACGGTGTTCGGTGGGGCGAGGCTTTCAAACGTATTTCATATAGCTAGGCACAGAGAGATTACTCAAGCAGTGAAATCTGAGGGGGGGGACATCGTGATGCAAATCCTACACGCTGGCAGATATGCTTATACACCCTTTAATGTTGCACCTTCTGCAATTAAAGCGCCGATTAATAAATTCAAACCCAGGGCGCTTTCTTCAAGAGGAGTAGAAAGAACGATTAAGCATTTTGTAAAGACAGCTGTATTGGCAAAGAAAGCCGGATATAGTGGTGTAGAAGTTATGGGATCGGAGGGCTATTTAATCAATGAATTTATTGCCTCTCAAACCAATCACAGAACAGATAAGTGGGGTGGTAGTTTCGATAATCGCATTCGGTTTCCAAAAGAGATTGTCAGTCGAATACGTGAGGCAGTTGGGCCAGATTTTTTGATTATGTACAGGTTGAGTATGTTGGATTTGGTCGATGGAGGAAGTTCTTGGGATGAGGTTGAGCAACTTGCAAAAGATATTGAATTTGCAGGAGCAGATGTCATCAATACTGGAATTGGCTGGCATGAAGCCAGAATTCCTACAATTGCTACGATGGTTCCTCGTGGTGGCTTTGCTTTTGTCACCAAGCGTTTGATGGGGAAATTGGGTATTCCTTTGATCACGACAAATCGATTTAACGATCCCGTTGATTGTGAGAAAGCACTTCAGGATGGTTGTTCTGATATGATTTCAATGGCTCGTCCTTTTCTTGCAGATCCCAATTTGATGAAAAAAGCGCAGGAAGGTGAATCCGAGAACATCAATACTTGCATAGGTTGTAACCAAGCATGCTTGGATCATCTTTTTAAACGCAAAGCAGCTTCATGCCTAGTTAACCCTCGTGCATGCGAAGAAGGCAAATGGTTTGACGCTTCACAACAGTCCAGTCCAAATGGGAAGAAAGTAGCTGTAGTGGGGGGTGGGCCAGCTGGAATGAGTTGTGCATCAGAACTTGCAAGCTTGGGGTTTTCGGTGACTCTTTATGAGCAATCTCAAGAATTGGGAGGTCAATTTAATGTTGCAAAACTGATTCCGGGGAAAAACGAATTTAATGCAACAATTAGACATTTTTCAAATCGACTCAGAGACTTAGGTGTTGATGTGCGTCTTAATACGAAAGCTGATGTGGAGCTTTTAAAAGCCGATGGGTATTCTAACATCGTTCTAGCTTCGGGTGTTCTTCCCAGAGCCTTGAAAATGCCAGGTGCTGATCGACCCGAAGTCGTTAGTTATTTGGATGTGTTGCGAGGGAAGGTTTCTGTTGGTAAGCATGTTGCGATTATTGGTGCTGGAGGAATAGGCTTTGATGTGGCAGATTTTCTCACACATGACTCCGACGCTGAAGGATTCCATAAATCATGGGGTATCGATGAGTCGTTAACTACAAGGGGAGGTCTTGTCTCGTCATCAAGAAAGAAATCCAAGAGGTCAGTTCATCTTTTACAGCGAAGCCCTGGGAAGCCAGGTGCCAAGCTTGGGAAAACAACAGGTTGGATTCACCGGATGACTTTGCGGGAGCGTGGCGTTCAGATGTGGGGTGGAGTCACTTATTCTAAGTTGGATCATGAAGGATTGCACCTCACTCACCTAGAAAAGGGTGATCTTATTCTTCAAGTGGATACGGTAGTCGTGTGTTCAGGCCAAGTTCCCTTTGCACCTCTTGAGGAGGGTTTAAGATCATCAGGAATCACCGTTTCTCTAATTGGTGGTGCTTCAAATTCTAAAGGGCTAGATGCACAAAGAGCAATTCGTGAAGGTTTAAAGCTCGCAACTAAACTCGCAACTAAACTCGCAGCTGAGCTTGAAGCTCTTTAACGGCCTCAAAACTTTTGTCCCTAAGTTCTTCAACATTGGTTGAGTAAATGGGTTTTCCAAACCTGACCACTACCGGTTTTGAAGGCTTTTTGATAATAAACGTATGCGGAGGTAAAATCTCCCCCATGCCTTCTTGGTAAACAGGAACCACTGGTGCTCCAGCATTGGAAGCAAGATGAAACCCGCCCTTTTTAAATGGCTGAATTTCATTTGTTTCGAAGCGACTCCCCTCAGGATACACAAGAACACAACGCCCCGTTTTTAATGTTGTTTCCAATTTTTCAATGGCCTTCTTTGCCATGGTAATATTCCCACGTTCTACAAATACAGTTCCGACTCTTTCATTCGCACCTCCTAGAAGTGGAACTTTTTTCACTCCAGCTTTCGCAATAAAAACGATGGGAGTGGGTGTAGAAGCAAAGGCCAAGTTGATGTCAAGATAGCTTGAGTGATTGGAGACCAAAACTGCTCCGCGACCGGATTTAAATAGCTCCTCTGTTTCTGGATGTAACTTAACGTCAAGTTCAGCTCCAACAATCCACTTCATTAAAAACTCACTCCAATATTTTTTCGCGAACTTTGTTAACACGAATTCAGAACTGTTGGGAAACAGGATAAGTGTGATCACAGCAGCTCCACACCAAAACGCGGCATACAAAACTGTGAATACTGATCTGAAAAATCCGACAGCCAACTTCATTATATAAGTTTGCTAATCTCCGCTTCAGAGATCTCTCGAACTTCGCCAGCTTTTAAGCCATGCAATTTAAAGGGACCTATGGCTTCTCTAATCAGTCTTAAAGTTGGCAAACCAGATGCTGCAGTCATTTTCCTCACCTGTCTGTTCTTTCCTTCTGTGAGTGTAATAGAGATCCAAGAGTCTGGAATGTTTTTGCGAACACGAATAGGTGGTATGCGAGCTACGTAGTCAGGTTGTGGATCTAAGATTGACGCTTTGCAGGGACGGGTCTTAAATTCTTTGCCTTTTACTTTCAACAACATCGGGTTTTGTAACTTCCTGAGGTCAGAAAAATCAGGAGTTCCTTCAACTTGAGCATGGTAAGTGCGGGGATGTCCGTTCTCTGGCGACAGGAGTTCTGAATTTAACCTCTTGTCATTGGTTAAGAGCAATAAGCCTTCTGAATCGGTGTCTAATCTTCCTACAGAATATACGTCACTTTCAAATTGAAAGTCAACATCAGCCAAAGCAGGATGTCCTCCTTCACGCGTAAATTGACTTAACATGCCGTAGGGCTTATGCAGTAAGTAGTATTTGTTCATGTTGCAAAAGTAGTCAATGTCTACTCTTCCCAATTGGCTACGAAAACGTTGGTGGATCTTGTCCGCCCGTTGTTTCTGTTTGATGAGAAAGCAAGTCGCTTGCCGTCAGGAGAAAACATCGGAAAGCTGTCGAAGGCGTTGTCGAAAGTAACTTGGGTCAGGTTTTCCCCGTCAGTATCAATCATAAATATATTGAAAGGAAATCCTCCTGTATGGTGGTTGCTCGAAAACAGGATTCTATTTCCATCAGGGTGGAAATAAGGAGCCCAATTGGCTCCCCCAAGTTGAGTCACTTGATGAACCTCAGACCCGTCCACTCTTCCAATAAAAATCTCCATCTCAGTAGGTTCTACTAAGTCTTTAGCGAGTAACTCCTTGTATTTATTCACTTCATATTCTGTTTTAGGTCGAGAGGATCTCCAAACCAACCACTCCCCGTTGGGTGAGAAAAAAGCCCCGCCATCGTATCCCAATTCATCCGTCACTTGGAAAACATTTCCGCCATCAAGGTCACATGTAAACAGTTCTAAGTCTCCTGTTCTTGTTGAAGTAAAGACAATCTTGTCTCCCTTTGGAGAAAGGGTTGCTTCAGCGTCGTATCCTGGATTGTTAGTCAGTTGATTCACTACATTTCCAAGTAAATCAGTTTCGAAAATCTCAAAATCAGTATATATAGGCCAGACATACCTTCCTTCAGCCCCTCTTTCTGGTACAGGAGGACATTCTTCACTCCCTAGATGGGTGGACGCAAAGACCACAGTTGTGTCACCAGGCATAAAGTAGGCGCAAGTTGTTCTTCCCAGACCGTTGCTCACTCGTTTGGGTGGTGTTTCAGAAGGAGTCCCATCGGAGTCTACATCCATCACAAATATTTGGTCACATTCAATTCCTCCCTTTGGATTAGAAGTTTGAAATACCAGAGATTTAGAATCAAAAGCCCAATACGCTTCAGCGTTATCTCCTCCGAATGTAAATTGATGCATATTTGAAAGATGGACTTCTTTCTCGTAGGTCACGCTGTCTTCAGAAAGTCGATTTTCCTCAAGCTCTGTTTTTCCTGAGCGTGAATTCGAATGTGTATTCGAGTTGGGTTCTGTGCAGCTAAAATTCAGTGCACAACTGGCGAAAATCATAAAAGCACAAGTGAGGTTTAATTTCATGGGTGCAAATTTACTGATTCTTCTCTTACAATTGTTAAATTTGCATTTCGGTTGCCTTCATCGCCTCATGAAAGTGGGGAGGAAAGTCCGGACAGCTCAGAGTACCGCACTCCTCGAAAGGGAGGACTATCAAACGTGATGGGACAGAAAGTGCTAAAGAGATTTAAACCGCCGATGGCCGTCCTACGAAAGTAGGAGGGAACAGGTAAGGCTGAAAAGGTGGAGTAAGAGACCACCAGCAATGGAGTGATCTATTGGCTTAGGTAAACCTTGCGGGCTGCAAGACCATGTAAACTAGTGCTTGAGGGCTACTCGCTCGATGCTAGAGGGTGGGTCGCATTAGATCAATGATGAAGCAGCTCTTCGGAGCTGAACAGAATCCGGCTTACACCGTATCACGAGGGGAATTCCACACCGGAGTTCCCCTCTCCTTTTTCTTTTAATGAAAGCCAACCAGTAAATCAATGTTTGTTGTTAGTATTAATTGTGTTTTAATTTTAAATTAAACATCATAAATTTGCACGATTAAAAAAAAATCACAACATCTAGCAACAGTAAAGTATGAAAAACATTGAATTTTCAGATTCACAGCTTAAAGAAGCTCGTCTTTATTATTCGGAAGAAAAGATTCGCCTTGAGGGGAAATTGGATTATGTGGTTGGGATGATTGTGAAATTAGGGGGGTCAGTTAGGGTTCCCTCGATCAAAAGTTCCATGGTGACTGCAAAAGGACTAAAGCCTAAAAAAAGAGGGCCAAAGAGCATTTGGGGGGAATTCATTTTAAAAAGGCTGAGGGCAAGAAATGTTCCCATGTCATACATTGAGATTATTGATGATGCGATGTCCATTCACGAGATTTCTAGTGAAAAGATGAGTACGGCACGAGCGAGTATTTTAAACAGTGCATTTCGCCTGAGAACTGTTCATGGAAAAATAGAGACGGTTGGAAGAAAAGGAAAGAAAGAAAAACTAATTGTGTTAACGAAATGGTTGCAAGAAGATGGGGAGCTTAAGCCAGATTATGCAAAAGCTTTTAAGAAAATTCAAGGTGGAAAACCTGCTACCGTTGACATGTCAGCGGTTCCAGTTTCTCCCTATGAAGAGTAACCTGTTTGGGTTGTGGTTTTTCAATCATGCTGAAGGTGAGTGTCGTCTTGCATTCAATAAAACAATCCAGAATATATTCAACTTATTTCACATTAAAAAAGGGGACAACCACAAACGGCTGTCCCCTTCTTATTTAATAGAAAATTCGATTCAATTAAGAATGAAATGGGTATCTGTAATTCTCGACTGGGACAAGTGTTTCCTTCACAGTTCGTGCGCTTACCCACCGCAGTAGATTCAGCGCTGAACCAGCCTTGTCGTTGGTTCCGGAACCACGTGCTCCGCCAAATGGCTGCTGTCCAACGACAGCGCCAGTAGGCTTGTCATTGAGATAGAAATTTCCAGCCGCATTTTCTAATGCTTCATTTGCCTGGGCAAGAGCGTATCGGTCCTGTGCGAAAACACCACCAGTGAGCGCATACTCGCTTGTAGAATCTACCAGCTTAAGTGTTTCAGCAAACTCTGAAGAAGGGAAGACGTAAATTGTTAGAACTGGACCAAAGATCTCTTCTACCATGGTGCGGAACTTTGGATTCGAGGTGAGAATTACTGTTGGCTCTACGAAGTATCCTACCGAGTCATCACATCCACCACCGGCGATAATCTCACAGTCTTCCTGTGTCTTTGCAAACTCAATGTAAGATTTAATTTTGTCGAATGATTTCCTGTCAATTACAGCATTTATAAAGTTTCCAAAGTCAGCAGGAGATCCCATCTTTAATGTGCTTAAGTCCGTAAGGAGTTGATCTTTTACTGCTGGCCAAATGTCATCTGAAATGTAGGCACGAGAAGCTGCAGAACATTTTTGTCCTTGAAACTCGAATGAGCCACGTAGCAGGCCTGTTGCAACTGCCTTTGTGTTTGCACTGCTGTGAGCAACGACAAAGTCTTTACCGCCAGTTTCACCTACAATACGTGGGTAGGTCTTGTAGTGCTCAAGGTTCTCACCTATCGTTTTCCAAAGGTGACGGAAAACGGCTGTAGATCCAGTAAAGTGAAGTCCTGAAAAATCTGGGTGCTTAAATACGACATCGCCTGCAACGGGTCCGTCAACAGTGATGAGGTTGATGACTCCGTCAGGAACACCGGCCTCACGGAAGATCTCCATAAGAACTTGTGCCGAATACATTTGCGAGTCAGCAGGTTTCCAAACGACAACGTTTCCCATAAGCGCCATGCAGGCTGGAAGGTTAGCTGCTATAGCTGTGAAATTGAAGGGTGTTACTGCGAAGGTGAATCCTTCCAATGCCCTGTACTCAGTTCGATTCCAAATCCCTTCCGAGCTCTCAGGCTGAACAGCTTGAATCTCTTGAGCAAAATAGGCGTTGAATCTGAGGAAGTCGATCAGCTCACAAGAGGCATCAATTTCTGCTTGGAAGCAGTTTTTTCCCTGAGCTAGCATTGTAGCTGCATTGATTTTCGATCTGTATTTTCCTGCAATAAGATCGGCCGCCTTGAGGAAAATAGTAGCTCTCTCTACGAAAGAGAAGGCCGCCCATTTCTTGCGCGCTGAAAGAGCAGCATCAATAGCTGCAGTTACATGAGATGCATCTCCATAATTGAAATGGCCGAGAACTTTTCCGTGCTCATGCGGAGGAGTCATAGGTCGTTTGTCAGATGTGCGAACCATATCACCCCCGATATACATAGGTACATCGATGGGGTTTTGATGATACATCTTGTTGTACATTTCTTGCAATTCCTCGCGCTCTGAAGAGCCGGGAGCATAAGAAAGGACCGGTTCATTAACCGGAAAAGGTACTTGGAATGTGCCGTGTGCCATATTGTTGAATAATATTTGATGCAAAATTACTTATTAGTATCTAAGCAGAGCCATGCTTTAGTACTTTTAGGAAGAATATGAACATCTTTTCAAAATACCTTCTCTTTTTATTTTTGGCGCTAAGCTTCATTTCATATTCCCCGATAGCCCAAACTTCCAATCCTACTTCCGAATCCGCCTCCGCACTTTATTTTCATGGAAACATGATGGAAGCGAATATGCAGTATGGTGCTTTGTTGAGCGTTGAACCTGAGAACCCAGACTATCAATATTACTACGCTGTAACTTGTACTGCAGATTCAGCCCTTAGATTGGAAGGTATAAATCGCTTGAAAGCTCTTGATTCTGATGATTTGCATGGTGGAGAGCGGTTGTTTTTTTTAGGTCTTGCATACCACCATTCGTCTGATTATTTTAAAGCAATACAGGTTTTTAAAAGGGCAGAGAAAAGAGCCGTTAAAAAGTCTGTTTGGCTTGCTGAATTACAATTCAGACTGACCCAGTGTGAGACTGCGCTTTCTGTTCAATCATCTTCCATTAATTTGACACGCCATTCCTCAGCTTCAGTGTCTTCAGAAGATTTCTTTAGATCAATTCCTACTGTTGAAACACCTTACAGAATGGTTCTTGTTCCAAGTGAACTTCGAACGAAGTATGATTATAAAATGGGGTGGGTGAGTCCTGTTGCCTTCGATTCTGATGCCGATTTACTCTATTTCAGCTCTTACGGTAAGAAAGGTGATACGGGTTTAGACATCTATTCTGCAAAGATTCTTGAAGATGGATCTCTCGATTACCCAGTCCGGCTCTCCGATAAGGTAAATTCCGTATCGGATGAAATAAATCCATTTTTTCATTCCTTGAGTTCAACTTTAATCTTTGCTTCAAATAGGCAGGCTTCTTTAGGAGGTTATGACATCTTCTCATCACAGGTGGTGCCGTTGTCCAACACTTACTTAAAATGCGCGGTGTTTCATCCGGGAATCAATTCTCCACTTAATGAATTCGGTTACTATCCATTGGTTGATCTGGAAAAGGGTTGGTTAATCAGTGATAAATCCGGGCATTTTTCAGAGACCATTCTTTCTGAAATCACGGTAGACTTTGATGTTGCAATCGTTTCGGATATGGAGTCTGAATTAAATACTGAGGAGCCTGATG
>DDJR01000100.1:20421-21370 GCA_002339135.1 Flavobacteriales bacterium UBA2619 | reverse complement strand
GTGGATTAAACATTGATTTTCTTCAGATAGAGCTGAAGCTCCACCAAACATAACTCCCATATCCTCAACATTTGCAACATTCCAAGACGAGATGTCGCTATTGAAACTGGTCGCATTTAAAAACATTCCGTACATATTCGTCACACTTGACACATCCCAATAGGAAAGGTCGCCAATGAAACTGGATGCATGACTAAACATATATCGCATACGCGTTAAACTTGACACATCCCAAGAAGAAAGATCTCCATTAAAACTTGACGCATCGTTAAACATTTCGCTCATCTCCGTCACATTTGAAACATCCCAAGAGGAGAGATCACCATTAAAACTGGATGCAGTTCTAAACATCATGAACATATCCGTCACATTTGACACATCCCAAGAGGAAAGATCTCCATTAAAACTTATAGCATTATGGAAAAGCTCGCTCATACTTGTCACACATGAAACATCCCAATCACTGATATTTCCAAAAAGTACTGTAGCTTGAGATTCGTCAGAAATCCAAAGATTTACTGCCGCCTGAAGGCTTTGATTTGTAAAGCACAATTGATCACAGATAAATGTACAACTGCCATCATCTGTTGTAGCTATAGGATTATAACCTAAGGCATCGGGATAGGTACATCCCATTATTTCATCTTCAGAATCCCAAGTATCTCCAAATGCTGAAAGAACACCCAGAATATCGCTAACTCCTATTACACCATCGTTGTCATAGTCTGGATTGTAATTTGAATTGGTCTGAGCAAAGGAGCTTAAACTTAAAACAGAGAATAAAAGTGTGGTTAAATATTTCATCGTGATGATTTGAAAGTTAAAAGGGTACAAAATAATAAGAACCTCAGCAAAATTAAACAACATATCCCACAATCACGATACATAATTGATACATCGAAAAATAACATGGTGGTTGTTACATTACAAAAAGGCAATGATTCACTCA
>DDJR01000100.1:14720-20098 GCA_002339135.1 Flavobacteriales bacterium UBA2619 | reverse complement strand
ATGATTCACTCACTATAACCGACCCTATTCAACAACAACATAGACAGCTGCAGACTTCAAGAATCTATGAAACCAGAAGCTTCTGAGCCTGACTCTAAAATCACCCAACTAAATTCCATAAAAATAAAAAGTTCTTTTCGAATCTCTAAACTAGATGTATCGAAAGTAAATTTGTCAAAATTTTGAATGAATGGACCCTAACGCTGGTAAAAAAAAATTAAGGAATCAACTTGGAAGAGATGAAGCCATTGCTGCACTTCAAGCCGAAGACTTTGAGCGCAGGACGACATCTTTTTATAGGTATGTAGAAATATCTGACCCCATTTCTATGAGGGACTTGCTTTACAGTGAATGGTCAAACATGGGAGTCTTTGGGAGAGTTTATTTAGCGAAAGAGGGTGTCAATGCGCAGATTTCAGTTCCTGAATCTGAATGGTCCAACTTTATCGACACTCTCCATTCTCACAAAGAATTTGACTTGATGCACCAAAAAAATGCTGTTGAGGACGATGGGAAATCATTTTTTAAATTGATCGTCAAAGTCAAAGAACAGATTGTGGCAGATGGTTTGGCTTTTGGTGAATATGATATTTCAAATGTGGGCAATCATCTCAATGCAGAACAGTGGAATGAAGCCATGGAAAAGGGCGCTACAATTGTGGATATGCGCAACCATTATGAGAGTGAGATTGGACATTTCGAAGGTGCCATTTGTCCTCAATCAGAAACCTTCAAAGAAGAACTTCCCGAGGTACTTATTGATTTGAAAGACAAGAAAGATGATCAAATACTGCTATACTGCACGGGTGGTATACGCTGCGAAAAAGCATCTGCATATCTGAAACATCATGGATTTAATGACGTCAATCAGCTTTACGGAGGGATTATAGATTATGCCAGGCAAATTGAACAGGATGAGGAGTTGGACAACAAGTTTATCGGCAAGAATTTTGTTTTTGATGAGCGATTGGGAGAACGGATCTCCGATGAGGTAATTTCAAATTGTCACCAGTGTGGTGAACTCAGCGATGACCATGTTAACTGCCAAAATAAGACTTGCAATCTCCTATTTATCCAATGCGAAAAGTGTTCTACTGAACACTCTGGCTGCTGTTCTAAAGTTTGTATAGAGTATTCCCTCCTTCCAGAAGAGGAACAGATATCTAGGAGAAAAGGAGAAAAAAACGATTCGCGATATCACAACCACCAGAAAAGAGATCTGTCACAAGGATTAAAATAGAAAACAAAAAAGCCCGGACCGCGAGGCCCGAGCTTACCATCTGTTTTTCCAACAACCTAGTTCTGAATAGCGATTTGGCGTACTGAAGTTCCGCCATCACCACGAATTGAGACAGAGTAAATTCCATTTTGAAGATCACCCAAATCAAGTACAATACCGTAATTACCTGCGTCAACACCAGTAAAGAATACCAAGCGCCCCATACTGTCATGAACCTCTACAGACGCTAAACGCAATACTGAGTTTGAGTAAATATTAACGAATCGAGAAGTAGGGTTGGGACCCAAAGTGAAGGGAAGAGGATCTAAATCATTCAATCCATAAGTGTCATCCACAAACACATTGCCATCGTCAGTGCATCCATTGGAATCCGTGACTGTAACGTTGTAAACACCATCCTCAAGAGCATTGGGGTCCGATATCTCACCTGAAGAAGAATCAATCCACTCAAATGTATATTCTCCTGAACCACCTGTTGCTGAAGCTGTTCCAACTCCTGAAGACCCGCCTAAATCGCCCGTTGCAGACAAAGTGATGTCCACTGCTTCAGGACCCCCCACGACAACATCAATCGAAGACATGCAACCGCCTAGATCGGTAGCCACAACGTTGTAACTCCCTACAGACTGTGTGAACTCACCAGAATAATTTTGGAAAAACGGTGAATCCCCCAAGGCAAACCAGACAGAATCTGCAGTACCTAAAGCGCCTTCCGCAACGATTTGAATAAGTGCATCGTCATCAAAACAAACAACATTTAAATCATCAAGTGTGTAGGAAAGAGTGATGTAGCAACAAGAATTGTCTTCCAATGTTGCTTCGAAATCATAGTTGTTTGCAGTATCATCCATACAACCTGAACAAGACGAGTTGTCACCTCCGCAAACCAAGCACCCGTCAAAGTACAAGCAGTTTCCGATATCTGTAATCGCAAGCTCGCTGTAGTTGCACGAAATGGAGTCAGTACAACCCAGGGTAGGATCACAATCGAGAACCAGCAAGTCGATAGAATTGGCAACGTTAAGCCGACCACCCGTAACGGTCTCAGTCAAAAGATTCGAAACTTGATCGACCCCATCAAAGAGGAATCCTCTCACAAGATCGGCTGTGCCTTGCGGATCCACCAAAGCACTTGAAGCAATGGATGAGCAAGGCGCACTGTACAACAATGCAATCGCTCCAGCTACGCATGGACTGGCAAAAGATGTTCCTGAAGTACTCGAGTATGAAGATCCAGACCCTGATGGCAAGTAAACATTTTCTCCAGGAGCTCCTATGTCGATTGTTGTTTGTCCAAACCCTGAGAATGTTCTTACATCGTTGTTATTCGTGGCAGTGACAGACACCATATAGTCTGAACTACATCCGGTAGGCATGTCGCCTTGAGTGTCGATGTTGTAAGCTGCATTCGCAGTAGCTCCACAGTTAAGAATTCCTACGGCACCTAAGTCGTCGTAGTAAGCACACCATACAGGGAAGTTCGCAGGATTGGCCAAATCAATTCCCCAAGAAGCATTTGTGGCTACCACGAAGGCACCTTGAACACCTGCAGTGGAATTGTACATGTCGCGCATTTTGTGAGGGTAGCTATATGCTTGGATTACATTAGACTCCGAGAGCCCACCCATTTGAATTTGCATAATACCCACATCCCAATTCACTCCTACTCCGCCTACTCCATTGTCTCCTGTAGCTCCAATCATTCCACTTACAGACGTTCCATGGCCTCCAGTAGCAACACCATCATTGCCCATGGTCGTGTTCCAACCATCTACATCGTCTATGTACCCATTCTCATCATCGTCGATTCCATTGCCCGCAATTTCATTTTCATTCGTCCAATGATTTTCAATTAAATCTTGGTGGGAATAGTTAGAACCTCCACCTTCAAGGACACACACAACAATGCGATCTCCAGCAGATGTATACCCTCCTGTGGTTGTATCCCAAGCTATTTCACTGTCAATATCGTGATCACCATTTTGGATATGATGCCACTGACTCGATAAATTGGGATCGTTGGGAATGGTTTCTCTGTCCTCCACATAGTGATTAAATTGTACTGCCTCAACTTTCGATTGGGCAGCAATACGATTGATGATGAGTGACTTTTCAGGGTGATTTGCGTTGTAAGTATAGAGGTATATATGTGAAAGAGGAGAAAGGATTTTCTCCATTTTAAGGTTGCAATAGTATCCTTCTACAATTAAGTTTTCACGTTCAAATTCAGATGCAAATGATTCATCGATGTCGCTGTGAAACATGACAATCAATTCACCTGGAACGATTTCACCTGGCAAACCGTATGCTGGGATTTGGGCTTTCGCAGTAAAAAAAGTTGA
This sequence comes from Flavobacteriales bacterium UBA2619, assembly GCA_002339135.1. Lineage (GTDB taxonomy): Bacteria > Bacteroidota > Bacteroidia > Flavobacteriales_D > Sanyastnellaceae > UBA974. Next base: position 16,516 of record DDJR01000100.1, on the reverse strand, counting down.
AAAAGCGAAAACAAGCGCAAGCAAAAAACCAATGAGGTAATTTTTCATAGATTCAAGAAATAGGTTTAAACTAAAAACAGGTGTAACAAAGATATAAATCTTAACTGCCTTTTTAACTTTTCATATTTAATTAATATGTTTATAAAGACCTTAAGTAAGTTGCAAAACCGTATTTTGCGGTTTGAAACCCGCATTAACAATTAAATCTTACGTTATGAGATTGTATCTATTAGCAATAACACTAATATTAATAACCATGAGCTCTTTTGGGGGCGATGATTTAGATGCTAATGGAAGTGCCATTTTACCCTCGTTTACAACAGATTCCACACAAGGACAGGTGGAAAATGGGTTTGTTGTCAATTGCACCAACACAACATCTGATTTGGATCCAAGTTGCACAACAGATGAAACTTACACCTGGTCTGTAAACAATGGTTTAGAAGGTATTGACTGGGGTTTTGTAGGAGGTTCAAATGCCAATTCTACAAATGTTTCTATCGCGTTCATCAATGCTGGATGCTATGACATACAATTAAATGTCATCGAATGTGCAACGTCCATTGGAGCGAGTCCCACCACCATATTTGTTTCTAGAATGCCGGAAATAAACATTACAAATGCTTCCTCGCTTTCCATTTGCGAAGGAGACAATGTCGACATTGAGTGGGGCGTATCATCCAACAACAACCAAAGCATCGATGTGGAAATACGCATTGATGGAGAGAGTGTCTCTAACGAATCATATGTTCCAACTTCCATTTGTCTATCCATTGGCAGCACAGACATTGTAGAAACATTCACGGCAAACTCTCTCGCTGCTGGGTCTCATGAAATTGAACTCATCGCAACAAGCGAATTTTACACCGCTTCAATTAACCAGGTGGTGAATTTTGAAGTATTCGAGAATCCAACGTTTACCATTGAAGGCTTAAATGAAATCTGTGAAGGAGAGTGCATCGATCTTCAAGTAAATGGGATTGACATTCCGATGAATCCGGTGGACTTAAACTGGACCTTAGATGGTGCAGATTATACAACTGGAAATGACTTCAACCACTGTCCAACATATACTGAAGGCACAGCTGTTGTTGAACTAACTGTTAATACTGACAATTCTTGCACAAGTAGTGCAGCAATCTCAGTGACAACGACCCCCATTCCTGTTACTTCAATCACAGTATCGATCAATGAAGGATGCGCACCTCTGACCGTAAACTTGCAAGCTGATGTGAATTTTGCTGCCGTTACTGCTTGGGACTTCGGAAATGGCGAAAATGATTCGGAAAACCTTGCCTCTCAAATTGTATATGATTGCGTGGACTACAATTCAGGAAATTGTTTATTTGATGTAAGCTTCACTGCTATTTCAGCTTCAAACCCCAATTGCTTCTCCAACAATTCAGAGACAATTGTTGTTCATCCAAAACCACTGGCAAATTTTGATTTAAACTCAGAAGGTGCTTGTTTTGACATTGGCAACGATGCAGAAATGATAACGAACAACACTTCATCGAATATTACTGGGTTAGACTGTTCGGGAGCAATAGAGCCATACGCATGGACTGTATTCCCTTCAGGAACGTCAGACTGTACTGGATCTTTAGCTGATATTCCGAATTTATTTGCTGCAGGCACAGGCGTTTTTACCATTGGGTTAAATGCTACTGATCAATATGGTTGTAGCGCTCAAGCTTTTAAAGATTTTGAAGTGTACAGCAATCCTATCCCTGAGATCACATTTCTTCAGAATTCGATCTGTTTGCCACTTGAAGTTGAAATCTTAAACACATCAA
>DDJR01000100.1:9465-14333 GCA_002339135.1 Flavobacteriales bacterium UBA2619 | reverse complement strand
GCTTCACCTTTCTTGATTGAGGCTGTTTTTCCTGGTGTCTATGAAGCTGAACTCACCATTACAAGCGATGAAGGTTGCACGGTGGTACTTGAAATAGACACTGCTTTCCAAGCATGGAATCCTCCTGTTGCAGACTTTTTAGTCACACCTGAAGAAATTCTATTTCTTGATCCAATCGTTACTTTTCAAAACATGTCTGAAGGTGGAACCGAGTACATTTGGTCCTTTGGCGACGGGGAAGGGTCATCAGAAATCAGCCCTGAACACGAATTCAACAGAGCTGATTCGTATGAAGTTCAACTTCTTGTTACAAACATCTACGGATGCACAGACCTTGCAACGCAAACGATCCAAGTCACGAGTGAATTGCAAATTTTTGTACCCAATGCGTTCACACCTGACAACGATGGAAACAACGACTCATGGGCACCCGTTATCAATGGAGAAGAACTCATCCTTAGCTACGAGTGCTGGGTTTATGACAGATGGGGTAAGCTTGTTTTTAACTCGACAACACTTGGTGAACCTTGGATTGGAGAAAACAACATTGACGGGGCAGGCACGCACTATGTCAGCTCAACAGAACAATACAGTTGGAAAATTGAAATCAAGAAAGTGGATGGACGTGGAGCGGACATCACGACTGGAACTGTTTTCCTTGTTCGATAATTGCGTGACAATTCAAACGCTACACAACAATATAATTTTATGAAAGCATTTGTATTCCCTGGTCAGGGAGCTCAATTTTCTGGAATGGGGCAAGATTTATTTGAGTGCTCTGAATTGGCGAAAGAAAGATTTGCTCAAGCAAATGAAATTCTGGGGTTTAACATAAGCGAAACGATGTTTCATGGTTCTCTAGAAGACCTTAAACAAACAAAAGTAACCCAGCCTGCCATATTTCTTCACTCAGTGATCTTAGCTGAAGTGCTTGGAGACTCTATTTCTCCTGACATGTTAGCTGGCCACAGCCTTGGCGAATTTAGCGCTCTTGTTGTTGCGGGAGGGCTGACTTTTGAAGATGGATTGAAATTGGTTTCTACCAGAGCTAATGCAATGCAATCTGCATGTGAATTAACACCGTCAACAATGGCAGCTGTCATTGGATTAGAAAACACCATCGTTGAAGATATTTGCAGACAAACAAAAGGAAATGTAGTCCCCGCCAATTACAATTGTCCTGGACAAATCGTAATCTCGGGAGAAATCAAAGCCGTTGAATCAGCATGTACATCCCTGATAGAAGCAGGCGCAAGAAGGGCTATTTTACTTCCCGTTGGAGGAGCATTTCACTCTCCTTTGATGGAACCTGCTCGGGAAAAACTGGCCGCAGCCATTGAAGAAACAACCCTTGGAAACTTACAATGTCCTATTTTCCAAAACGTCAGCGCAGCAGCTGAGATGGATGTGTCTAAGATTAGGGAAAACCTAGTCGCTCAACTCACAGCTCCTGTAAAATGGACTCAAAGCATGGAAGCCATGCTGAAATATGGAGCGACATCTGTGACAGAAGTAGGTCCAGGAAAAGTTCTACAAGGGTTATTTAAAAAGCTTGACCGCAGTTTCCCAACAAGCTCAGCAGAGATTACTTCTTAATTTCGTTGGCGTAACTCAACATATTTTGAGCCACATGTTCTGTGGCATTCAGTGATTCACGCAAAGCACTGTTCTCTGACCTCAGGTCATCGTTGCATTTTTGTGTCCTCGTAAGTTCAGCTTTAAGCCTTAAAAACTCACCCATAACTTCGGTGCGCTCTTGCTTGGCAATCTCTAAACGCTGAGTAATTGTAGTATCCATCCCCGAAAAATACGTTCAATTGTAACGAAAACAAAAACTAAACAAGAATAATTTCACAAGCGTTGACTGTCAGTTCATATGCGTCGACCTCAGATAAATTGAGTAGAAAAGAACCAAGGACATACATCCCCCAGAATAAGCACAATACCGATACAAATAGGGCAACCAAACGGGATCAGAAGAAAAAAGATGGCCTGAGACAAAAGCACCGAGACCAATACCTATTTCAAGCTCAACAAGTGTGGTACCGATACCCAATGCGATTTTACCTTTGGGAGATAGGTCTGTGGTCCATGCAAAGATTGTAGGCATGTTGATTCCAATTGACAATCCATAAACAACTCCACCAACAGCTGCTTCCAACTGAGTTGTTGCAAGTGATAAGATCCCCATTCCAAAAAACAACAACAACCCGCCAATTGCAAGAAGTGGTTTTCTGCCATATTTGTCAGAGGCTTTCCCTGCAAACAACCTCATTGAAATAGAAGCAACAACAATGATTGTATTGAAAACACCTTTGTAACGGTAGCCCAAGCCTTCCACAAAATCAGGGGTAATTGTTAAGAATACACCAAATGAAAGCGCCACGGGGAGCAAAGAAAGAGCTGCGGGCCAAGCAGCAATGTCAAAATTCTTTCCTTTAAAGACATTTAAATCAGACCAAAGTACTTTTCTCGAATTGGGCAAGGTTTCTGGCAGCTTCAATGTGAACAACAAAGAAAATATTCCCAGAATTGAAGATGTTATAAACATCGAGTCATACCCATATTCAACTGCCAAATAACTACCAACTGCTGGACCACCTGCCATGCCTGCGTTTCCAGCAACCCCCAGAAAACCCAAGGCTTCCCCCCTTCTGTTGTACGGAACAATATCTGTCAACAAAGCGCTGGAGCCAATGGGCCTAAAACCTGTACTTAATCCATGAAAAAATCGCAAAGCCAAGAACAACCAAACACCAAGCATACCCGTTGAGTAATCGGAAACTGAACCTAGTAAAACATATAGAAAACCTGCAATGACTGTAACGCTAGTTCCGAAAACCATCACAACTTTTCGACCAGCTCTGTCTGCAATTTTTCCGGCAAACAATCTAGAAACCAACGCTCCAAGGGTAAACAAACCGATAATGTACCCCAACAAATGTCCGGCCCCCATGAGATCTAAATAACCTGGTAATTCAGGCATAATCATCCCAAAACTGGCCATGAACAAAACTGTGCTTATGCACAGAGTGATGAAAGTTCTCGTAAATAAAGTCTCACTATTTTTCACAGGATGGCAAAGGTAGTTACCTTCACATTGTGAAGCAGTATCCTCCTAAAATAATAGTTGCTTGGGCAGAAGCAATTAGCGGAAACAACACCATTCGTGATTGGCTCACAGCAAACGGCTACGAAGAACTAGCAGCATTCACCTACGCTCTTAACCTGAGAGACGATGCTAGAAAATGGTTGATGGACTCTGGGTATCCTGAACTCATGGCACTAATCAGAGGTTCTGAGGGCGACGAAAACGCCTGCAAGTGGCTCACTTTAAACAAGTATGAAAAACTTGCGTTAATCGCAAAGGGAGCTGACAACGATGACGATTCCATACGTCAACTGCTGATGGATGGGCATCGAGAATGGGCCATGATTGCGTTGAAAATTCGCGCCGTTAAAAATGACATTCAGAATGAGCATGATGACTGGCACACCTACTCACAAAGGTGAGGACAGACGCTTTATTCTTTGTCTAGATAAACAAGCCTGCTGAGCAGTTCTGGTTTCACAAATTGATTCGCTACCCTCATCAAATCCTCAGCCGTGATATTTTCAATTGACTTCAGAAAATCCTCCAAAGGTTGGACTTTGTTGTACAACAAAAAACTCTTTGCCAAGCCTGTCATCATCGCAGGACCACTGTCTTGAGACAAAGCAATTTGCCCTATGAGTTGAGTTTTCGCATCGTGAAGTTGCCTCACACCCAATTTGTTGTTGCACAACAACAGCAACTCTTTGTTCACAAGTGCTTCCACTCTGTTGTGGTGCCTTCTGTCCGTTCCGAAATAAACTGAAAAAACACCTGCATCTTGGTACGGAGAGTATCCCGCTTCAATGTGATAGGCCATGCCATACTTTTCTCGAATATTTAAGCTTAACCTACAATTCATGGCAGGTCCACCTAAGTAATTCGCAAGCAGTGTTAATGGCAACCTATCTGGATGGTTTGCTCCAACAGCAATGCCCCCTAAAAGGTGGTGAACTTGATGTGTATCCTGTTCGACTCGCTCATCAAAAACAGGAACAGGACCAGGAGCTAGTCTGTTTAATTTAGAAACACGATTAACCGATTGGCTTAAGTATTTCTCACATAATTTTTTAATTTTCGAAATGGGAGTTGACCCTACTGAAGCAAAAACCATTTGGTCTGGACAGTAGCAACGATCTACAAAAGAATCAATCTGAAGTTTACCTAGATTCTTGACAGAATCTTGGGTTCCCAATATCGTTCTTCCCAGAGGATGGGTTCCGAAAAGACGTTCTTCAAATTCATCGAAAATGACATCTGAAGGATTGTCTAAAACAGACGCAATCTCATCTAAAATTACTTCTTGCTCTTTTGCAATTTCCTTTTGAGGGAACGTAGAATTAAAACTGATGTCAGCAACCAACTCCACGGCTCTTTCAAGATCCTTTTCTAAAAATGAAGCACTAATCCAAGTTTCTTCCTTGGTCGTATATGCATTCAGATCACCCCCGACTCTTTCAAGTCGATTTAAAATATGAAATGTCTTCCTTTTCTGAGTCCCTTTAAACAAACAGTGCTCAATAAAATGAGCTACACCTGCTTCACCTGACAGTTCATCTCGTGATCCGGCGTTAACAACAAGCGCTATGTGACTAGCTGATCTGGGGACCTCTTTGTGAATGACCCTCAGACCATTTGATAGGGTAAATGTGTGGAATTCAACTTTCATAGCGCGGGTAAATATACCCTGTTGATGTTAAGATATAATTAGCAACCCTACAATAAAGACAAAACCTGAAACAAACAACGCAGCCAGCGTGAAAGGGAGAATATCTTG
>DDJR01000100.1:615-9134 GCA_002339135.1 Flavobacteriales bacterium UBA2619 | reverse complement strand
GCTTTTAACTTCGTAATTCCCAGAAGCGGTAGGGCCCAAAAGGGCTGCAGCATATTCGTCCATTGATCCCCATAAGCCATCGCCATAATCCCCTTTTCTAAACTCATTCCCATACTGTGACAAGCTTCAATGACAAGCGGACCTTGAACAGCCCACTGACCACCTCCACTCGGGACGAAGATATTTAAGACGCCAGAGGATGTGAAAATTGCAAGTGGCAGAGTTGTGGCATTCGTAGAGGAAACTAAAAATCCTGACAAGACATCGACAAGACCTGTTCCTGTAACTATACCCATGATCCCAAAGTAAATGGGGAACTGGAGAAGAATCCCCGAGGCGCCACCTATCGCCTTTTCAAGAGCAGAAAGAAGTTTTTTAATCGATCCATGAGCAAGCAATGCCAAGCCCAACAAGACTAAATTAATCCAGTCTGGTGTAACAAACCCAAGCCTGGATACTTGCAATTCTGACGACAATGTCAACCAAAAGGCTGTTCCAATAAACAACACTCCAAAACTCCAAGCCAAACCTCTTCCATTGTCAATTTTTTCAGCAAGAGAAGTATTGATCGAAAGGTCTCGATGGTGACTTTCGCTAGCGAAAATCTCTTTATCTGTCCGAGTCTCTGCAACACTCAACGGACTCAAAAACAAGTGACCTAAAACTGCAAACAAGATCACGATAGAAAACACAACGCCAAGTGTAATTAAAATGTTCCAGCTAGAGAATACAGTTGATGAGATTGATATCGAGTCAGAAATTGGCTGCAACCAATTGGCGCCTTTCGGGTACAATGAAAGCAAGTGTCCTGATTCAGCAACCTTTAGAGGAGCGCTGCCGCTTAAACCACTGTGCCAGACCAACAGACCCATATACCCTGCTGCACCCAACAGACCTGGACGTATACCATAGCCGTGCTTTTTCGATTTGTCAATCACTGACTTGGCTAGAAGAGCCCCAGCTACCAATCCCAATCCCCAATTAAGCCAACCAAGCATCAAAGCAAAAAAGGCTACATAAGCAGGAGCAAAAGCGGTTTTTTTTACAGCTAAAACAACAACTTTATCAAGCAAATATTTCACAGGAGCAGACAATGCCAACACATGTCCAAGAACCAACATAAACATGGCTTGAAAACCAAACCGCATCAATGATGGATTCCACAAACCGTCTGACCAGGCTTGCAAGACCTTATCTGGAGCAGAAATCAGAAGGGAACTTAAACCAGCAACAGCAGTTAAGACTAAAGCTATTGCAAAAGGTGAAGGTAGGAAACGATGGAAAACACGAGCATAAGCAGCAAGCCATCGCATTACTTTAGCTTTAAAACTCGCTTTCACTAAACCTTATCCGTTGTTAAAACGGGAGATCGTCATCTGAGTCAGAAGAGTTCAACTCAACTGCAGCGACCTCTGGCAAAGGAGCAGAACTCACATTGGGAGCTTGCGCTTGACTAGATTGGCCAGACTGGACATCAGCTTGAGCAGCTTGATTTGATGTGCCTCTTTCAATTCGCCAAGCATTCAGGTCAACATAGTAGTTGCCATTGTACTCTCGGCCTCTAACATCAAACTTCACAGTAACATCGTCGTCAACTGTAAGTCCTTCCAATTGTTCAACGCGCTCTTTAAGAGCTCCAAATTTAATATCCTGTGGATACTGATCGTTAGTAGTTACAACGAAATCGCGCTTAAAAAAGCCGCTGGGAAAATCCTGCCTATCGAACAAAATTTTAATTTTACCTTTAATCTCAAATGACATGCTATAAAGGTAATTTAAGGAGTTGGGAAAATCCTACTATCCGAGGTTAAAAGTTAGAAGTGTTTTCCACGCTTCATCAACATTTCCATTGTCAAGAAGTTTTAATGCGTGTTTGTGAAGTTCCATTTCTAAAACAACGCCATCGTCAGAATGATCTAAAAAGATCTCAGACAACTCAATGAGCTTGTAATCGTTTACTTCTGTTTCATCAGGCAAACGCTCAACATTCCCGAGCATGGCCAAGTGTTTTCCCGTCAGAACACCACTAGAACGGATGTCTTCAGGAATGGCATTGACCCCTATCCCTAAATTTGCCAAAGGTTTAGGGATTTCAAATAAAGATTCCTTAGAAGCTCTTGAGTAATAAGAACCACCACATCGAGCCACAAGATCAAGCAAAACAGCATCTGGCAAACCATTTGCATCTAACACATTGTGTCTAAAGTGCATTCGCTTCACCTCACAGAACACCAAGTTGCCTGCACCAGGGTTAGGTCCAAAAGACTCAACCTTCAGCACCTTACATTCCAGAGATACTGGGGATTCAAGTACCCTGGGAGGTGCAATTGTCGCGGAGGGAACCTCAGTTAAACCTGCTTTCTCAAATTCATTGACCCCTTGTGGATAATCTGTAGAAGCAAGCGAACAAGCATGAACTAAATCATAGTCAACCATATTAATCACAACTTCAGGGACTTCAAGGACATTCTCTAAAGTATGTTTGGTGGTATTGTCTTTGCCGCGTCGAGCAGGTGAGAAAATTAAAACAGGAGGATTCGCAGAAAAAACATTGAAATAACTAAAAGGAGCGAGGTTTACCCTCCCCTGTTTGTCAACCGTACTAGCAAAAGCAATGGGTCGGGGTGCAACGCCACCTAACAACAGGGCGTGAAGTTTTTGCGGACTCAGGTTAGCAGGATTAAACTCTTGGTGTGTTGATTCTAAATCAGGCATTATCGCGTCTTGTGATTTTCAACAGTGGAACATGCCGCTTCAACTTTGGATTTAAGTGCCAACTTAAATGTCACAATTCGGTTTCGAAGATCAGCATCTGCTGTAGCCATGATTTGGGCAGCTAAAATACCCGCATTCCTAGCTCCATCAAGAGCAACAGTAGCTACGGGAACACCTGAGGGCATTTGTAGAATACTTAAAACCGAATCCCACCCATCGATCGAATTCCTACTTTTTATGGGCACTCCAATCACTGGCAAAGGTGTATACGAAGCAGCCATACCTGGAAGATGTGCTGCACCTCCAGCACCTGCAATAATTACCGAGAAACCATCTTCAACTGCTCTTTTAGCATATTCAGACAACCTGTCCGGAGTTCTATGAGCACTCACAACAGTAGCTTCATAATCTACACCCAGTTCTTTGAGAACAACCATGGCCTCCTCCATGACAGGAAGGTCAGAAGTGCTGCCCATTATTATACCAACTTTCCCCATCATTATTTCGACTTTAAATTAATTTGCTCAATTTTATCTCGAATTTTGGAAGCCAATTCGTAGTCCTCATTGCCAATGGCAATTGTAAGGTTTTTTGTAAGCTCTAAAATTTTCTCCCTTTTAAGATCTTCATTCCACACAACTTCCGATTCTTTATCTTCCTCCTGATCTTCATCTACGTCTGATATTTTCAAAATTTGACCAAAATCCAGATCTTCATTTTCATCATCGTCCGTAGCGAGTTCTTCGACCCCCAATTCAGCTTCCTCTTTGTTGATCTCCGCCTCTTCTTCTGGCGTAATACCTGTGGCTTCTAAAACGGATTCATAACATTTAATCGGAGCTCTAAACCTCACTGCAATAGCAACTGCGTCGGAGGATCTAGAATCAATTTCAACTACCTTATCCCCGTCTGTAACTACAATTCTCGCAAAAAATACGCCCTCTTTGTAATCAAAGATGACAACTTCTGTGACATTCATGTCAAAAGCGGTCAATGTAGACTTGAACAAATCGTGTGTCAGTGGTCGACTGGGCTTCATGTTCTCAAGCTCTATTGCAATGTATTGAGCTTCAAAACCCCCAATTAATATGGGGATTTTTCGATTACCTCCTTTCTCCATTAACACCATAACATAGGCCCCTGAATTGCCTCCGTTTAAAGAGATGTCAAATATTTCAAGGTCTATTTTTTTCATACAGCAACGCTAATCTAATTAAAGTTCCTTAATGGCTTCTGTAATTTTTGGAAGAACATCAAAGACATCTCCAACAATTCCATAGTCTGCTGCTTTAAAGAAAGGAGCTTCTGGATCTGTATTGATCACGACAATCACTTTACTTTGATTTACACCAGCAAGGTGCTGAATCGCACCGGATATACCACATGCGATATACAAGTCAGGGCGTATGGTTACTCCTGTTTGGCCTACATGCTCATGATGAGGGCGCCAACCCATGTCACCAACAGGACGACTACAGGCGGTAGTAGCTCCCAATGCACTCGCGAGATCTTCAACGATACCCCAATTTTCAGGTCCTTTCAATCCGCGTCCTGCAGAAACAACTCTTTCAGCTTCAGGCAGAGGAACAGAACCGTCAGTGCTTGTTGGCGTAAATCCATTAATCACGACACGTTGCGAACCTATCTCTGCAGAAAAAGATTCTACAGCTGATTCACACTCATCAAGCTTGATGCCAAACGAATTGGGTGTAATCGAAATGACACATACCTCTGAGTTCACATTCACCAATGCTGTAGCTTTTCCGCTGTAGACATTTCTTGTGAAACCTTTGCCTTCAGGAAGACATGTTACACCAGCAACATAGCCTGAATTCATAGCTATTGCGACACGGGGAGCAACCGAAGATCCTTCGATGTTGCCTGAAAATAGGATTGTTGATGCGTTAACGCTATTGGCTGCTGCATGTGTAAGCTTAGAAAGCTGAGAGTTGTCGGTTGCGCTCTCGGAAAAGTGTAATACTTTAGAAACACCTACAGAACCTAGCTCACCATCACCTGATAAAGAACCTGCGACAAGAGCTGTCACATCTCCAGCATTCATTTTGTTTGCAAACGATGCAACTTCAAGTCCGGCTTTGGTGGCCTTTCCTTCTAGAGTTTGGATATATACTAAAACTGACATCTTAAATAATTTTTGCTTCTTCACGTAAAAGACGAACTAAATCTGCTGCATTGTCAGCATCTACCATCACACAATCACCTTTCGCTGGCGGCAGTGTGAATTTACTAACCTCGGTAGTTGGTGTTACTTCTGACGGTGCTACGACAGCAAGGGGCTTGGTCCTGGCCGACATAATCCCTCTCATATTTGGGATTCTTTGCTCAGCCATCCCTTTCGAAGCGCTCAACACAAAAGCACCTGTTACAGATACATTGTTTGTACCACCACCTGATTCACAATGAAGTGTGGAAACTTGACCTTCTACCTCAATTGATGTTGCAAAGGCAACATATGGCAGATCCATGCACTCTGCAATCATTGCAGGAACAGCTGATGAGTTGTGGTCAATCGTTTCTTTACCTGTGAAAATGATGTCATACGACTTGTCAAGTGCATAGTTAGAAATCAATCTTGCAACCTGACTTGAATCAGTAGGACTAGCATCTATTCTCACCGCATCAGTGGCCCCGATGGCAAGCGCTTTGCGTACAATAGGATCGCATGTGGAATCACCTACAATAATTGTAGTTACTGAACCTCCATGCGCCTCAACCAACTCAACAGCACGAACAAGAGCATACCACTCATCATACGGATTAACAATAAATTGGACGTCGCTTTCATCGAAGCGCTTATCCCCGTCTGTAAAGGAGATGCGACTGGTCGTATCTGGAGCTTTACTTATACAAACAAGCAATTTCATACTTTATAATTGATATTCTGAGACTCATTTCTCAGAATTGCAAAGGTATGAATACAGTGGTGTCTTAATGCAGTCATAATTAGCTTATATTCGCCGACCCAAATAAGCGTCAAGATCATGCGTGAAATCACATATAGAGAAGCCGTCGCCGAAGCGATGAGCGAAGAAATGCGCCGAGACGAGCGTGTTTTTCTTTTAGGAGAGGAGGTTGCCGAATACAACGGTGCCTACAAAGCTTCCAAAGGAATGTTGGATGAGTTTGGTGCTCGCAGAGTCATCGATACACCCATCGCTGAATTGGGCTTTACAAGCATTGCAGTAGGTGCAGCTATGAATGGCTTAAGACCCATCGTTGAATACATGACATGGAACTTTGCTGTTTTGGCATCCGACCAAATCATAAATCACGCAGCCAAGATGCTTCAAATGAGCGGGGGGCAATTTACAACACCCATCGTTTTCAGAGGACCCAATGGCCCAGCCGGTCAATTGGCTGCAACGCATAGCCAAAGTTATGAGGCGATGTATTCTGCAATTCCTGGACTTAAAGTTGTGACACCATTCACACCTTATGAAGCTAAAGGATTACTTAAATCAGCCATTCGAGACAATGACCCCGTACTTATTATGGAGTCTGAAAAAATGTATGGAGACAAAGGTCTGATCCCAGAAGGCGAATTCTTAGTACCTATAGGAAAAGCCAATGTGAGACAAAAAGGGTCTGACGTGACGGTTGTTTCTTTTGGTAAAATACTCAAAGTGGTCCACGCAGCGGCTGACGAACTTGCCAAGGAGGGCATCGAAGTTGAGATCATCGATCTCGTTACAATACGCCCTTTAGATTTAGACACGATCATTGAGTCTGTTAAGAAAACGAATCGACTTGTGATTGTGGAGGAAAGCTTCCCTGTAAGTTCTGTTTCATCCGAAGTTGCATACCGTGTTCAGCGAAATGCCTTCGACCATCTTGACGCTCCTATTATCAGGTTGTGTCAAGCGGACACTCCTTTCGCATTTGCAACAACTTTAATTGACGAAGCTCTTCCAAAAATAAAAGAAATCATGGAAGCTGTAAAAAACGTCACCTACGTAAATAAGTAAATAACTCGCCGGCTTAACTTAACTTCGGCAAAGAAATAAAAATTATACATCATGCAATTTTTGATTGACAATATACTTTATATAGTACCTGTAATAGCCATTCTAGGCTTAGTGGTTATGGCTATTCAAGGTTCTTGGGTTCGGAAACAACCCAAGGGCAACGACAGAATGACAGAGATCGCGAACTACATTCATGAAGGAGCTCTTGCGTTCCTCAACGCTGAATATCGCCTACTTGCAATTTTTGTAGTCATCGCTGGAGCTGCACTTGCTGTGGTCTCCACTCTGGTAGAAGAAACACATTGGTTTATTGTTGTTGCCTTTGTCATAGGTGCCATTTTCTCTGCTGTTGCTGGAAACATCGGGATGCGCATAGCGACTGAAGCAAACGTGAGAACCGCTGAGGCTGCTAAAACCAGCTTGTCTAAAGCCTTGAAAGTATCATTTGCTGGAGGTACCGTAATGGGACTTGGCGTAGCTGGATTGGCTGTTTTCGGATTAAGCATCATCTTTATCATTCTTATTAAAACATCTATCCTGGGTCTTACAGGTGAAGTGACTGATGTAAACAACATGATTATCGTTCTTGAAGCACTCGCTGGATTCTCGCTAGGTGCTGAATCAATTGCGCTCTTCGCTCGTGTTGGAGGAGGTATTTACACGAAAGCTGCTGACGTAGGTGCTGACCTAGTTGGTAAGGTTGAAGCCGGCATTCCTGAAGATGATCCACGTAACCCTGCTACGATTGCAGATAACGTAGGTGACAACGTAGGTGACGTAGCTGGTATGGGTGCTGACCTGTTCGGGTCTTATGTAGCAACAGTTCTAGCCGCTATGGTTCTAGGAGTTTACGTTGTAGGTGACATGGGAGCTGGATACGATTGGGAAAGTGAGACATTCGGTAAAATGTCAACACTACTTCTTCCTCTTGTAATCTCTGCACTTGGTATCATCTTCTCGATGATCGCAACGAAATTTATTAAGGTGAGTGACGACGGCAAAGAAGCTGAAGTTCAATCTGCACTTAACAAAGGAAACTGGGGGTCTATCATCATGACAGCTGTTGCATGTTACTTCTTGATTGATTGGATGCTACCTGACATGTTGTCGATGAACTTCTTTAAGGGAGGTGAAGACGGTGAAGACATGATTAGGACTTTCGCTTCAATTAACGTTTTCTACGCTGTTCTTGTAGGACTTGGTGTAGGAGGTGGAATTAGCTGGATGACTGAGTACTATACAGGATTAGGGAAAAAACCTGTGATGGATATCGTTCGCAACTCCAATACTGGAGCTGGAACCAACATCATCGCTGGATTATCTACTGGAATGATCTCAACCTTCGGTCCTATTCTTCTGTTTGCTGTTGCGATTTACGCCTCATATGAATTCGCAGGATTCTACGGAGTAGCTATCGCTGCTTGCGCGATGATGGCTACTACGGCCATGCAATTGGCGATAGATGCATTTGGACCTATCGCAGACAATGCCGGAGGTATTGCTGAGATGTGTGACCTTCCTGAAGAAGTACGTGAACGTACAGACATTCTTGATTCAGTAGGAAATACGACTGCCGCTATTGGTAAAGGATTTGCCATTGCATCTGCTGCATTGACTGCTCTGGCACTCTTTGCTGCGTATGTTACGATGACAGGAATTGACGGAATTAACATCTTCAAGGCTGATGTTCTAGCAACGCTCTTTGTTGGAGCGATGATTCCTGTAGTGTTCTCAGCGCTTGCAATGAAATCCGTTGGAAAAGCTGCTATGGAAATGGTGAAAGAGGTGAGACGCCAGTTTAAAGAAATTCCTGGAATT
>DDJR01000100.1:0-313 GCA_002339135.1 Flavobacteriales bacterium UBA2619 | reverse complement strand
TAAAGAAATTCCTGGAATTATGGAAGGAACAGGGAAACCTGAATATGACAAATGTGTTGAGATCAGTACCAAGGCTGCTCTTAGAGAGATGATGCTACCTGGAGCGATTACAATCGTTTCTCCACTCATCATCGGATTCACAATGGGTGCTGAACCGCTCGGTTCTTACATGGCAGGTGTCACAGTGAGTGGTGTACTTTGGGCTATTTTCCAAAACAACGCTGGTGGTGCATGGGACAATGCGAAGAAAAGCTTTGAAGCTGGGGTTGAGATTGATGGCGAAATGACATACAAAGGTTCTGAAGCTCACAAG
>DDJR01000040.1:1690-15508 GCA_002339135.1 Flavobacteriales bacterium UBA2619 | reverse complement strand
CTGTTTGATGGTTATTTGTCAGAAGTCCCCATCCGGTTCGTCGGAGAGAATGGAATTAGATTTGGCATGAATGTTGGTTTTGGAAGATAACAGAATGAAAATTTAACATAGAATAAAATGAAAAATATATTTTTAATTACCTTGTTTTTATGCTCCACTTCTTTGTCAGCTCAGTCTGACGGACCGGGGCAAGTTGTTAAAGCGAATCCTTTTGGTTTCTTTGCAGGTCAATATCAAATTGGTTACGAGCAAGCACTAACAGAGCAGTTTTCACTACAGCTGTCTGCAGGGATTATGACAGGATCAGGATCAGCGGACGATCCGACATCAAACGAGACGCTCACAGCCAACCGTTTCGGATTTATTGTGATGCCTGAATTTAGATTCTATCCTGGAGGAAATGCTTGTGAAGGTTTTTACATAGCTGCACTTGCCCGATATAGAACTGTCAAATGGGAGATCGAGGGAGATGAATGGTTCAACAGAAATGTGCTTGGAGCTGCAGCTGTGCTTGGTTACCAATGGTATGGTGACGGCTTGATGGTCGATATGTTTTTAGGGCCTCAGGTAAAAAGCATCAGTACAGATTTGTTTGATGAAACTGTGTCAGAACAAGACCAGTCTCTTTTCCCAGAGGGAGATGGTATCGGAGTGAGATTTGGTATGAATGTTGGTTTTGGCTGGTAAAATATAGAATTACATGAAGAAGAGTTTAGTAGGATTTTTATTTCTCGCGATTTTTCTCGCGTCGTTCACCTCAATACGTGCACAAGGACCAGATGAATATTGGATCGGGTTAGAGCAGTTTGCTGTTCATTCTGACGGAGATCTTGCTGGAATGACCACATGGAGAATGTATTTACACATGCTCGATGCAGACGACTATCTCTCAGCCTGTACCGGTAGTGAGAGTTACCCCTGGATTATGGAGTCAACATCTTCACCAGCGTGGTACCAACATCCAGCTGCAAGTGAGACTTTTGCGAATGCGATTAATCCAGCATTTTATACTGCTTTTCCTGATTTGGAATACGACAGTTGGCTCACTTTAGGTGTTGAGAACTCTATAGACCCTATGGAAATACTTGCTTTAACAGATCCGACTTACAATGCTTTTGCTGCTTTCGAGGCCGGTGAGAATGTGATGTCTAATACCGCTGTTGGCAATGGTTGGGCTACGCTATTTCCAGGTTTGGGTGCAGACAACGCTGGCTTTGCCGGAGATGATTTGACAGTTCTGATCGGTCAATTGACAACTTCAGGAACGATATCTGGATCTATCTATGTTCAGATCTTCCCTTGGGGAATTCAATCTCCAGACCTAAGACTTCTTCTTCCTATACTGTATGCACCTTCTCAGTGCATGGACTCTTTGGCTTGTAATTACGATGAGAATGCTTGGACAAATGACGATTGTGAATATGGTCCATCAGCCGGAACAATTGAAGGAAATGGTTCTGTAGAGGTAGGAAGTGGCGTGTCTGAGTGGTCCTACTCTTGTAGTGACGAAGCAGCTTCCTTCGAGTGGACGATTGCTGGAGGAACGATACTTTCTGGTCAAGGAACATCCTTTGTAACTGTCGAGTGGAGTGGAGATATTTCAGATGGCGTTCTGTCAGTTGTAGCCTCTTCTAATGGAGGTTGTGAAGGCGTAGTTTCTACGATTGATGTGAATGTGGTCATGGGTCTTGAAGACCTTGTTTTTTCACAAAACCTGGATGTTTTTCCAAGTCCTACTTCGTCAGCGATTACAATATCTCTAGCAGTAGAATTTGCTGCATCGAATATCCGTTTCGAGATTTACTCAATCACAGGTCAGAGGGTCATGGAATTGATGCTTTCTGAGTCAGAGATAGATGTTTCAAGCTTGTCAAACGGCACTTATATTGTTGCTGTTACAACACCACGAGGGGTCCTTCGTCAGTCTTTTGTCGTGGCTAAGTAAGAAACGGCAAGCAGCCAAGTGGATGCATTTTTTATCTTAAAACGAGAACTTCCAAAGGTTCTCGTTTTCTGTTTTGTTGAGGTTCCTCAGAAGTTCTGCCGACAGCCATCATTGCCATGGGGATAATATATTCTGGAAGCTCTAAAAACGCAGATAACTTCGTTCTGTCAAAACCTCCTATTTGGTGTGAGTGTAATCCCAAGGCAGAGATTTCTACGAGCATTTGTCCTACAGCAAGACCGCAACAGTACTGGGCAGAAGGGTCAAGCTGGCCATTGAAATCACTCTGTGTTTTTGCTAGAACAACGGCGATTCCTCCACAGTCCTTCATCCACTTGCTATTTGCTTCAACAGGGAAAGATAGCATTTTCTCAAAATTCTGATGATCGCGGGAAATGTATACGAATCTCCACGGCTGGTTGTTGTATCCAGACGGGGCCCAACGAGCAGCTTCAAAAGCTGATTCAATATCCTCAAAACCAACATTTGTTTTGTCGAAAGAATAAGGGCTAAATCTTTTTTTAATGGTTGTAAGTACTGACATTCTTTTGATTCTTTAATTTAACGAATTACATCTCCAGGATTCACTCCATCTTCTGGAGTAACGAACTTCAATCCCCCATCATTTGTGGATGCCATCAGAACCATCCCCCAACTTTCCACTCCTTTTATGGTCCGTGGCTCGAGATTTGCTAAAAGCACCACCTTGCGACCGACAACATCTTCTGGTGAGAAATGCTCGGCGATGCCGGAAACGACTGTTCTCACGTCGAGGCCTGTATTTACAGTAAGCTTGAGAAGTTTCTTGGTTTTTTTCACGGCCACACATTCCGTCACGGTCGCCACTCGGAGGTCCATCTCAGAAAAATGATCGAAGGTAGTTGAGTCTTTTTGAAGCATCACAGTGTTTTTATTTGAGTCATTTGAATCGACTTCTTTTTGACCAAGTTTCGCTTTCTCAGTTTCGACTGTTTCTTCGTCAATTTTTGTAAATAAGATTGGTAAATCTCCCAATACGGTGCCGTTTTTTACAAGTGAGGGTGAGACGTCATTCCATCGGAGACCATTTACTCCGAATGAGACAGATATTTTTTCAGCTGTTCTTGGCAGGAATGGTTCGAGTACGATTCCTAAATTTCCTACCACTTGGCAAGCAAGGTGCATGATTGTTTTTACTCTCTGAGGGTCAGTTTTTTGAATTTTCCATGGCTCCTCCTCAGTGAGGTATTTGTTACCTCGTCGTGCAACATTCATGGCTTCGAGTTGGGCTTCGCGGTAGCGATGGCGTGAGATTAAATCACCGATTCGTTCACCCGCTCCAGACAGAACATCGACAAGCGATTTATCGACCTCCGTTAAAACCGATTCTTTCGGAGCCATTGGAACAATGCCGTCGTAATACTTTCGCGTCAGTACGAGGACACGATTCACGAAATTTCCAAGCACATCTGCCAGTTCATTGTTGATCCGATCTCGGTAATCGTTCCAGGTAAATTCACTGTCTCGCTGCTCTGGCATGATGGATGTCAGAACGTACCGCATGGGATCGCTTCCCGACGGATTATTTTCCAAGAACTCACTTACCCAAACAGCCCAATTTCTAGAAGTTGAAATCTTATCACCCTCCAAATTCATAAACTCATTTGCAGGTACATGGTGAGGCAAAATAAAATCTCCGTGTTGCTTAAGTAAAATCGGAAAAATGATACAATGGAAAACAATGTTGTCTTTTCCGATAAAGTGGAGTAATTCGGTGTCTTCATTTTGCCACCAGTCACGCCAATCCTTTCCATTCTTCTCAGCCCACTCCATCGTGGCTGTAATATATCCAACAGGAGCATCAAGCCAAACATAGAGGACTTTCCCGTCAGCCCCTTCTACAGGAACTGGCACTCCCCACTTTAAATCGCGGGTCATAGCTCTACTTTGCAATCCACCGTCGATCCAACTTTTACATTGGCCTACAACATGGCTTTTCCAGGCTTTAGCATCATGATGCACTTTTCCGTCAAGCATCCCATTTTCGATGTAGTCCTTCAACCACTCCTCATGTCTTCCCATAGGTAAATACCAAAGAGTAGTAGGTTTTAAAATCGGTTTTGCACCACTAAGCGTCGACTTGGGATTTATAAGTTCTGTCGGGGAAAGAGTCGCACCGCACTTCTCGCACTGATCTCCATAAGCACCATCTGCATTGCATGTGGGACATGTTCCAGTAATATATCTGTCAGCTAAAAACTGGTCAGCTTCCTCGTCGTAATATTGCTCTTGTGTCTTGACCTCAAAACTGTCATTCTCAAGGAGTTTTAAGAAGAAATCTTGGGCAACCTTGTGGTGTTTTTCACTGGAAGTTCTGCTGTAGTGATCGAAGCTGATGTCCAACCCTTTGAAGGCCCCTTGCATTTCAACGTGATATTTATCTACGATGTCACGTGGTGTTGTCCCATCTTTTTTTGCTCTCAATGTAATCGCAGCACCATGTTCATCACTTCCACACACCCAAAGTACATCCTCTCCAGAACTTCTCAAATACCTCACATAAATATCCGCTGGCAAATACGCTCCCGCCATGTGTCCCACGTGAATAGGCCCGTTTGCATAAGGCAGAGCCGAAGTAATTAGACGTCTTTTCGGAGTCCTAATTAGTGGGGTCATTGATTGCAGTTTATTCATTAGCCCAAAAATACCTCACTCCCCCCAGACTCATTAACTTCACCGCAAAGAATGTCACACAAAGTTTTTAATAGATGCTCACATCAGAAAAATTCACGACTTCAAACAGACCTAAACACCTCGAGCCAGGCGATAAAATCATGCTCGTAGCTCCAGCTCGATTTGCCTCTCAAAAGGCGATCCAAGACGCCGCCAATTCCGTCGTTGATGCAGGTTTTACACCTGTAATTCCATCTAACCTCGACGCGAAGTACCACCAATTTGCAGGCCTTGACTTACACCGTGCTGGCCATCTCAATTCGGCATTTCGCGATCCGTCGATACGCGCTGTTCTAGCGCTGCGTGGTGGATATGGTTCTGGTCGACTGCTCCCGCTTCTTGATTCTAAAGCCTACCTCTCCGACCCAACATGGATCGTGGGATTCTCAGACATTACCGTTCTTCATTCTTGGTCAACGAATCTCGGAGTAACCTCTCTACATGCGCCTGTTGCAGGGACTTTAAACTCCACCTTGCCAGCCGATGTTAATGCGATGTGGTCTGCATTAAGAACTGGATCAACGTTGAATCCCAAGTTGAAAGTTACTGGCGGAAACCTAAGCGTTTTATACTCCCTTCTAGGGACGCCCTATTTTCCCAATGTCAGCGGGTCTTATTTGTTTGTGGAAGAAATCGATGAATACCTCTACCACATAGATAGAATGTTTCTCTCTTTCAAGCTCGCTGGTGTTTTCGAAAAGGCGAACGGCCTCATGGTCGGAACATTTTCAGATATTCGGGACAATACCCTCAACGATGGGCAAGCTCTTGACAATCCCTTTGGCCTTGATTTGGGTGAAATCATCTCATCTCATGTTCCTGTCGACTTTCCTGTCACGTATGGCAATCCCATGGGTCACGGCGAGAGAAACTACCCGCTTCTATTGGGTTAAAAGGTTTTATTAAAACGCCAATTAAATGTGTTTTGTCTGCGTAGATTTACAATGTTAATCTCCTGGATGTGATTGGGGAGGGGTGAACGAGTTTGGTCTAAATTCGCGTCATGTATGGAAAAATGAAATCACATCTCCAGCAGGAGCTTGTAAACATAGAGGAAGCTGGTCTTTTTAAAAGTGAACGTGTTATAGCCACCTCTCAAGATGCGGTGATTAAACTCACGGATGGCAAAGAGGTCTTAAATTTTTGTTCGAACAACTACCTTGGTCTGAGCAACCATCCACGGGTCGTCAAAGCAGCTCAAAAGACGCTAGACACCCATGGATTTGGAATGAGTTCTGTGAGGTTTATTTGTGGGACACAAGACATTCACAAAGAACTTGAGAAGACAATTGCAGATTTTCATCAAACAGAAGACACCATCCTTTATGCCGCTGCTTTTGACGCAAACGGAGGTGTTTTTGAGCCACTGTTAACCGCAGAAGATGCCATCATTTCAGACTCCCTCAATCACGCTTCCATTATAGACGGAGTCCGACTGTGTAAAGCCAAGAGGTTCCGTTATGCAAACAACAATATGATTGATCTTGAGCTTCAACTGCAAGCAGCAGTTGAAGCTGGTTCTCGATTTAAAATTATTGTGACTGACGGGGTGTTTTCTATGGACGGCTATGTTGCCGAGATTGGAAAAATATGTGATCTAGCTGACAAGTACGACGCCTTGGTTATGGTGGATGAATGTCACTCAACCGGTTTTATCGGGAAAACGGGCAGAGGTTCGATCGAGTTGCGCGATGCGCTTGGCAGAGTGGATATCATTACGGGTACTCTCGGAAAAGCCTTGGGTGGTGCGATGGGTGGCTTTACAACAGGTCGCAAAGAAATCATCGAACTTTTACGTCAACGTTCTCGACCGTATCTTTTTTCAAACTCACTAGCGCCAACCATCGTTGGGGCATCCCTCGAAGTCTTTAAGATGCTCGATGAAAGCACAGAGCTCAGAGATCGTTTGGAGTCAAACACCACGTATTTCAAAGACGGACTTCGCAGTGCTGGCCTCCCTTTTAATGATGGGGAGTCAGCAATCGTACCAGTTATGCTGGGCGATGCAAGACTGTCCCAAGACATGGCGAACCGCCTCCTCGAAGAAGGCATCTACGTCATCGGATTTTTCTTTCCAGTGGTGCCTAAAGGAGCAGCTCGAATTAGGGTCCAGCTTTCAGCCTCCCACACGAAAGAACATATAGATTTTGCGCTAGCCGCTTTCGAAAAAGTGGCGCGCGAACTCGGGGTGATCGATTAGCATGACCGCTGAAAGTTCTCACAAATTTATTGTGGTTGGAGGTGGGCTTTCCGGTACGCTGGTGGCCTGGGAACTTGAGAAAAGAGATGTAGAGTATGAGGTTTGGGATGCCCCTAAGGGCAAAGCAGCTCAAGACTCTCATGAACCATCAGAGCCCAACTCATCGAATCAAGCCTCGCGTGTTGCAGCAGGAATGTTCAATCCGGTATCGTTTAAAAGAATCGTTGAAGTTTGGAATGCAAGGGAGCATATGGAGGTCATGAGGGAGACCTATCTACAAATGGAACTCTTCCTCAAAATGCCGGGTAAAATCCTTCATCATTCCCCAATTATGCGCATTTTCCCCAGTGCTCAGTATAAAATACTCTGGAAAAAAAGAGTCCAAGAGAGTCATGCGGTATCACAATTTATTGAGCCTGCAAGCGATGAAAATCTAACAGATGTCATTGCACCTCATGGCTTCGGGATTGTGCCTGAAGCTGGTTGGGTAGATTTGCCACTTTTGCTTGATTCTTTTCGATCTTTTCTCGAATCTAAGGGGCGGTTCAAGGAAAAGACCTATCACGCTTCCTGTAAAGAAAATCACCCGTCCTCAAAATTCATCGATTGCAGGGGAGTAGGCGCATCAGAAGAGCTTGCATGTCACAATTTAAAAATCCAATCAGATCACGGAGAAGTTCTCACTTTAACTTCAAATATCAACACAAAAAACAGGTGTCTTAACAGAGTAAAATGGCTCCTGCCTCGCGGAAACAACACCTATAAATTGGGTTCAACATACAAGTGGAATGTTGCAAAGAGTCTTCCTTCTTCAGAAGGTCGTGAAGAGCTTCTTTCGAGCATTCAGCCTGTGCTATCACCTGAGATTTTCGACCGTTTTGAGATCACGAATCATGAGACAGGATTTAGGCCTGCTTCTAAAGACAGGAGACCTTACGCAGGAAGGATTTCCGAAAACACCTACATTCTTAATGGATTAGGCACCAGGGGGGTGTTAATAGGTCCCGCAACAGCAGCGCATTTAGTCAGGTACATCATGGATGGAAAAGAGTTGCCTCACGAAATAAATACGGACAGGTATTTTGTTGAACAGATCTAAACAACTGCTACAATCCCACACATTTAGAAGTTAGGAACCCATTTTGTAAAATAAGTTACGAGCAAATGGAGTGGTTAACTTCGTGAGATGCTCACGCTAGGAATTCGAAATATGTATCTTTTGCTTTTTGCAGTCGTGATTTTGCTTTCGACTTCATGGTTACAATCTGATCAGGGTGGACCACAACTTGATGAGGCGAACACGATAGCCATTACAAAAGCCAGTTTTTTATTTCAATTTGCAAGGAGCAATGATTGGCCAAATGACAAAAAACAGGGTAATTTTAGAATAGGGATTCAAGGCAACACAGCGCTGTATCTTTTTTTGGTAGAGAAGTATGCTGGGCAAACGATAGGAAGTCAAATGCTCGAGGTTGTAGAGATTTCAGACTCTGAACAGGTGGTTGAGTTTACCCATGTTTTATACACAGAATCTGAAGGTGAGCAGCTGATTCAGTTGATCAATCAAACAGCAGATAAGCCCATTATGGTCGTGACTTCAGTGGACGCTGATACAGCCATGCCAGAAGGAGCTGTTGTGAATTTTGTAGTTCAAACCAGCAGAATACGGTATGAGCTAGATATGGAGAATGCATTAAATCGAGGGCTTGTAGTCGGCAATAGAATTTTATCATGGGCAGTCACGAGATGAAAAATTATTCAAGTATTATCCTGTTGATTTGGGTGTTTGTCTTATTCTCAGCACAGGCAAACGCTCAGAACGTAAATTCGGAAAGCATTGTCGATGCTGCTATTGACTTGGCCGAACAAGAATTGTTTGATGAAGCTCTCAAAATGATTGAACCGGCCCTTTTACATGAGGCCAAGGATGATGCACGCGCTTGGTATGTTTCGGGGTATTCTCACAAAGGAAAGTTTAAGAAGGAGGTGTTTTTAGTGTCTTCAACTTCAGCTTTAGCATTAAGCGAACGGGAGCTAGCTGTCAGCCAACTGATCAAAGCTTATGAAATCGATGCGCAATCAAGCACATCCATCTCCGAATTGTCACTCGACGCTTTGGACTATCTTTCAAAGACCTACATGAATGATGTGGTGAGGGGGGTTCGAGGTTTTACAAGGGGTATGGATGATGTGATTGTCGGATATTTCAATGAATTTGTTGCCATTCGAAGTGTGATAAATCAAAACGAAGATTGGACTCGTGAAGAGGTGGAGGTGGAGAAGAATTTAGCGAGGGCAAACAGGTTGTTGCTGGAAACTACACCCACAGATTCGGAGGAGCTGTTTGCCAGAGTTGTTGCCCATTATTACAAAGCGATTGAACTGGACGGAGAAGATTACACAGCTAGATATAATTTAGCGATTAACCTCTACAACAGAGGTGTTTCAAGACTTAAGTCGATTGATCATACAACAGCAATGTTTGAGCTGATGGAAACACAAGATGCATGTATCGAACTTTTCGACAAAGCATTACAGCCCATGCTTGCAGCCCATACAATGTCCCCCAACAGAAAAGAAACTTTGAAGGGATTGACTACGATTTACAATGCGTTAAGCAACAAAGAGGAGAGTGACAAATACAAACACGCTTTGGACAAGGTGTTGAAAGCAGAGGGAGAGTAAGATGAAAACATCGAATGTAAAATTCAGGTTTACCATTGGATGGAGAATGGCTTTGGGATTTGGATTGTTCACACTTGCCGTAGGCGCGTTGTTTATTCAAACAAGATCTTTGTTAGGTGAAAGCAGAGTGATCGGTGAGAAGATTGATAAAGAACTTGTTCCAAGTATTGAAGCACTTGAGGATTTAGATAGATCGCTGGGGGAGGCTAGGGTAAGCATCAAGCATTGGATTGCTTTTCAGAGCCGGTCTGACGATACTGAGAAACGTTTTTTAAAAACCACGATCTCAAAGACAATTCCGGAAAACATTGCCAGATTGCAGGAAATGTATCCAGATTGGGACCCCAAAGCAAAAGTGCAACTTGACAGTCTTTATCTCGATATCGAGGGACTTTTTTCAGTTTATGAGGAGATTGAACGATTGCTGCCAGATTTTTCAAGTTACGACGACCCCATAGCGATGATGGACGCCGAATTCTATTCCTTAGATGGCTCACTGCTTTCGATTTACGACAGAAGCATACGCACCAGATTGATTTCACTTTCTTCATTTCAAACATCTTCCCTGCGCGCAGCGACGACTCAGATGGAGCACTTGGGAGATCAACTCAGTTTCTTTGCGGGGTCAGTTTCACTTGCCGTAATTTTTTTGGGAATTGTCGTAGGTCTTGCACTTACAAGATCGATTCTTGTGCCAGTCCGACACCTGAAGCAAGCTTTGTTATTTATGGGACGTGGTCAGCAGCCCGATGTTAAGGTTCCCATCACGCCAGATGAGATTGGAGATATGGCGGAAGCGGTTAACAGACTCGCCGAGGGACTTCAAAAAACCAGAAAATTTTCTGAAGCTGTGGGTTCTGGAAACTTTCATGCGCCCTATGAGCCACTGAGTGATGATGACTCCTTAGGTCATGCTCTTTTAAGTATGCGAGATGACTTGGCCACAACAGAACGAGAGTTGGAGAAAAAGGTAGAGGACAGAACAGCAGAAATGTCCAAGCAAAAACAAAGAGCCGAAGAGCTCTACAGCGATTTACGTGACAGCATCAACTACGCTTTGAGAATTCAAGAATCCATCTTGCCAACAGAAAAAGAAGTCTCAGAGGTTTTCGACAACTCCTCCGTTTTTTACCGTCCGAGAGACATTGTATCCGGAGACTTTTACTTCTTTAGATCTGTGGGTAGAATTAGACTTGTAGCCGCAGTTGACTGTACAGGACACGGTGTGCCTGGAGCTTTTATGAGTCTTGTTGGGTACAATGCGTTGAGCCATGTAACGAAAGTGTTTACAGAGCCCAGTAAAATCCTTGACAAACTGAACTCTGCCGCTTTGGATGTCCTGAGTTCGGAATCGTCACCTGACCACCTGCAAGATGGTATGGACCTAGTCATGTTGGCAGTGGATATGGAAAAAATGGAGCTTAAGTTTTCAGGAGCAAACAATCCCCTGTTTGTTGTTAGAGCAGGTGAACTGTTTGAAATGAAAGCCGACAAATTTGCAATCGCTTCATTTAAGCCTGATTCAAAGTCATACACCCAACAGGTTTTCTCTCTTGAGCATGGCGACACCATTTTTGCTTCAACAGATGGTTTTGTAGATCAATTTGGAGGCCCATTCGGCAAAAAATACATGCGACGTAGGTTCAGAGAGTTGTTGGTTCGAATGTCTACAGTGCCAATCAATCAGCACAAAGATCAATTTGCAAAAGAATTTGACAGTTGGAAAGCAAAAGAAGAACAAGTGGATGATGTTCTGGTAATTAGCATTTTGATATAATGTTGAGTAAAGTCTGGGAATTTCTTAGGTCAGATAAAGCAATTTTAGTTTGGGCTAGCCTCGTGGGCGTGTTAGCTGGGCTTCTGGCAGTCGTGTTAAAAAATGGAGTAAGTCTGATTCGATCGGGCATGTTTTCAGCACAATCATTGATTAATTTTCAACCTTTGATTGGCTTTGGGCCGATCATAGGATTGCTTCTCACAGCTTGGTTTGTGAAAAAAGTTCTTGGAGGTCAGCATCCTGGGGGAGGCATTCCCGCAACCCTTCACGCGCTGTCGACGCGGAGAGGCGCTCTCAAGCGGACCTGGCTTTTTGCTCCTGTAGTTACAAGCATTCTCTCAGTTGGTTTTGGCGGATCTGGTGGGCTTGAGGCGCCTGCTGTTCAAGCGGGAGCTACCATAGGTTCAGAGATTGCGTCACGTACCAAGCGCAGTTTTCGCCGCCGCCGGCTTCTCATCGCTTGTGCTGCAACCGCATCTCTGGCGGCGATGTTTAAAGCGCCTGTCGCAGGTCTGATTTTTGCTGTGGAAGTGATTATGATCGATCTCACGGCTGCAAGTCTCGTTCCACTCATATTCGCTTCTCTAGCATCCTTGTTAACTGCGTACTTTCTCATTGAGGGAGAGGATATTCTTTCGGTCACAGAATTGGCACCTTTTGATGTGAAAAGATTGCCTTTTTATATCGTTTTGGGTTTAATCGCGGGTCTTGGATCTGTTGTCTTTACAAAGTTTTATTTGATTTCATCTCGTGCTGTTTCTCGGTTTAAAAATCCGTTAACTAAAATCATTACAGCTGGATTGATTTTGGGTTCTTCTGTGGCAAGTTTTCCTTTCCTGTATGGCGAAGGCTATGAAGTTGTCAATTCATTGTTTATGGGTTCTTCGGATGTTATATCTAGGGAGTTAATTCTGTTTGATCATACTGATGGCTTTGCGATAGTTGCAGCTCTTCTTTTTGCATGGGCTCTCAAACCTATATTAACAGGATTAACAGTTGGAGCTGGAGGTGTTGCAGGAGTTTTTGCACCTTCTCTTTTCGGTGGAGCTTTGTTGGGGTACATTTTTGCGATTTCAGTCAATATGGTTTTTGGGCCAGACACAATTCCTGTTGGAAATGCTGTTTTGGCTGGTTTGGGGGGCATGATGGCTGGTGTTCTCCACGCTCCTCTAACTGCGATTTTTCTGGCTTCAGAAATCAGTGGTGGCTACGAACTCTTTGTTCCGTTAATGCTGAGTGCTGCACTTAGTTACTCACTTTCTAAATACCTTGTTAAAAATAGCATTTACAACCGGGAGCTTGCAGAAAGAGGAGAGTTACTTACCCACGATAAAGACAAAAGCGTACTCACTCTGATGAATCTGTCAGATGAGATTGAGACCGACTTTCTTCCCGTACGACCAGACTACACTTTAGCTACCCTTGTTAGGGTTGTAGCTAAAAGCAAAAGAAACATACATCCAGTAGTCAATGAAAACGGACTTCTTTTAGGTCTAATTGACTTGCAAGACATTCGCCAAATTATGTTTGATAGAGATAAGTATGAGACCACAACGGTCAATGACCTTCTCGTGATTCCTGACAACGTCATTAAGTCCAACGAAAAGATGGAGACGGTGATGTCGAAATTCGAAGTAAGTGGTGCATGGAATCTTCCTGTTGTCGATTCAAAGGGGGGGTATTTGGGTTTTGTTTCTAACTCTCGTTTGTTTGGTGTGTATCGAAAGTGGTTGAAAGAAACAAGTGGAGATTGATTTTTTAGGGATTTAAAAACCCAGAAGTTGCATTAAAAAACTGTTCAGGTTCTTGCGCATGTAACCAATGGCCTGAGTTTTCTAAGCAAACATGTTCCAACAGCAAGTAACATTCTTCTAATTCTGTTAAATCTTCTGAGCGAACATACTCTGAAAGCGCGCCATAAATAAACAAGGTGGGAACCGTATTTGTAGAAAGATGAATCTGCTTGGTAACATCTAATAGATTAACGGACAATGCTTCCAGGTTAAACCTCCATGTATACCCACCTGATTTCTCTCTTCTTAAGTTTTTCATTAAAAAGGAAATTAACACAGGATCCTCACCAAGTTGAGATTCTAAAACTTCAAAGACTTCATTGCGAGAGTTAGCTATAGCAGGATTTGTTGATTTAAGTGCTTTAAAAATGTGCTCATGGTGAGGAGTGTATTCCTTAGGCGAGATGTCAGCAACAATTAATTTAGAGACTCTGTCGGGGTGGTTTTCAGAAAAAAGCATCACTGTTTTACCACCCATACTGTGTCCCAAAAGGCACGCTTTTTCAATGGAGTGGTCATCTACATATTTCAAAAGGTCTGCCGCCATTAATTCATAAGAATGGTCTTGTGAGTGTGGACTTTTCCCATGATTTCTAGCATCAATGAGGTGCACTCGGAATTCAAGAGCATATTTCTTTGCCAACGTTTGCCAGTTGTCCGAGCTCCCTAAAAGACCATGTAAAATTAAGAGGTCTTTCTTGTTTTC
>DDJR01000040.1:0-1374 GCA_002339135.1 Flavobacteriales bacterium UBA2619 | reverse complement strand
GTTTTCCTCCCCGAGTATTTTGCTATGAAGCGCAACGGAAGTCATGCTTATTTAACTTTATCTAAGCAAGCCAGATAGTTGGCTATGGTTTTAGAAAGACCGGTGTAGAGCGCATCAGAAATGAGCGCATGGCCGATGCTTACTTCATCTAGGTAAGGAACATTGTTGGAAAAATCCCTCAGGTTAGAAAGGTCTAAGTCATGCCCAGCGTTAAGTCCTAATCCCAATCCGTGCGCAAGAGTAGCTGCCCTGGCATAAGGTATAGCTGCATCCTGCCCCATCTCTTTGTGCTTGATTGCGTAACCCTCGGTATACAGTTCGATGCGGCTTGTTCCTGTAAGAGCAGCGGCATAGATCCCTTCTTCAGAGGTGTCCATAAATAAGCTGGTCCTTATTCCTGCATCAGAAAAGCGGAGGATGGCTTCCTTGAGCATATGTTCGTGTTTCGGTACATCCCAACCTGCATTGCTTGTAATCACATCAGGCGGATCAGGCACCAAGGTCACTTGTTCTGGCTTCACTTCTAAGACGAGTTGTATAAAGTCCTCTGATGGGTAGCCCTCGATATTAAATTCACGCTGTACTATTGGACGCAAATCACGCACATCTTGATACGTAATGTGTCTCTCATCTGGTCTTGGGTGTACGGTTATTCCCTGTCCGCCGAAGGATTGGATGCTTGAGGCGGCATGAAGCAAATCAGGAACAGATCCACCCCTGGCATTGCGCAAAGTTGCAATTTTATTTACGTTAACACTTAGTCTTGTGTTTTGTACCTTCGAAGTGTCTGACATACGGCAAAATTAACTCATGAGAGCCCAGAATCTAATAACGTTTGATCTTCCTTTGCTTCTGCCTATTGATACGGTTTCTAGGGCTATCAGCTTGATGGATGAATACAAGGTGGCCAACCTGCCCATTGTTGTGGAGGACCAATTTCAAGGGCTTGTTAAGGAAGAAAATCTCCTTGAACATGATGAGACCGCTGTTTTAGCTGAGGTTTCGACGCATCTGATTAGCGTTGATCCGAACCTTCATCTGTATGATGTTGTTTCCCAAATGTCACGTGCAGAAGTGGATGTTCTTCCTGTCGTATTTCAAGGCAAATATATGGGAAGCATAGATAGAGGAGCTGTTATGAACTTTCTGACTACAGAAGCAGGCTGGGGGTTAGAAGGGAGTACCGTCATATTAGAAATCACCACGGCAAAGTACAGCTTGGCAGAAATTTCTAGATTGGTTGAAGAAAATGGCACCCAAATAACGAGTTTTAACATGACAGGGAAAGACTCAGGGGCTCTTGTTGTAACCATTAAATTAAACACGACAAAAATCGCAGCAATACTCGCCTCATTTGAGCGTTTCGATTATAAA
>DDJR01000093.1:5058-26910 GCA_002339135.1 Flavobacteriales bacterium UBA2619 | reverse complement strand
GGTACCGGGGGTTCGAATCCCTCCGCCTCCGCAAAAATAAAAACCCATACAACAATTGTGTGGGTTTTTTTTGTTTTGTTTCTGTCGGCAACTATCTCTTTATTGACTGATATGGCAAAGCCCCCAATCAAATCTAAGCTGATTCATTCAGCGTTGTCATTTGATTATATTCCCTGCATCCTGATTTTAATCAAGATTTGCGGTGTCGCATTTTTTACTTTGTAAAACCTACCTTTGTGACATGAGAAAAATCATTCTTTTATTCATTGTGGGTCTTGTATGTCAGAATGTATTTTCTCAAACATCTTTGACAACTAACATTCTCAAGTACAAGCTCTCCGACGGTTCAGCTTACGTTGATGTATGTGTTGAGATTGATTCAGACAGAATGGAAATGGAATTGATTGACTCTGTCTGGTTTTCTCATATTGAAATCGTAATTGCTGCTGAAAAAGCTGGTGATATTTCAGTTGTTAGAAAAGTAAATTTAGAAGGCCCATCTACAAGTGATTCCTTAATGGCACATACGGGATCCCATTTCCATCTTGAGAGAATTAAATTGACACACGGAAATTACTTAATCACGACTGAAATAGATGGTGAAACCATTGTTGATGAAGTTGCAATTAGCTTTGGTGATCGCCCTGAAATTTCTGACATTATGCTTGTTGAAGCATACTCAAAAGTGACACCGGGTGAATTAAGTGATATTTCACGATCCGGAATGAATCTGGTTCCTCTCGTAGACACAAGAATTGCTCCTACAGCTTATCTGGCAAGGTTCTATGTTGAACTTTACAACATTGAACAAGTTGTAGGTACTGACTCTTTGTTTTTAATGTCTTTCGGATTTACAGGTGCCGATGGTCGGCTATCCCCTAACCATACAAGACATCTTCGCCTGAAAGCAGCGTCTGTGATTCCTGTTTTTGAAACACTGCCTGTTGATCAAGCTGTGCCTCCTATTCATGGAGGGTTTTTAACGGTACTACTGAAGACGAAAGATGGCAATGAAATTACCCGTCTCAATTATCCTGTTTCACGTTGGACTCCTGACAACTCTATTCCACTCTCAGATGGTACTTTACTGCCTTTTGCTGAAAATTGGACGGACATTAACAAGTTATATAGACATCTAGAAGACCACCTCCCTCTAGGTTCACCTTCACAACAGAATACCATTTTAAAAATACTTAAAGACACCGATGACATTGATATGATGAAGGGGTTTTTAGAGCAGTTTTGGGTGAAAAGAAACCCTGAAAATCCACAAATAGCTTGGGAGAAATTTTCATATGAGGTCATGGTTGTCGACAGTATATTTGGAGGATGTAGAAGCGATCATGGAGCAGATACAGACCAGGGTTATGTTTATCTTAAATATGGAAGGCCCAACACCATTGTCTCACGTCTTAATGGCACAGACTATTACCCATATGAAATCTGGCATTATCATCACACGTTAGGACTTTCCAACCGCCGTTTTCTTTTTTATGCACCTCACGTTGTCAGTGAATGCCTAGAAATACTTCACTCTGACATTCGCGGAGAAATTAGGAATGACGATTGGATCAATGTCTTAAAATCTCGTGAAAACAGGTTGAGGGTTTCAGAGTCACAAATTAACCGCTTGAATCCTCGAGACACTCATTCTCGAGAAGAACCCGAAGAATTGTTTTATAGCCCCAGATGACAACATCAGTCGTAATATTAAATTGGAATGGAGTTGCTCATCTCAACACCTATCTGCCCTCTGTTGTTGAATCTGCTGTTTCAGACTCTTACAAGGTTTATGTTATAGATAATGGCTCAGAAGACAATTCAGTTGCCTGGTTGTCTGAGAATTTTAATGAGATTGAGGTCATAGCATTGGATCAAAACTATGGCTTTGCAGGAGGATATAATCGCGGCTTAAAAAAAATTGTTTCAGACAGATTCGTTTTACTCAACTCAGATGTCAGAGTCGATAAGGGCTGGGTTACCACAGTTAACAAGTGCATGTCTGAGAATGATTGGAAGGTATCTGCACCACTTATCTTGGATGATAAAAATCCAGATTGGTATGACTATGCTGGCGCAGCAGGTGGATTTATTGACAAAGATGGTTTTGTGTTTTGTGCCGGCAGAGTGTTTAATTCGTTTGAAAAAGCGGACAACAAATACCGAACAGATCGAGAGGTTTTTTGGGCTTCAGGTGCCGCACTGTTTATCGATTCTGAAATTTGGAATGAAGTTGGAGGCTTAGATGCTGATTTATTTGCCCACATGGAGGAGATTGACTTGTGCTGGAGACTTAAAAACCGTGGTTACAAAGTGGGTGTCTGTGGTGGCGCATCAGTCCGACATTTGGGTGGGGGCACGCTCGCTTCATCTAGCCCTTTTAAAGTCTTTTTAAATTTTCGAAACAACTTGATCATTTTGTTAAAGAACAAAGACGGGTGCGTGCCTTTGTGCATTTATCGACGTCTAATTCTTGATGGTGTGGCTGCATTTAGGTTTTTATTTCGTGGTGAGGTTTCTTTCTTCTTCGCGGTTGCTCAAGCTCATTTCAGCTTCTTCTTTACGCTTCCTTCTACTTTGAAGAAGCGCAACTTGGAGAAAACGCATCGAAAAATGTTTAAAGCGAATTTGGTCGGAATGTATTCTAAAAGTATTCTGATTCAATATTTCTTCAAAGGGATTCATAACATGAATGAACTTTCCAGGTCTGACTTCAAATAAGGGCAACGTGATTTACAGATGTGAATTTGTGAAGCATGTGGGTGAGTTCTAGCAGCAAAAAACAAAATGAAAGTGCTTTTTTTGTGCTTTCATGATGAAAACACACGCCCCCCTATTGCCATATGTTATTGCCTTTTGGCTGGGCACGTGTTTGGGTTTGTGTGCACTTTCAGTTGGTCATTTTATTCTAATTGTTTGGACAATAGCAGGTTGTTGGATCGGCTTTAAATGGTCTCTGCATTTTACTTTAAATCGGTTTTTGTTGTTTCTTGTTTGCTCAGGATTGGGTTTTGTTAGAGCAAGTAATTACCTAGAGAGGGTGACAACTCAAGAGGGTGATTTGGTTGTTTTATCTTTAAAAAGCTGTAAACCACAACCCATTCAACATGGGAGAAATATTTACAGTTATGCAAGAACGAATGACTTAGGTAAAGTCGGACTTGTTTGGCCGAATTCATTGCCTTTCCCTTCCGCCAATAGCGTTGCAATAGGTAGATGGTATCCTTATAAAGAAGCACAAGTTGGGACGTTTAATGTGAAGAGATATTATGAAAGCCTTGGATGCAATGGTGTATTTATACCTCTTCATTCAATTTTGACTGACAGTGCATTCCCAATTTCAACATCCTACAGATTGAAGATGAAAAACCGTCTTGAAATTGCAGGTGTTGATAAGCATGCCTTGGGTTTTATGATGGGTTTGTCTACAGGTGACAAAAGCTTGTTAAGCACCAAGGTAAAGAGTTTGTTTTCAAAGGCTGGTCTATCTCACCTACTTGCTGTAAGTGGTTATCATGTCGGGTTAATTGGATTTGTTCCTTTGCTATTTATAAGAAGCAGAAGACGTGAATTAAAATTCATGTCTGGGTTTGGTTTGGTTGTGATTTGGTCATTTATACTAGCGTGTGGGAGCCCATGGTCTGCAATACGTTCGGGTATTATGGTGACTGTATCTGTTGTGGGAAAATTGGCAAGTCAGTCTGTACATCCATGGCAAGCTCTCTGTGTTGCAGCTTGGATTGTGGCGTGGATCGATCCATACTCCCCACAGCAATTGGGCACTCAATTAAGTTTTGCTGCCACTGCAGGGATTTTAACAGTTGTTTCTAAGCCCAAATGGTTGTTAATTCGAATCCCAATTGCTGCTCAACTATCTACCCTAGCCTGGTTAGCATGTGTCTTTCAAACCCTTCCGATCTTTTTTTTACCCTTAAATGTGATTGCAAGTCTTCTTGTAAGTGTCGTCGGAGCGTTGATTGGACTTGGAAGCATGGCGTTATGTATCCATACTGAAGTTGGAAATGGCATGTTGAGATTGGGAGGATTTGTAGCGAGCAAATCAATTGAGGGTCTTGAAAGATTAGAGAGTATGACTCATTTAGAGATGACGGTTGTATCCCCAGACAACTTTGTTGCTGCATCACTTTCAGGAGTCGCTTGGCTGTTTAAGGATACGATTCCTTTGTTGTTGTCTCGGTGTGTTTCAGGGGCAGCACTCTGTTATGTTGTGTTCAACTTTTTAGTTAAGTTTAAGTAAGTTGGTAAGCACCTGGTCAACATATCCTTCCCACTCAGGAATAGATACTATTGGAACAATAGCATTGACTCTTTTATTTCTGCTAGAATAAATTGCTTCCACAAAAAACCCGTCCAATTCATAGATACATAAAATGTATCTATCCTCAACGATTCGTGAAGCATGACAAACTCCTTTATCCCACATATAGCTGGTTTTCTCATTAAGAGGAAGGCGGTTAAATAAATTGAGTTCCATGGTTGAATCTTTTGTTAGATACTCTCTTTACGCAACTGTCAATATTAAGGTTTCATTTTTACGAATTAAAATACATCTTCTTTTCTACCTTCGTCTCATGGATAGAATTCATTTGGTTGAATGCCCGAGGGATGCCTTGCAAGGTTGGCCTCACAAAATCTCAACAGCAGACAAGATTACATATTACCGTTCACTGTTAGACGTAGGGTTCGATACATTAGACTTGGGATCCTTTGTGTCACCTAGAGCTGTTCCTTCTATGGCAAATACTGACAAAGTCCTTGCTGTTTTAGAAGATGAATCAGTTTTGCCTAAATCAGGAACTAGGGCTCTTGTCATCGTTGCAAATGAACGAGGAGCAAGTCAAGCCAGCGTATTTAACAGCGTTAACGACCTTGGATTTCCATTGTCATTGTCTGAGTCCTTTCAGCAAAGAAACACAGGCGCAAGTATCACTGAAGCTTTTGAGAGGATAGAAAGCATACAGTCAGTTTGTCAAAACAATGACAAAAGACTTGTAGTATATCTAAGTATGGGGTTTGGAAATCCCTATGGTGATGTGTGGCATGAAGATATGTTGGCGGAATTTTCCACGAAACTTTACCAAGACCTGGGTGTAGGAGTAATCGCTTTAAGTGATACAGTTGGAACAGCGAACGAAGCAACAGTGAAGAAGGCTTTTCAAGGAGTTATCTCAGAATTGCCAGAAGTGGAATTTGGAGCTCATTTGCATCTTCATGCAACAGCAGGTTTGAAAAAAATCGAAGCTGCACTTGCTGGTGGCTGCCGAAGATTTGATGGAGCAATACGTGGTATAGGAGGTTGTCCTATGGCTCAGGATGACCTTGTTGGAAATGCTCCGACTGAAAAAATGGTGGAGTTGTTTACTTCAAAAGGGCTTTGGAGTGTCAAAGACGAGAGGGCTTGGAGTCAATCACAAAGTTTAGCTGCTTCAATATTTGAATCGTGATTTAATTTAAGCAGTGCTTAAATACATCGATGCTATATGCGCTTTGAGACAATGCGATTGTCTCAATTTTATACTCTGAAATAAATATGCTGTAATTTCTCATATTCACCTATACGTGTTCAAGAAGTAAAAGGTTACGATGATTGATGTTGATTGTTAACCTAGAGTTAGATATGCAATTCCAAGCCCCAACAAAGTTGCAATCAATTTTTTGTAATGAAAAGCATGCCCCTCTCCACTTTCAAATATCACTGTGGTTGATACGTGTAAAAGTATTCCGATAACCAATCCGTGAGTCGCGGACATAAATGTACTTACACCTCCAGGGATCGAAACACCGGAATGAATAATGGTGTCATAAAGGTACATTCCCAAGCCAGGCATGATGCCGAAAAGTGCGAGCAAACTCCACCTTGCGAATCTAGAGGCACCTGTTGATTTAATCAATCCCATGAGGACCAATGCAACGGGTAGTTTGTGAATTGCCAACCCCAAAAACAAGGCAGAGCCAATTGCAGTGTCTGCGTGAATGTGAACGTGCATATGGCCCATCGATCTAACCTGGTGAGCAGCTTCAACAGTAGTAGCTCCTTCAGCTAGTGGCATTGATTCTAAAAAGGCATGGATACACAAGCTAAATATAGCAGCCCAAGGCATGGCAGCATAATTTTTGTGATCCGTTGAAGCGTTTAAATGAACGTGGCCATGTTCTAGGCCTTTTGAAAGGTATTCGAGTAAAATTTGTAAGACAAAGCCAATTAACACAAATGTACCGGCGATCGAACTGAACGAAAACGCTTCTGGAACAAGGTGAAGAAAAATGAGCCCCATAATAAATGCACCACCAAACGCAAGGATGATGGATAGATTTTTCATTGCGCGATCACCTAAGATCTCCAAAGCCAATCCACCAATTAAGGCAACAATTAATAAGGCTACTCCTGATAATATCATCTATAAATCACATATTTTTTCTAGCAACAAGAATACAACGGGGAGAATCTTCTGAAAAATCACCAAGATTATAATCTCCATATATTTTTTCTGTATGTAAATTTACATCTAATAAGAGTGATTTCAAATCATTTTCACCCCAAGCTCTTACCTGTTCTATAAAATGAAAATCTTTCCCTTCAGGTGATTTAAAGCTGATTGACTTTTGAAAGAAACCATCCTTCAGTTCTCGTTCTATGTGAAATGTGTAATTCTGAATCTTCACCACTTCAGAAGGTACGAGTCTGGCTTTCGAATAAGGAACATTGAGATAATCCAAGATCAACTTGCCTCCAGGCTTTAGCGCATTCGTAAAACCTTGAAGAACTGCTTGATGTTCCTCTTCTTTGGAAAAGTAACCGAAACTGGTGAAAAGATTGGACACAAGATCAAATCCCCCCTCCCATTCGGTTTGGTGTTTTAAGTCTCTCATGTCTAAGACTCTGAAGTCAGCGTTTGAAGGCTTCGATTTTGCAATTTGGATACTCTCAGGGCTCAAATCAAATCCACTTGCAGTATATCCGAGCTTTTCCCAAGCAAAGACATGTCTTCCAGCTCCACAACCCACATCAAGAACTTTCTTTACCTCAGAGGGTAATATCCCATCTAAGTTTTCTATTAGGTTAAAGGCTTCATCATCATCTCTATTTCCGTATAAAATATGATATGCTGGTGAGTCAAACCAAGCAGCAAACCATTCCTTGTTGATTTCTCCTTTCATGGGGGTGCAAATTCGGACATAATCCGCGTAAATTAGTTAGATGTCCTCAGAAAACATAACCTCAACAAGATTAGACAGTCAAGACATTGTAGGTCAAGGTGATACAGTGATACTGGCGTACAAGGGAATGTTTAAAAATCAAACTTCTTTTCATATTCTCAATTGGATTGAGAGATATTTATCTTCAAACTCGACAGTTACACGTCCGGAATCAAAAAAAATATTTAGAGTTGCAGTCGAATTAATTCAAAATTTAATTCACCATTCTTCTAAATCTGTAGCCTCATTTGTATTCATCAAGTCAGAATCCAATGATTGTTTTACATTAAGCACCTCTAATTTAGTTGACACAAATCAAGCAAATGGTTTGGTTTCTGCTTTAAATTCGATGAATACAGTCACAGAAGATAAGTTACGCGCATTAAAAAAGCGTGTAATGACAAGTGATGTGCGCAGTGAACATGGTGGTGGTGGAATGGGGCTTTTGGAGCTAGCAAAACTATCGAATGGGTCTATTGACTCTGAGTTGCTTCCTTCGCGAAATGACATGTTGCTCTTTTGTTTGTCTGTTCATGTAAATTCAATTAAAACATAAAATGGAGAATATTTTTATAGCAGGAACACCTAAAACTCCTAGGGTATTATTTGATTCAGAATCAAGGACTTTAAGTCTTTCAGGCAGAAGTATCCCAGAAAACTCAATTGATTTTTATTCATCATTAATTACATGGACTGACCATTTATGCAGTTCAGAAGGAGTTGTAGAAGTGAATATCAATTTAGAATACTTCAACACAAGTTCATCGAAGTGTTTGATGGACCTTCTTAAAAGAATAGAATCTTCCAATGTAGTTGCACATGTTAATTGGTATTACGAAGAAGATGATGAGGATATGCTTGAAGCAGGAGAAGATTATGATGCTATTATAAATCTTCCATTTAAGTTACTGGTAACAGGAGGATAACCCAATCTGCTTTGTGTTATTGCATTCGCTTGCACCTTAAAATCACCCATGCTATTGCTGTCATCAACCACAGACAAAAAACGTTGTATAAAGGAGTTCTGACATTTTCCCCCAACAGACTCTTAGAAGCTGAATAATAAGGAGCGTTCCATCCTGAAACATCATGGGTATGGTGATGAATGGGTGAAGAAGTTGGACTTAATCCCTGCTCCAGATTAACAATTCTAACAGTTCTTTCTTCTTGCAATACCCATTCAGCAATCTCGTTGTTGTGGTTTTTTTCCTTTAACAATTTGAGACTTTCTTGATCAAGAAGCATAGCCTTCATTTCATCTTTCCCCCTAAAAGCTTGATGATATGCTGTGTTAAACGCATCTTTCCAAGCTTTCTCATGTTCCTTCCCCGCTTGAGGAGGTGAAATCGACAAAGCTTGCAATTCACTGCTAGCTCTCTCCCACTCTCGTTGCACCCATGCAACATCTCTTGATGAATTGCAAATTTCATCCAACCAGAAATCTCTTCTCCATGCAGTCTGGGTAACAACATCATCAAATTGCACAAAGTTTTTTTCGTAATTGTTGTTTCTGTAAGCATGAACAGCAAGAGCCTCAAAGGCCCATCTTGAGACCATTAAATCACCTATGAAAGGAACGTGTGTGTCATGGGAGAACCACTGATTAAATCGATCGAACCTAATGATAGCACCTCCAAAAATAATTTGAGGGATGACGAGAAGAGGAATGATCATATAAATAATTTTTGCAGACTTAAACATTGCTGAAATATTTAATCCGATTAAATTTCCAAACGTGGACACACTGAATAAAACAAGTATATGCATCCAAAACAATCCTGGAATTTCTAAAATTAAATGTGAAACAGCAACAAAACCTATTGTTTGAAGCATTGATGCTAATAAACAAACTGATATTTTTGCTTGTAAATATCTGCCCCATTTTAGAAATAAAAAACGTTCGCGTTTTAGGATGGTTTTGTCTCTAAGAATTTCTTCAGCGCTTACACTAAGTCCCAAGAAAAATGAGATGATAACAGAAATAAATAAAAACTGTGGAATGTTTTCACTTGTGCTGTAATTGTAACTGCCATTTTCAGGAGTGTATTTCATGAAGAGTGCCAGAAGTGCAGCTAGCATAGGAGCTTCAAGAAGATTAACTAAAACGTACTGACGATTTTTAAGTTTTGCAAACAAATCTCTCTTAAAAAAACTTGTGAATTGTGAACGTCCAGAAGGAGTGAAATTGGTCGGTTCAAGTTGTTTAAAATTTAATTTTTTGATTTCTTGAGTTGTGCTTCCATTGGAGTCTTTATGGTGAAATTGATTCCACTCCTTTGGGCTAACTATTCTGTTGTTAGAAAGGTTTCCAAATTCATCAATTTCACGAGTCTCTATGGTTGTAAAAATTTGTTCAGGATTGATATTACCGCATTGTATGCAACTTGCTTGATTTGGATCTACTTGATTTGTAATGTTTTTAAAATATGGAATAATCGACGTAGGTTCTCCATAGTAAATGGGATATCCACCTAAGTCTAAAAGTAAAAGCTTGTCAAACAGTTTAAATATATCTGATGAAGGTTGGTGAATGACAGCAAAAATGAGTTTTCCTCCATGCGACAACTCTTTAAGCAGATCCATAATCTGGATACTGTCATAACTTGATAAACCCGAAGTTGGCTCATCAACAAACAAAACGAGTGGTTCTCTGATTAATTCTAGAGCGATATTGAGTCTTTTTCTTTGGCCACCAGAGATTGTCTTGTCAAGAGTTGACCCAACCCGTAAAGCCTTAATTTCCCAAAGCCCCAAACTCGTTAATGTTGCGTCTACCTTTTCATTAATTTCGTGGTTGGAGAGTTCGCCGAATGTTAACTTGGCACTGTAATATAGATTTTCTCTTACACTAAGTTCTGCGATAAGTGCATCTTCTTGAGCAATATGCCCAATGATGCCATGTGTTTTAGATGCATCTTCGTGTATGTTGATGCCATTGAGAAGCACTTCTCCGAACGATGGTTTTATCGTACCATTCAAGATATCCAACAGAGT
The DNA here is from genome assembly GCA_002339135.1 of Flavobacteriales bacterium UBA2619. Classification (GTDB taxonomy): domain Bacteria; phylum Bacteroidota; class Bacteroidia; order Flavobacteriales_D; family Sanyastnellaceae; genus UBA974. The sequence goes on along the minus strand of DDJR01000093.1, from coordinate 16,698 downwards.
CGATTTACCACTTCCACTTCCACCCATTATTCCCACAAGGCTTCCTTCTCTTTCCTTTAGATGTAATTCATGAAGAGCTTGCTCCTGAGGGTAATTAAAGTAGTGACTTATGCCAGAGGCAGTAAAATCAATTTTAGGCACTTCAGGCACATCTAGACACTGTCTTAGTAAATCACTAAAGAAAACCCTAGACTTGTTTTCAATTTTAATAACTGAACCAGGAGCCATGACAAGAATGGACCTGTTTTTAACGGGTTGGTTGTTTAATGAAATGACTTCATTTCCCGAATTCTTAACTAAAAAAAGAGAGTTATTTGAGAGTCGGCAACACATTAAATTTCCTGCTAAAAATACACCATCAGCAACATTCACTGGCGTTGTTTCCACATCCAAAAGGGAATGAATGCACGATACGTCAATTTCTTTCAGTAAAAATGAAGAAGCTACTGCTTCTAGAAATGCCTGTGAGTTGGAGTTTGCGTCAGTTGAATGAACAAACTCAAGCAGTCTTAAATACACGACCGATTTGTCTCTTTGAGAGAGTTCCTTGTTAATTCTAGAACACGTTCTTAAAAGTTTTGTTGACAGTTTTGACAGTCGCTTTGCTTCAGATGATTCCCCGCTATTTTCTTTTAATCTAAATGTTTCTATATGCGAGTCATAACTCTCTAAATACTTTTCTACAACGGATTTTGACAAACGAAAAGAGAGGTATCTGTTGGTCGCTTGTCTTCCAGCCTTTTCTTCTTTTTCTGTACGACCTGAAGCAAAAAGGGCGAAAAGTTGAGTTAGAGCATCTAATATACCAGTAGTCATCAATCTTGAATTTTACAATCAATACGTCTTATACGTGAGAGATGCAAAGAAGTTTCCTTTAGGGTCTTTCAAAACAACCTCTATCTGGGCTGAATGTCGATCTAGGTTGTCCGTCTAAATCCTTAGACACCTCTGATGCTGCGAATGGTGGTGATGATGAAACACCTTGCCAAACAGTACTGTTGCCATTCAAATGGAAGTCTCTATTTGCAATGGATACAAAGTCAGGCTCAACATCTGATGTGCAATTTGCATCCAAGAGAAAGTTGGGGAAATCTTCATCTTGAACATCTACACCACAAGAACTGAACAAAGGACTTGAATACATACTTGGAATGTATAAGTTAGAGATCAGCTCATCAAAATCAGTTACTTCTGCATTGTTCCCCCATATCAGACAATTTCTAAACTCAGTTCCTTCTTCAAAGGGCCTGTGTTGAATGATGTCACCCGAACTTTCGTACCAATCATTGATGTAAACAGAGCTCCCTTGCCTCACAGAACCACCAACCCAATAGTTCGCGAATGTGCTTAAATGCATGACTATTTTCCCGCCCAAAGTAAAGGCTCCACATGTTTCCCCACAATCTGCGATGAGGTTGTTTATTCCTTGGATATAACCACCTTGTGATAAAAGACCTATGGAGGACATATTGGAAATCTGTGTATTCGATAAGGTTAATGCATACTCGGCGCCTTGCCCCAAGCTGTCTACCCAAATCCCAATCCCAGCATTCTTAATTATGGCATGATTTATCGTCGAGTTGGTGGAACGATCAAGCCAAATTCCTCCCCTGCTTACTGAGTAATAAATATTTTCACCTTCGTATTGAAATTCAAGGGGAAACTCTAATCCCCACTGACCCGGATAGTCTTGAAAAGAAGAACTCAATCGATCACCTTGAAAGATGACTTTCTCTTCTAGTGTGCCTTCAACATTGAGACTTCCACCTTGCACCCAAATTCCACTTCCAGAATGGACATAAATTTCAGCACCAGCTTCAATTGTTAGAGAACATCCTGGAGAAACCCTGATAGGTCCATAGATCACATGGGGCAAGTCACTGTTCCAAACTTCATCACATTCAAGTATGTTTTCAGGAGGGTTGTTGTAATTGAACCAGTTTCCAGGCTGGTAATGGAATACCGCATTGCGCCCATAAGAGATTAACTCTACAAACTGATCATTGCCATTGACCCTAAATCGAAGTCGGTCCTGATCAATAAAATCAGAAGAGGAATTTGTAGGGTCAACTGTAACTTCTACAAAAATAAACAGACTGTCGTTTGGCAAAATAGTTACGTCTTCCACTCCTAGAATTTCCTCACCTAAAGAATTTAAACCTTGTCCGTTAATGTTGATTCTGTAGCTGCTATTCTCACCGCCTACTAACTCAATTTCATCAAGAAGCAATGCTTGGTCATGGGAGTTAATCACTGATAAATAAAGACTGACAGACCCTATAGTTGTAAAGACCGAGTCAAATAACAGTGTATCCTTGGAGAACTCAAGTTTTGAATTCGTGTCAGTTGTATATGTGATTTTTGTACATCCTTGAACTGTTGCCCAAACAAGGATATTTACAATCACAAACAACAGTCGAATTCTATTACTCATAGTGCAAATATGAACATCTTTACTTAATCAAACGATTCCTCTATGAAATCCTTTTAAATTTTATACTTTGACAAGCATGTTCATTATTTATAATGTGTGATTTCTTGATTTATTGTCTTAAACAATCTGATTTATTTTCAGGGGGGGGGGTATGATATCTTCAGTTCGCATAAAAAATGATGCCCTTAGAATTAAACAATTAAGTATAGGGTAAAAAAAAAGCACCCAATTGAGTGCTTTTTTTTTTAATGATTCAGGATTTAACCCAAATAACCTTTAAGAATTCTACTTCTCGAGGTGTGCTTAAGTCTTCGAATCGCTTTCTCTTTAATTTGTCTAACTCTTTCACGAGTCAGGTCGAATCGCTCTCCGATTTCTTCTAAAGTCATCGGATGCTCGCCATTGAGCCCAAAGTAAAGTCGAATAACATCAGCTTCACGAGGAGTTAGAGTTCTTAATGATCTTTCAATCTCTTTCCTCAAACTTTCTGTCATTAAAGCATCATCCGGTGAAGGAGAATCACCCAACCGAAGTACATCATACATCGTGCTCGAACTTTCGTCACCTTCTTTTAGAGGTGCATCCATGCTCACGTGTCGACCTGCATTCTTCAAACTTTGCTTGACCTCATCGAGTGTCATATCAAGAGACTCTGCGAGTTCAACTGCAGTAGGAGGTCTTTCGAATTCTTGCTCGAGCCGAGCAAAAGCCTTGTTGATTTTGTTAATTGAGCCTATCTTGTTTAAAGGTAGACGGACAATACGACTCTGCTCAGCAAGTGCCTGTAAAATACTTTGACGAATCCACCAAACAGCGTAAGAAATGAATTTAAAACCACGTGTTTCATCAAATCTTTGAGCAGCTTTAATGAGACCCAGGTTCCCTTCGTTAATCAGATCTGGAAGACTTAAACCTTGATTTTGATATTGTTTAGAAACAGAAACAACAAAACGGAGATTTGCTTTTGTTAGTTTCTCAAGAGCAGCTTTATCGCCAGCCTTAATCTTACGGGCTAATTCAACTTCTTCCTCAGCTGTGATTAGATCAACACGACCAATTTCCTGAAGATATTTATCTAGCGACGCGGTTTCCCTGTTGGTTACCTGTTTCGTTATTTTTAGCTGCCTCATTTAATTTTCTGTATCTAACCTCTTGTTAACGTTATATCAATGTTACTCTGACCAAAAGCCACCTTGGCATTAGTCACGACGTTCACGACGTTCACCACGATCACCCCTTTCACGGCGATCTCCACGCTGACGATCACCACCTCTGTCATTTCTAGGACGTTCTGCTGGCTCAACATATCCTTCAGGTTTGTCGAGAAGTGCCTTGCGACTTAGCTTAATTTTACCAGTTTTCGGATCACGTCCTACAACTTTAAATTTGACGTTTTCACCTTCCTTAAGGATGTCTTCTACATTGTCAACACGTTTCCATTCGAGTTCACTTACATGAAGTAAACCATCGATTCCTGGCATAACTTCTACGAAAGCACCATAAGGCATGATCGTTTTCACTTTCCCTTCGTAAACTTCACCTATCTCAACAGTCGGTGGGAAGGCAATTTGTTTGATGCGCTTAACTGCATCGTCAATCGCAGCTTTGTCTGAAGCAGCAATTTCAACTCGACCTTCTCCATCGATGTCTTCGATCGAGATATTGGTATTCGTTTCTGCTTGCAGCTCCTGAATAATTTTCCCTCCAGGTCCAATGATAGCGCCTATTGCATCACCAGGAACATTGAAAGCAACAATACGCGGTGCATGAGGCTTAAAGTCTTCATTTGGCTTGTCTAGGACTTTCATCATTTCACGACGAATGTGATGACGGCCTTCTCTAGCTTGGTCTAAAGCTTCACGAAGAACGTCCATGCCAATACCTTGTATTTTCATGTCCATCTGGCAAGCTGTAATTCCCTCTTCAGTTCCAGTCACTTTAAAGTCCATATCACCTAAGTGATCCTCATCTCCAAGTATGTCACTAAGAATCGCATATTTCCCAGACTCTTTGTCTGTGATTAGGCCCATTGCAATACCTGAAACAGGGGCTTTGATTTTAATTCCACCATCCATAAGTGCAAGTGTACCTGCACAAACAGTTGCCATTGATGAAGATCCATTGGATTCAAGAATCTCGGAAACAAGTCGAATTGTGTAAGGACAATCTTCAACGGGAGGCAATACTTTTTTAAGCGCTCTAAGCGCCAAATTTCCATGACCTACTTCTCGTCTACTTGTTCCACGCAGTGGACGCTCTTCTCCAGTTGAAAATGGAGGGAAGTTGTAGTGAAGTAAAAACTTTTCTGTTTTGCGAACCAAAGCACCATCAATGAGCTGCTCATCTTGCTTGGTTCCTAAAGTAAGCGTTGTTAACGCTTGTGTCTCTCCGCGTTGAAAGAGTGCAGATCCGTGACAGCTTGGTAGGTAGTCAACTTCACCCCAAATAGCTCTAATATCTGTGGAAGCTCTTCCATCAAGTCGAACGCCATCGTTAAGAAGCAAATCTCTGATTGCTTTTTTCTGAACGTCGTGTAAGTATGACTTGAGCATGAAGGCATTGTCCTTGCTCTCTACATCAGAAAGTGTAGCAACGAAATCTGCTGTGATTTGCTTAAACGCAGTTTTGCGATCTGATTTGGTTTTTTCTTTTTGAGCTGCAGCATACATGGTAGGGTACAGAGTGTCAAACACTTTTGCTTTCAGAACTTCATCGTGATTCTCGTGAGAATATTCGCGACTTACACCGTGAGTTCCAACTGCTTTAGCTAATGCTATTTGAGCTTCACACTGAGTCGTGATTGCTTTAGCTGCTGCTTCAATCGCCTCAACCATTTCATTCTCACTCACCTCACTCATTTCACCCTCTACCATGACGATACTGTCAATCGTACCCGCAACCATCATGTCAATGTCAGCAGATTCAAGTTCAGTACGATGTGGGTTGATGACAAACTTCCCGTCGATGCGAGCAACTCTCACTTCTGAGATGGGTCCGTTAAATGGAACATCGCTTACCGCGATACAAGCACTTGCAGCAAAACCTACGAGACTGTCCGGAAGAACTTCATCATCCGCTGACATGAGCTGAACCATAACCTGTGTCCCGGCGTGATAATCAGCAGGGAACATAGGTCTAAGAGCTCTGTCTACCAATCGCATCACTAAAACTTCTGAATCAGAAGGTCTTGCTTCACGTTTGAAAAAGCCACCAGGAAACCTTCCTGCAGCAGCGTACTTTTCTCTATAGTCAACTGTTAAAGGAAGGAAATCGACTTCATCTCTCGCGTTTTGACTACTAACAATAGTTGCTAAAAGCATTGTCTTTCCAGATCGTAATACGATTGAACCGTCTGCTTGTTTAGCTAATTTGCCTGTCTCGATTGAGATCTCGCGTCCATTACCGAGATCTACTGTTTGATTGTGTACCGTGTAATTCATTTCTTCTTTTTATCTCTTTATATCTCTCTTTGAATCCAAACCTTCTTGCTCTGACTGTTCATGAAGTCATTGATTGACAACAAAAACCAAGCCAAATCTAACAAGTCATAAAAACCAAAAAATCACAACAAACTGCAGTCTTTAAGAGCTGACAATTAATGTTGTGATTTCATTATGGCAAGAATTAATGACGTAATCCTAGTTCTTTTATAATTGCACGATAGCGTGTAATGTCTTTCTTGGTTAAATAATTAAGAGCATTTCTTCTCTTAGCAACCAATGCGATAAGTGAGCGTTGTGTATTGAAATCCTTTCGGTTGTTTTTCAAATGCTCGGTTAAATGTGCGATACGGAACGAGTAAATAGCAATCTGTGCTTCAGGAGATCCTGTGTCAGCTGCTCCGTTTCCGTGTTTTACGAAGAAATCTTTCTTCTTTTCTGAGTCTAAATAGTACATGGCGAAATCTTTTGATGTCCGTGATGCGGATTTATTAATAATTGCTGCAAAGGTACGGTAAGAGTGACTTATATCATTTTTTAATTTGAAGTATGTAGCATCCTGATTGAGAAGTCCAATTTGGCTTTAAGTTCACTCCGATGCACAATCGCATCTAGAAATCCATGTTCCAACAAAAATTCGGATCTTTGAAATCCATCAGGAAGGTCCTTACCAATCGTTTCTTTAACAACACGTGGGCCTGCAAATGCGATTAATGCGTTAGGCTCAGCGATGTTTAAGTCACCTAACATAGCGAATGAAGCCGTTACACCCCCAGTGGTTGGATCAGTTAACACGCTGATGTACGGAAGCCCTGCTTTTGCAAGCATTGATAATTTCGCACTTGTTTTTGCCATTTGCATCAGACTTAGACCCGCTTCCATCATTCGCGCACCACCTGATTTGGAAATACATATAAATGGAACGCCTTTCTTGATTGCATGGTCAATACCCCTTGCAATCTTCTCACCTACAACAGATCCCATTGACCCTCCAATAAATGCAAAATCCATACAAGCTATTACAACAGGATTGCCCCCTAGCTCTCCAGAAGCCACTCTTAAAGCGTCGTTTAAACCAGTCTTTTTCTTGGCTGCTTCTAAACGATCTGGGTAAGCCTTTGTATCAACAAAATTTAAAGGATCTTCTGAAATCATTTTTGGAGCCAGTCCTCGACATTTGCCATTGTCAAACAACAACGCGAAGTACTCAGTACTCCCAACGCGTTCATGATGTCCGCAATGTTGACACACCCAAAGAGAATCTTCATGCTCTTGAGCAGAAACAACTATTTTACAACTAGGACATTTGTACCAAGCTCCTTCTGGTATTTCCTTTTTCTCAGTTGTTTTAGTTTTGATACCCTCAGTATTTCTCTGAAACCAACCCATGTGTGTGTGTGTTTATTTACCGCAAATTTAATGCGGTTAGAATGGATGACCTAAACCTAAGTGAAGTGCGCCAGAAGGCTTAGAACTAAAAAGCCATCTTTCACCTGTTAATTTCGTGGGATCGTGTAATCGCAAGGCAGCGTCTAGTCTGATTAAAAAGAAATCGAAATCAAGCCGCAAACCTAGACCTGTGCTAAGTGCAAGAGAACTCCATGTAGATGATTGCAAAGATGTGCCATTGTTGTCTCCTGTTTCATGCAACCATATGTTTCCAAGATCTGAGAAGACTGCAATGGTGGCAAAAGATGACCACTTCATCCTGATTTCAGCGGCTCCCTCAATGCGCGTGTCTCCTACCCCCCTTAAAATCTCATTTCCGTTATTCACTTCTGAAAAAGTTCCTGGACCTAGCTCTCTAATGGGCCAACCACGCACCCCATTTGAACCTCCTCCAAAATACCCTTTGTCATAAGGAAGAACTCCAGTTTGTTTACTTACAAATGCACTGCCTAATCTAAATCTCGATGCCCATGTCCACTCTGTTCGATTTCTGACTTTCCCTTTAAACACCAATTGACAATCAGCACGCGCAAACTGGATGACTGAAACTCCTCTGATGTCAGGAACGAATGAATTGCCTAACAAGCCAGACCATTCAAGCCCTAAAACAGCTTCGCCACCAAAATTATTGAAATTCGAGAACCAACCTAACCGACTGCCCAGCATAGCGTAATCACTAAATCTATTGATGATTAACGCGTCTTCGGTCTCTGACAACCATAGGTCAAACGCTTCCGACAAATCAAGGTCAACAAACGAAAGATTGAGTACATCAATTGTAATCGTACTGTTTCTAGACGCATTTTCAGTCCACTCAATTCGATGCCTATAATTTAAGGATGTATTTGAATACTCGGGACGTGACTCTTTAGATGCCTGAAGTATTAATTCTGTAAATGGACTAGTTGATTTCGGTAGTGAGCTTAGCTTTTTAGGAGGAATTCCAATGGTCCGATATGAACATTGAAATCCAAACTCACCACTGTTCGGAACGATTAACGATGAGCCATAAGAAAAAGGTTGAGTGGATGCAATGGACGCTGAAGCGCTCCATGAAATAACATCTCCCCTGCCTGAAGCATTTTTATCTGTCCACGTGAACTTTCCTAACGGTCCATATCGAGTATCTGCTCGTGTCATGTCAAACTCTAAGGCGATTGTATGTCGGTTGGAATCCCGCAACTTGATTGTAACATCTACAAGTCCATAATCACCATCTTTTGTAAACGGAAAATCCTTTCGAAGTTCAACGACTCTTAAAGCGCCCAATTCCGACAATCTTCGATAAGATGACTCGAATTCTAAAGGGTTAAAACCTGCACCATTTTCAAGAGTGACCAGATGCGAGATCACTTCTGGACGAATGTTTCGATTCATTTCACTTTGGTCGTAAAAAACATCACCAATCCTCATTGATTTATGAGGAACAGTAGCCTCAGTGCCCTCGGGCCTCATACCTCTTATGTTGATGGTGACATTGGCCCCTGTGTTCCCTTGAACTGTATCAATCAAAAATTTAACAAAACCTTCATTGAAAGTTGCAAACCCCAATTTTCCAGCTGCATTTGACAAACGAACTCGCTCCAATTGAAGAGTAGTAAAACTCAATGGATCTTGAGAGATGACAAGAGTTTCGTGGGACATTTTGTCGACAGATAATCCAGAAGCTGTGGTGTCCCAAATTACTTGGTCTATCGTCCACCTTTGATGGAGATCAATAAGATAAGTGACTCCCCACCCTTTTTTAAGTGATTTGTCAATCTCGAATCCAACAACTGAATTGAGATAGCCTTCTTGAGTTAGTATTGTTTTTATTTTCCCCACTGTCAAGCGCACCTCATCTTGTTCAAAATATGCAGGAGGCTCACCAAACACATTTTTAATTCCGTACCTCAAACCGCCAGGTTTGAGGTTGTTTTCAGTACGTTTTAACAAAACCTTCTCTGCGGTCTCATTTCGTATGAGATTGTGAGCCCAAAGGCGCCAGGTCATGCCTAGAAACTTTCGATTTGGATAAATCCTGAACGCACTTTCCAGTTTGTCCCGCAGGTCAGTTGAAATATTCTCATCAACATCAATCGACTGTGATACTAAGAGGGCCTCTGAGTTAGCTTGAGTGATTCCCTGAAATGGTAAGCACAGCAAAATGATTAGGACGTAACTTGTGGGCGGTAAAAATCCTATCACTTTTTTGATGCTTACAAAAAACGAACGAAATTCTATTAAAGCACTGCGACACCGGGAAAACCGGAGACTCGAAAAACGTATGGTCGTAGAGGGGGGCAAGAGCGTTGAAGAATTGCTTAAAAGTGGATTTGAGACTTTACGAATTTACGTTACAAGTGGTATTGAATTCAGTTCAATTCGAGTCCTTGCGGAAAAAAAAGGAATCGCCATTGTGGATGTAAGTTCCAAGGACATGCAAATCATGTCCAGCTTAAAATCAGCGCCTGGAGTACTCGCTGTTGGTAAAGTTCAAGAGGTCGATGCTGCAAGTGTTGTTGAAAGATTGAAAAACAATGAAAATAAAGGCTTAAAAACCATGCTTTTGTTGGATGATTTGGCTGATCCCGGGAATGTTGGCACTTTGATTAGAACTGCTGACTGGTTTGGGTTATCAGGTGTTATTTGTTCACCTAAAACTGTCGATGTTTGGAATGCTAAGACCATTCAATCATCGATGGGTTCTATTTTTAAGATACCTATATGCATTGCAGAGCCGGTTGAGGTTCTGATTGAATTCAATTTAAAGGCGGCGTCATTAGACTCCCATGGTGAAAACATCTACAACTCTGACTTTTCTCCAGACGTATTGGTGATTGGATCAGAATCTCATGGTGTAAGTGATGCATTGGCTAAGGTTTGTGAAACATCATGGGCGATTCCTGGAATCGGTATGACAGAATCACTCAATGCAGCTGTTGCTGGTGCAATTGTCACCTCTGAACTTTTCCGCAGGTTCAATTTGAAATAACTGGCTTTCTCGAATTATTTGTATTTGGCTAATAGAGGCTGTACCATAATTTCGCAAAAGGTTCTTGTGATCTTTTCTTTGCTGGAAATCCATGTACCCACTTCACCAACCACATTGTCAATTCGATGTTCAAAATCTTCCCTGTCTTTTTCTGTAATGACAACGTCCGATGACAACTTAACCAAGTCAACAAGCCCCAGTCTTTCTGCAGCAATCACTTGGTTTGGGAAAATCTTGTAGCCATTGTAAATAGCTTTGTCTACAAGATCCGCGATGACTCTCTCTGTGCGCTCTCCTTCTATTTCTTTCCAAGGAATGGTGGGACAGAATTCCAAATGTATTCTCCCCTTCCAGCCAGTCATCCCGTTCGCCATACTCTTTTCATCTTCTCCAGGTTCTTTGAGATACTCTCCTTCATTTTCTTTAATCAAAAGTTCTCTCACCTTCATATAGTCGCATGGGTCCCACTCATAAGAAATGCATACAGGCTTTACATTGAGCATTTCCCAAGCCTCTCTCCCACCTTCTGAAATAAGCATGCGGATAAGTGCCGGAGATGTGCTGTCTTTACCATCTTTTGCCCTTCCTTCTTTCTGGGCAAGCCAAACAGAACTTCCTTTTTTCACTGCATGTCGAATGTATGCAGCGACAAGCAAACTGCTTTCCCATCTTTCTCTGGGACCACCCCCTCTTCTGACAATAAAACATCTGTTAAGCCGCACCAAGTCTTCCAACCATTTGTTTGACAATAAATTATCTCCAATTCCGATTTCAGTTGATGCAAATCCACTCCCCATTCTTGCCACATTGACTAGAGATGGGTCGAGCACAATGTCTCGGTGGTTTGTCAAATGTAGTGTGGGCAATTCTAAATCTTTTTCAAAAGTTCCAGGACTGTACCCAAGAGTAACGCCATCAGTCGTTGATTCAATTAATGCTTCTAAAAAAGGAAATGTGACATCATCTTGAAAATCGCTAATGCTATCTACGTGGCGAATGTTTTCAGCTAATTCTTCAGCATTTTCTTTCCCCACAAGAGGGATTAATAAGCCTGCCCAATCAATGACATTTGCCAAATTAGTGGATGCATCAGCTGCTTCGCTGTCAAAAAAAGGCCTAATATTTTCAAATTGAGATTCTAACATTCGCGGCGGCAAGATACCGCGACTACCTTTGGGGACAATATGACATTTGAAGAACTAAAAATAACCCGGCAGTTTTTAAACGCAATTGATGACTCTGGCTTCACTGAACCGACTCCGATTCAATGCAAAGCAATCCCCCCTATTGTCGCTGGTCAAGATGTAGTTGGAATCGCCCAAACTGGCACTGGCAAGACTGCA
>DDJR01000093.1:0-4752 GCA_002339135.1 Flavobacteriales bacterium UBA2619 | reverse complement strand
AACTGGCACTGGCAAGACTGCAGCATTTGCTTTGCCTGTATTGCTCAAAGTTAAATATGCCCAAGGTGATGCACCCAGAGCGCTCGTTTTAGTGCCCACAAAAGAGTTGGTCATCCAAGTCCACTCGGTTTTTGAGTCGCTTGCTACTTACACAGACATCAGATGCCTCGCACTTTATGGTGGTGTGGGACCTAAAACCCAGCTAGAACAACTCGCAAAGGGTTGTGATATTGTCATTTCAACACCTGGAAGATTTATGGATCTTTACTTGCGTCATGGAGTAGCTCCTAAAAAAATCAAGACCCTGGTTCTTGATGAAGCTGATCGGATGATGGATATGGGGTTTATGCCACAGCTTAGGAATATTCTTGAAGTCATCCCAAACAAGCGCCAAAACTTACTGTTTAGCGCCACATTTCCTGAACGAGTTGAAAAGCTAAGTGAAGAGTTTTTACTTTGGCCAACAAGAATAGAAACTACGCCTCCAGCGACCCCTGTTGCTACGGTTACTCAGCTAAAGACAGCGGTTCCTAACATTAGAACGAAGTTGAATATGGTGAGTTATTTGTTAACTGAAGTTTACCCCAATGACCGAGCATTGGTTTTTGTTAGAACGAAAGAGCAAGCAGAGCAGATTTCTAAATTTCTTGAACGCACCATTTCAGGTGGTGTTCGAGGCTTACACAGCAACAAAGCCCAAAACTCTCGCCTGTATGCAATGTCTCTTTTTCGCGAAGGAGCCATTCGAGTTCTAGTCAGTACAGATGTGAGTAGCAGAGGAATTGATGTTCCTGAAACCAAGCTTGTAATCAATTGCACTGTCCCCCGAAATTCAGCCGACTATGTGCATCGCATTGGCAGAACAGGAAGGGCGTTTAGAGAAGGTGTGGCTCACACTTTATACGACCCTAGCGAAGAATATTACTTAGGTGCTGTAGAGTCTTATTTGCCCTCTAAAAATGTCATTAAAGAAGTTACCATGCCTGTTGAGGTTCTTATCGAAGACATGCAAGAAGAAGAAGCCAGGCAAATGGCTATGGACATTGATGTCCAGAAGCGCAAAGCAGACCCTACTTTTAAAGGAGCTTTCCACGAAAGGAAAAACAAAAAATCACTTGCCAAATCAAGACAACAAAGAAGTGCTCGAAGAAGGAAGTAGGCTGATTCCATCAGGCTCCAAGACATAACCTTCCTCAAAGCACATGACGGCTAGTCTACCGTCAGGTAGGGGCTCAACATGAGTGTGGTACTTAAAGTCAAACCCCTTTGTTCGGAGCCATCTAAAACTTCTTTCAGCAAGAATTGAAATCTTCTCTTCTTGCCTAAGTCGTTTTAAAAGAAACCTGTTGTGATGAAGTACTTCATCAACTTTGAGTTTCCTTTCAGGGAATTCCGTCGTATCATTTATTTTCATACCCGCAATTAAAGATTTAGATGACTATCGGCTTTAAGACATTTTGTAAGTAGCTACTATCAGTTTGTAGTCGTTACTTTTGTACCATGCAAATAAATAAAGTAGGAGTTGTAGGAGCTGGTGCAATGGGTGCCGGGATTGCACAAATTGCTTCTCAAGCCGGTCATCAGGTCATTCTTTATGATTTATCACAGGATGCTCTCGATGAAAGTTCTTCAAAGCTTGCAAAAGTAATGGATCGACTTGTCGAAAAGATGCGCGTTACCAGCGATGAGGCCCTCGCCATACAAGCTCGCATTGAGAGAACAACGGAAATAGAGCTGTTTGTTGGATGTGACTTGATTGTCGAAGCTGTGATCGAGAATCTCGACATGAAACGAAGTGTATTTAAGCAAGTAGAAAAAATTGTAAGCAGAGAGTGCATTGTTGCATCAAACACCTCTTCATTATCAATTACCGCCTTGGCTGCAGGATCGACTAACCCGGAAAGAATTGTGGGACTTCATTTTTTCAACCCTGCTCCACTGATGCCCCTTGTTGAGATTGTTCCAGCGATTCAAACATCGTCAGCAACGCCAATGCTCTTGGTCTCACTCATGAAGACATGGGGGAAGTCACCGGTGGTTGCTAAAGACACACCTGGATTTATCGTCAATAGAGTAGCACGACCATTTTACGGTGAAGCTATTCGAATATTTGAAGAAGGAATTGCAAACATCTCTGAGATAGATACTGCAATGAGAAAACTTGGTTTTAAAATGGGGCCTTTCCAGCTTATGGATTTAATAGGCCATGATGTGAACTACGCTGTAACGGAGTCGGTTTTTAAGTCATTTTATTATGACCCTCGATTTATGCCAAGTATTTCACAATTAAAACTGGTAGAAGCAGGTTGGCTTGGCAGGAAAACCAAGATGGGATTTTACAACTATTCGGACAATTCAACAGTGAGCACTTCAAATGTTGAGATGGACTCAGTTGCTGAAATTTCTATTTCTGAACGAATTGTTGCCATGCTTATCAATGAAGCTGCTGATGCAGTTCATTTAGGCATTTCGAGTGCTGAAGACATTGATGTCGCCATGCAAAAGGGTGTGAATTACCCCAAAGGTTTGTTAGCTTGGGCTGATGAATGGGGTGCTGGCAAAGTAGTAAGCATCATTGATTCGTTGAGGGATGAGTACGGAGAGACACGATACAGATGCAGCATCTTGCTCAGAAGGCACGCAAATGAAGGCCTGAAGTTTCACACCTAAGACATTCTCAATCTAACCTCCTTATACAATTGAGTTTGTGAGAAATCTTTTTTTCTTTGACATGGACAATTCCGTCTGTGGTTAGCTTGTCGATGCGTACACATCCCGAAGCATGGATGATGGTGTTCATAGAGGTGAGAATTCCAACATGGGTGATGCTTCCTTGCTTGTTTTCGAAAAAAGCCAAATCATTTTCAGACCTCATATCCCAGTCGATACCCTTGCCAGATTTAACCTGTAGAGAAGCATCCCTTGGAATAACGACACCATTTAACGCCGCAGCTATCTGGCTTAAGCCAGAACAATCAATTCCGGAAATAGTTCTTCCACCCCATTGATATGGTGCGTTAAGAAACAACATTGCAGCGTCTGAGATTCCAACGTGCTTGTCACCGAGTGGTGCATTTCCCTCAATTGGACGAACAACATCACCTGCTAAAAGATAGTCACCGGTTTTGTTCAAATTCAACAAGGCACCTGCTGGAAGCCTGATTTGTGTTCCAGAAACCTCATGCGTCCAAATCGACATTGTGTGATTAAGCATACACTTTATTGAAGTTTGTTCGATGTTAAACACGAATTGCTTTCTGTCAGACCACCCAATATAGCCATCTGTTAAGTTCTTGATTTTAAGCCAGTCACCATCACCTATCTCAAGTAAAGATACATTCTCACCCGCAATAGATTGTGACACTTGTTCTGAAAGATCGCTGCCTGAAGCTCTTAGTGGAGCTATTGACACAGACGTTATTCCTACGGAACCTAATTTGTACATTTTAAATCAATAGAATTTACAGGGCCTCAATCACAATTGCAGAAGCTCCACCTCCACCATTGCATATGCCTGCTGCCCCGTATTTCAGACCACGTGTTTTTAGTGCGTGAGCTAAAGTTACAACGATTCTACAGCCACTTGATCCGAGAGGGTGACCTAGAGAGACAGCCCCACCATTAACATTTACTTTTTCTGGGTTGAGTCCCATTTTCTGATTGTTGACGATGCCGACAACAGCAAAAGCTTCATTAAGTTCCCACAAATCAACATCTTCAACACTCAGTCCTGCTCGGTCTAAAGCAATTGGAAGAGCCAATGATGGTGCAGTCGTGAACCACTTGGGGTCATGAGCAGCATCTGCATACCCAATAATTTTAGCTAGCGGTGTCAAGTTGTGTCGTATCACAGCTTCTTCTGAAGCCAAAATAACAGCACTAGCTCCATCATTTAAAGTAGAGGCGTTCGCAGCTGTTATGGTGCCTTCTTTATCAAATGCTGGGCGCAGCGTAGATATCCGATCCATTTTAACACTCTTATATTCTTCGTCCTCGGCGAACAATATCGGGTCTGCTTTACGCTGAGGTATTTCAACTGGCACTACTTCAGATTTAAAAGCACCATTTTGCCAGGCAGCTGCTGATCTTTGATAACTTGTTACAGTGAAAGCATCTTGGTCTTCACGTGTAATGTTGTTTTCTTTTGCACACAACTCAGCACAATTACCCATGTGGGTTTTGTTGTAGACGTCTGTGAGTCCATCTACGATCATACCGTCACGCATCTTGATGTCACCAAACTTACTTCCTTTTCTCGCATCTAAATAATGTGGCACCTGTGACATGTTCTCCATACCTCCAGCAACAACAATCTCTGCTTCACCCATAGCGATTGTAGCTCTTGCAAGAGAAATGGCCTTCATTCCTGATGCACAGACCTTGTTAATTGTAGTACATGGAACCGACTCTGATAGCCCAGCGCCAAGTGCCGCTTGCCTTGCTGGAGCTTGACCTAATCCAGCTTGCAGAACATTACCCATATATACTTCCTCTATCTCTTTAGGGTCAAGACCGGCCATTTTTAAAGCACCCTGAATAACAGTAGAACCTAATTTCGTAGCTGGCACAGATGATAAAGACCCTAAAAAACTACCCATTGGTGTTCGTGCGGCTGAGACGATATATACGGTTGAAGACATGTTTGAATATTTAAAAGATAAAATGCAACATTAAGAGTCGTGATGGTAGCTGGCTCTTGATTATAATTTCTTAACTCTCTTTTGAGGTGTCAACAGAAGCGTCAACAGAAGC
>DDJR01000049.1:639-3136 GCA_002339135.1 Flavobacteriales bacterium UBA2619 | reverse complement strand
CTATTTAAAAATCACAGCAAAAAATGAACAAATCGGATCAGCGAATTACACGTCGGCTAGAATTAAATCAAAGGGACTGTTTGATTTTACATATGGTAGGGTGGAAGCAAGAGTTCAAGTTCCAATAGGTCAAGGTCTCTGGCCTGCTTTTTGGATGTTAGGAGCAAATATTGATGATGTTAACTGGCCACAATGTGGTGAAATTGATGTCTTAGAACACGTTAATACAGAGGCTTTGATTCATGGAACGCATCATTATAACAACAATGGACACCAGTATTCTGGTGGATCTGTTGCCTGCAATGCGGGTGAGTTTAATGTATACAGTATAGAATGGACGCCTTCAAGTATCCAATGGCTTCTCAATGGAACCATGTACTATGAAGCGGATATCAGTTCGAATGCTGTTTCAAAAGAAGAGTTTCATGAACCGTTCTTTTTTCTAATCAACCTTGCTGTTGGAGGTAATTGGCCAGGCTCACCGAATTCTTTCACACAATTTCCCGCAGTGATGCTGGTTGATTATGTTCGAGTTTATCAAGGAAATATTGGATGTGGTATAGATGTAGATAACAATGGTTCTGTTACTGTTGGAGATATACTTCTGGTCCTAACAGAATATGGTTGTTCTTCTGGATGCTTGAATGACGTTAACAACGATGGAGGTGTTAATGTTTCAGACATATTGATGATTCTAGCAGGGTTTGGCACGGATTGTTAAATGATTAACATGAAATTTATCGATGTTCAATCTACAAGTGTATGGCTACATCATCCTGAAAAAGGTAAGTCGAACAACTTACAATGGGAGTTGGGTGTGGTTCTTCATTCTCTGATTTGCACAGTTTGAATTAGAAATTTCTCAAGAAGATTTGAAGTTTTTGAACGCAGAAGACAATTGGGATAGTGAGTCTGGTTCGTTCAGTGTGGCTATAGTTAGGTATACAAAAGGTTTTAAATTAAACGAAAAGGCATGGGGTATAAAATAAAATTCGACAGTTTTTTCTCATATTCATTTTCATTGGATTGCGTTATTTTCGGGTATGAAAATGGAAAGATTTATGCTTTGTTAATCAAAAGAGCTATTGAGCCTTTTATTGGAGAATGGGCTATCCCTGGTGACCTTGTCTATCCCGATGAGGATTTGTCAGATGCTGCAAGTAGAATTCTGACAGAATTAACCAAAGTAGATGGCGTGACGCTGCACCAAGGTCAAACATTTGGAAAACCCAAACGACATCCACAAGGTCGTGTAATTACGAATGCATATTTCGCATTGGTCAGAAAAGAAGACATTAACGCTGAAGCAGATTCTTGGGCTGAAGAAGTAAAATGGTTGCCGATTCGCGAAATATCACAACTTGCTTTTGACCACAATGAGATTGTAGAATCGACTTTCGAGCTCTTGTGCCAAAAGTTAAAACGAGAGCCAATTTGCTTTGATTTGTTGCAGGAGAAGTTCACACTGAATGAAATGCAACAGTTGTATGAATATTCACAAAATTCTGAACTAGACAAAGCCAATTTCCGTAAAAAAGTCAAGCCCATTCCGCTGATTAATTTGCATGAGAAGCAAAAGAATGTAAAGCATCGTCCAGCAAACTTATTTAAATTTGATTCGCAGAGGTACTCTGAACTTGTAAAAGAAGAAAACTATTCATTCAGAATGTAGCTATATCCGTCATTTACAATAGTTAGTTTAACGATCATACTTATCATCTACAGTAAATTATATCTTTTATTTAGTGACTTATTGTACCTTTTACAATATATTTACCTTAAAGTTACTTATAGTACATTTTACAATATTTGAAACGTTTTATTAAATAAATTTTGAATGATGATTTATAAATCTACATGTTTTAGAGCGCTAGCGCTCGTTGTGTTCCTTAGTTCCTCTGTCTTTTCTTACTCACAAGTAAGCAATTCAGATGTTGTGTTTTCAGGCACATTTGGTGGAGCAATAACTGATAACTTCACCTATGGAATTCCTACAGGTTCAGAGCCATGGGCTGGCTTTGCCAATGAAGATATAAGTCTATACCCGCTCAGTTTTACAGAAGGTGGCGATGTGACCTTTACGGGAGCTACTGATGGAACGGATGTTGATGTGTACTTCAGGTTTGAGTACAATCCATATCCAGACACTGAGCCAAGTTTTAGCACATCGACTGTGACAGTCAGTGGAACGACAGAAGCATCTTACACTGTAGACATACCTTCTCAAGGTGGCAATACATTTAGTTCATTCTTATTGTATATCAATACTCTTGATTCACCTGTAACATTAACAAATGTGACTCTAACCAGTACTGATGTTGCTGATTCATGCTCGGACATTGTATGCACAGGAGACGAAGTTTGCGTTAACGGTGCATGTGTCATTTCAGGTTGTACGGATGATACAGCTGAAAACTACAATTCGAATGCAACTTCTGATGATGGTACATGTACGTACTCATTGTCAGTTTTAACGGTTACCACAACTGTTTGCGAT
>DDJR01000049.1:0-293 GCA_002339135.1 Flavobacteriales bacterium UBA2619 | reverse complement strand
TACAGATGACAGGTCCATGGTGGGACTGGGATCCGACTGCTGGTCCGGCTGCTTCAGACAACGGAGACGGAACTTGGACATTCACATTTGATCCTGCTCCAATCGAGAGTATGGAGTATTTGTTAGTTGTAGATGGTGTTCAGGAGAATCTAGTTGCATCCAATTCAGCTTCTGCAGATTGGTCATGTACACCAGTTACGGACTACTTTTCATATGCAAACAGACAGTGGGCATTAGGTTCGGGAAATGTGTCTAATGTTTATGGAACATGTGGTGCTTGTGAGGTTGAGTCT
>DDJR01000007.1:50180-56270 GCA_002339135.1 Flavobacteriales bacterium UBA2619 | reverse complement strand
CGTTGGCAAATCACGAGCCGTGCGAGAGCAAGGGGAGTGGTTGTAAATCTGGCTTACAAGGTGGCAAATCTGAATAGCTGTATCTTGTAAGTCTAAATTATCGTTTATGAGATATTTAATTACACTTTTATTAGCGATATCTCCTCTTGGGATGTTTCAAATGTGACGGAGATGAGCGAAATGTTTAACGATGCGTCAAGTTTTAATGGAGATATTTCTTCTTGGGATGTTTCAAATGTTACGAATATGCGATATATGTTTAGCAGTGCATCTAGTTTCAATGGAGATATCTCCTCTTGGGATGTTGGAAGTGTAACGAATATGTACGGAATGTTTAACCAAGCTTCGAGTTTCAATGGTGATCTCTCCTTTTGGGATGTTGCAAATGTTGAGGATATGGGAGTTATGTTTGGTGGAGCTTCAGCTCTATCCGAAGAAAACCAATGTTTAATCCACACTTCTTTCTCTTCAAATGAATACTGGCCGTATGACTGGTCAGAGTTTTGTGATTAACGATTAAATCGCTGTCTTAAAGACTAATCTTTCTCTGTAAGTGTCATCTCAATATACTCGTCTAAGCTTTTCTAGTCTAGCTGTTACTTAGTTCGTAGCATTACTTAGTCTTAAACTTTCAGATATGCCGAGGCTATGAGTAACTTGCACTTATAAAAAGATACAATGAAGTCTGTTTTACAAAAAATCATATATTACATAAACCCTTTTAATCTTTTTAGAAGAGATGATTCACCTGACGTGTATTTACGTATGATGCATGGGATAAATAAAATAAGCTTTCTGCTTTTTTTAATTACAATTATCGTCCTTATAATCAGAAGAATTTAACAAGTTGTATTTGTCTAATTTGCAACGATTTTCAAGAAAAAACTTGTGGTTACTTTCCGATACAAAAGTGAGAAAAAATGTGTCCAAGGATGTCATCTGCGTGGACGGCTCCCGTGATTGCTCCTAAATGATGCAAGGACTCTCTAACATCGATAGATACAAGGTCGGAGGGGAGATCGCTAGACAGTCCAATTTGTACAGCCAGCAATGACTTCTCCGCCAAAATAAGCGCTTCGAAATGTCTTTCGTTTGTTACCACTAAAGAAGATGTCGAGG
The DNA here is from genome assembly GCA_002339135.1 of Flavobacteriales bacterium UBA2619. Classification (GTDB taxonomy): domain Bacteria; phylum Bacteroidota; class Bacteroidia; order Flavobacteriales_D; family Sanyastnellaceae; genus UBA974. The sequence continues at coordinate 55,151 of DDJR01000007.1, read as the reverse complement.
CTTCGAGTCCGTGAGAAGATGAGAGCACATCTTTTAGTTCTGCAATGCCTTCTCCTTTCGAAGCGGAAATTTGCAAAGTACATGATGCGAGTTCTATTTTTTCACAACCTTTTTCACCCAAGTCACACTTGTTCCAAACTGCAATAACTTCAATTTCCTTGGGAAGTTTAAGATCTGAGATGGCTTGAGAAGCTGACGCTGCTGATTCAAATGATGCATCGAGCAGGTAAAGAACAGAATGTGCACTCTCTGCTTTTTTCAGGGCGCGGCGTATTCCTTCACTTTCTATTTCGTCCTCCGTATTTCGCAGTCCTGCTGTGTCTATAAAACGAAAGAGAGTTTCACCGATAACACAGGTGTCTTCAATGATATCTCGTGTTGTCCCTGCGATATTTGAGACGATAGCTCTGTCGTCATCCAATAGTGCATTTAGCAATGTGGATTTCCCCGCATTTGGGGCGCCGAGTATGGCCACAGGTACGCCAGATTTGATGGCGTTTCCGGCTCGAAAAGAAGCGGCAAGGGAGGAGACGCGAGAGAGCAGGTCGTTCAGTAAGTCGTTAAATCGAGCTCGGTCAGCAAATTCAACATCTTCTTCTGAGAAATCGAGCTCCAGTTCGAGGAGACCTGCGAATCCGATTAAAGCGGTGCGCAAAGCTCCGATTTCACGAGAGAACCCTCCTCGAAGTTGAGAGATAGCGAGCCTGTGGGCACCTCGATGTTCTGAGGCGATAAGATCGGCTACGGCTTCAGCTTGCGTGAGGTCGAGTCGTCCGTTTAGGAATGCACGCTGAGTGAATTCTCCTGGTCCAGCGAGTCGACACCCAGCAATCACGAGCAGACGTAAAACTTCAGCTTGGATAAATTTCGAGCCGTGGATATTCAATTCTACGGTATCCTCGCCAGTATATGAGCCTGGTCCACACATCACCAAAGCGAGTCCTTCATCAATTGTTTCTCTCGGTTCGAATTCCGACAGGATGCGACCAAATACAACCTTTCTGTCTGATTCGCGGGTGAGTGTTTTTGAAAACAGGGCACTAGAAAAATCTAAAGCCTGGGGTCCAGAAACACGAACGACTGCAATTCCTCCGGCTCCAGGAGCCGTCGAGATTGCGACAATTGTTGAGCCATCTAAGGCCTTGGGCATAGTGTTTTTCACGCTGTAATAATTACTGTGCAAAAGTGAGGTAAAAAAGGGGAGGAAAGAGGTGGTTTGGTCTAAATTTGCGGCGCATTACACGCGAGAAGATTAATACATCACAACATGAGTGTTCTAGTTAACAAAGATTCTAAGATTATCGTTCAAGGGTTTACGGGTGGTGAAGGAACGTTCCATGCTGGTCAAATGATTGATTACGGCACGAACGTTGTAGGCGGTGTGACTCCTGGAAAAGGAGGTCAGATTCACCTTGGAAAGCCTGTTTTTAACACCGTGCTAGACGCTGTAAACAACACAGGTGCTGATGTGAGTATTCTTTTCGTACCTCCTGCTTTTGCGGCCGACGCCATTATGGAGGCTGCCGATGGTGGAATCAAGGTGATTATATGCATCACTGAAGGTATACCAGTAGCTGATATGGTAGGGGTGAAGCAGTACATCGATCAGCGCGACTGCACACTGATTGGCCCCAACTGTCCCGGTGTGATGACCGCAGGCGAAGCTAAAGTGGGAATTATGCCTGGGTTTATCTTCGAGCCAGGAAAAGTAGGAATTGTCTCCAAGTCTGGAACGTTAACCTATGAGGCAGTAGATCAGTGTACGAAAGCTGGGTTAGGTCAAACAACTGCGATAGGAATCGGTGGTGATCCGATTATAGGCACAACAACACTTGATGCTGTGAAACTTCTCATGGCGGACGATGATACGAAGGGCATTGTCATGATCGGAGAGATAGGAGGCGATCTTGAAGTCAACGCAGCGAGATGGATTAAAGAGCATGGAACTAAGCCAGTTGTTGGATTTATCGCTGGTGTTACAGCTCCTGTAGGTCGGACGATGGGTCACGCTGGAGCGATCGTTAGTGGAGAAGACGAAACTGCAGAAGCAAAGAAACGTGTCATGAGTGAGTGCGGCATCCATGTCGTGGACAGCCCAGCACACATCGGTTCTAAGATGGCCGAGCTTATCGGATAATTCTACCTCAAAAGACTTCTTTAGAACTCTCTGAAAACAGGATGGATTCGGGGCGTTTTCCAAGCTCCGTTAGTAATGTCCGGGACATGTACTTTCTCGTTTCCAAGTGCGACGCTTTGTTCGCTAAGCGCCCCTACTAAAGACCACAGAACCCCATCGTATACGTTTAAGTCCAAGGAAACACCTTTGTTGAGAGCTCTGATCAGTCTGTAAATCATCACAAAATCCATGCCTCCATGTCCTTGATCGTTTTCGGAAATTTGAGCTTGTAGTCGACTCCACATGGGATGCGTGTATTTCTCTTTGTGTTCTTTATACCCTTCTTCATCTTCCCACTTGTGCATATTCCAAGTGGGGCCATGGTCTTTGTACAACCTTGAAGGGTACCCATAGTGAGTCGCGCCAGATCCGCTGAGTTTATTCAACCTGTTGTAGGGTCGTCCAGTATGTACATCGAATTGTAGCATGATGCTTCTTCCCTGTTCAGTCTTGATGAGGGTCGTGTTTACGTCACCACATTTCACTTGATTGGCGAGAGCGTTTAAAGATGGGTCTTCAGATTCTCTGAGGGCTTTGGACAGAGAAGCTTCATTTGAACTCATGGAAATTAAGTGGCTCAAATTGTCTCCTCTTAGAATATCCATGTACATGCACACAGGGCCAAGTCCATGCGTGGTGTAGAGGTTTCCGTCTCTTTCAAGATGCTGCTGCAGTCGCCAACGGTTGTGATAGTATTTCTCATCCATTAGAAGTTGTCTTAGATCATGGATGTAGGCACATTCAGCATGTGTTAAATCTCCAAAAGCGCCTTCTTTCACCATGTTCAACACAAACAACTCTTCTTCATTGTAGCAGCAGTTTTCTAACATGATGCAATGTCTATTGGTCTTTTCTGCAGTCTTTAGAATTTCTAAATTTTCTTCTATTGTATAGGCTGTGGGAACTTCAGTAGCAACGTGAAGACCTTGTCCCATAGCGAAGATGGCCATAGGAGCATGCCATCTCCATGGGGTGGCTATGACAAGCAGGTCAGCTTCTTCAGAACGGCAGATGGTCTTCCATGCATTTTCATCAGAGCTTCCATCGACTCTCCTAGGTGCAGAAGTCTGAAACTTCGCGATGCTTTCTTCTGCTCTGTCGATATACGGAGTTTGTACATCACAAATCGCAACAATTTCTGCGTGACCATGTCTTACCAGCCAGCTCAACATCTCTATCAATGTGCTTCCACGATTTCCCAGCCCCACAATGGCCACTCTCACTTTTTCTATAGGCGCATCAGAATAATCGAACATACTTCCTTGAATCCCTGCGTTGTTGATGGCTTCAGAGGGATGAAGGTTGGAGGATTTCGGGTTCCTATTTCCGCCATACGAAGCTCCTGAAAACAATCCTCCTCCAAAGAGAGAGCTTAATTTTATAAAGTCTTTTCTACGCATCTGATTGTAGGTTTTTTTTCATCATGGCTTGATCTCATACACGCCTGGTTTTCTGGGGGTGATGATGCAATGAGCTAGTTTTTCGTAATCGTTGATGTTTTTTACAAAATCGACATCTGAGGTGTCTATCAAAAGAACCCTAGAGCCGCGATGAGATTTGTAGTAGGTGCTATACCCTTTCTCAATTTTTTCGAGGTACCCTTTCGGAAGGTCTTGCTCATACTTCCGACCGCGTTCTTTAATCTGCTCTTTGACCCTTTCAAGTCCTGGATTGAGTATTGCGATGACTTCGGGAGAAGGAATTTGGTCTTCCATCAAACGAAACATGGTCCGAAAGAGTGAGAATTCATTCTTTGGAAGATTCGCTTTGGCGAAGATGAGTGATTTCGCAAAGTTGTAGTCAGAAATAACGTTTTGACGGAATAGGTTGCGACTTCCGAGCGCTTCTCCAAGTTGCTTAAACCTGTCTGCGACAAATGCAAGTTCTACGGAAAAAGCATGACTCTCAGGATCCTCATAAAACCGCTTCAAGAATGGGTTTTCCGCAAATCGTTCATGAATAATCTTGCTTTCTGTTCTCTCCGCCATCAGTTTGCTGAACGTGGTTTTCCCAGCTCCGATGTTTCCCTCTATCGCGATGTATGCATATGGCCCCATTCTTTCTATTTTAATCTCACTTCTGGTTGTAAAGGGCAAGCTGTTAAGGCTTCACCAACAGTGCAGTTTTCCCCTGGTATTGTCATCTTGGCGTCTAGATCAGCCAGGGGTTGCAATACAAATCTACGCTGAGTGAGTTTGGGATGGGGGACGGTTAGATTGTTTGTTTTCATGAGTACATTTCCATCCAACAAAATATCTAAGTCGAGCGTCCTGCTAGCGTAAGAGTCAGATTGTCTAGCTAATGATTGAATTTTGTCGCGTTTTCTTCCGCACTCTTTTTCAACATCGAGTAACAAAGAAAGTAATTTCTCTACTTTTAAATCTGTTTCGAGTGCGAGGACAAGATTTAAAAAGGCAGGAGTTCCCTCAGACATTCCCCAGGCCTCTGTTTCATAAATGGGGGATTCTGTGAGGGATTTAATCGCTTTTAACTCCACCAATTCTTTTTCAAGTAGAGATATGCCTTCCTTTAAAAGAGCAACTCGATCACCCAAATTGGATCCCACACTAATGTAAATTGTTCGAAACACCATTTTTTAGCTATAACCGCAATTTACATTCGTATTATTGCAATATGAACTTTATCAAAAATATTGCGAGCTCAACCATAGGCTCAATCATCGGCATGCTAATAGCTGGTACCATACTCATTTTTATTTTCGTAGGCGCTCTTGTTAGTGGGGTTTTCGGAGCAATCTCTGAATTGGAAGAGGCAGAATCTGAGGTTTATTCTGG
>DDJR01000007.1:31756-49773 GCA_002339135.1 Flavobacteriales bacterium UBA2619 | reverse complement strand
TTTGCGAGTCTCACACCTGACCCTCAGATTGGTTTAGATCAAATCCTTGATGGTCTTAATAGAGCTTCCTCTGACGATAAAATTAAGGGACTGTATTTAAATGTTTCAGGCGTTGCAGTTTCACCTGCCACTTTAGAAGACATCCGCGGTGGTATAGAGCAATTTCGAGAGTCTGGAAAATGGGTCATCGCTTGGAGCGAGACCATGAGTCAAAGTGGTTACTATCTGAACTCTGTGGCGGATGAAGTTTATCTTCATCCAGCTGGTGGAATGACGCTTCTGGGTCTGCGAGCACAATCGATGTTTTATCCCGGTCTTATTGAGAAGTTGGGTATTGATGTAACGGTTCTTCGGGGTCCGAACAACAAATACAAGTCAGCAGTTGAGCCTTTGTTGCGCAAAAACTACAGCGAATCGAACAAAGAACAACTCAATGCGCTCTTGGGAGAGTTTTGGTCAACCATTAGTTCAAGTATAGCTGAAAGCAGAGGTCTTAGTACTTCAGATATAGATGCAATCGCGGAAGATATTGGCGTAAGATTGCCAGTTGATGCTATTGAGTTGGGACTCATAGATGCTGTTTTTTACGAGGACGAGTTAGAAGCTTTGCTTGAACGTAGCTTAGATAGTTTAGAACTAGAAACCATCTCTTTCGGGGAATATGCTTTGCCTGAGAACATGTTTGGAATGTCCATGTCGGAAGACAATTTGGCGGAACTCGTATCCACGCTCTCTGCTGACGAAACTTTGGATTCAGACAACGAAGAACTGGGAGGTGACATAGCTGTAATCTACGCAGTGGGAGCCATTGAATCAGGTGAGGGAGACGCAACGACGATAGGTTCTGTAACTACTGCTGCTGCAATTAAGGCAGCGCGTCTTGCTCCTGATGTAAAAGCGGTGGTGTTGAGAGTGAATTCTCCGGGAGGAAGTGCTCTTGCCAGCGACGTCATTTGGCGTGAAACAATCCTTTTGAAAGAAGCTGGGAAAAAGCTCGTCGTCAGCATGGGTGACCTCGCGGCTTCTGGCGGATACTACATTAGTTGTGCCGCAGATAAAATCTACGCAAATGCAACTACAATTACTGGATCCATTGGTGTCTTTGGTGTTATTCCCAATTTGGGAGGAATGTACGAAAAGCATCTTGGAGTGGCGTTCGATGAGATAGCAACTCATTCTCATGCAGGAAAACCAGATGGTGTTTTTTCAATGTCGAAATTCGAAATTGACGCTTACAATGAAGTGATTATAGGTATTTACTCAGATTTCACTTCAAAAGTGGCTCAAGGAAGAAATCTATCTGCAACTCAAGTAGAGGAAGTGGCTAGAGGAAGAGTTTGGTCAGGCAACGATGCTCTTGAAATCGGACTCGTGGACGAAATTGGGAATCTGAGTGCCGCCATAGAGTATGCCCAAGGTCTGATTAATTCTTCTGACCCCACGCTGATCTATCTCCCAGAAATTCGTGATCCTTTTGAAGTTCTTATTGAAGATTTAACGGGTGTCCATGCAGGTTTTGACGCTTTGGGTTTAGTGGCAGGTAACAACACGACTTTGCTCGAAATCATATCTGTCAAGAGGATGTTGGAGTCGAATGACATGTACCAAGCACGTCTTCCTTTTTCTCTTCTTTTTAACGAATAGAGTGCGGTCGGAAGATTACATAGATGCAGAACATCTTCCTGTGGTATTTGTCCTTGAGGATGTCAGAAGCGGCAACAATGTAGGTTCGTTTTTTAGAACGGGTGACGCTTTCTGTATTTCAGGTGTTGAGCTTTGTGGTATTACATGCCATCCGCCCCACAGAGATATCCTTAAAACAGCCTTGGGAGCAAGCGATCACATTCCTTGGCGCGCACATGATTCAGCAGCTTCAGCCCTCGCAGTTCTTCGTGACGAAGGTTTTAACATTGCGGTCATAGAGCAAGACCCTAGAAGCATCTCTCTTCAAGATTGGAAACCTCAACAAGGAGAGAAGTGGGCACTTGTTTTCGGCAATGAAGTTCGTGGAGTTCAACCCTCAACTTGTGACCTCGCCAATGTTGTTCTTGAAATCCCCCAGCTAGGTGTCAAGAACAGCATGAACGTCAGCGTTTGTGCTGGAATTGTTTTGTGGAATGCGAGTCAAAGCATGCGGCTCTAATCTGTGTGACACCTTCTGGCTCTTTTTAATTTGTCTCCATAAAAAAAGGACCCAGCCTAAGCTGGATCCTGATTTCAATTTTCTTGTTTCTTGTTTTTACGAGTCTTTACTCGAATGTTTTAAAGTCCTAACTCAGAACGGAAGTCAGAGAATTCAAGGTCTGTTTGAGCTTTCCCTTTGAGTGTGCTGTCTTTTGTTAGAGCTGCATTCATGTTTGCTTTAACTCCAGCAGCGTCATCTAAGCGAGCACAGCAAATAGCGAGTAGGTAGCTCGATATAGCGGAGTCATCCTCTGCATTCATAAGTGTCGTCTTTGCTCCGTTGGCATCACCGTTTAAAAGCTTCGCTAGAGCAAGGTTAGCAGAAGGGTAGGCGCTCATGTTCGAAACAGCTGAGCCATATTCTCCGCGTGCAATCGCAACTAAACCTTTGTTGTAGTTTATCTCAGCTCCAGAACCAGCCTTAGAGTACATGTCAGCAGCTACATCAGTCATTCCCTTTTGGCGAGCTATTGCTCCAACGTTATTTAAGACTGCAGAATTGTTTTCTGAAAGTGCAAGTGCAGCATTGAACGCCTCTTCCGCTTGATTTCGTCTTCCCATTTCCATGAGGCAAACCCCAGCGTTGTTATAACCTCTGTGATCGTTGTTGTAAGCTGAAGAACATGATGTGTAGACAGCTAATTTGTCAGTCATGTCTGTGAATAAAGTCGCTGAAAACAACAGCTCCTCAACAGTAAGTGAAGCAGGTGATGTCACAGCCAATTCAGTTAGTTCTTCGTCTGTGTAACCCTCAACTGTGTAGTTCATCGCAATTGATGATCGACGTAAAGATGGCAGTATTTGGTCTTCAATCTCGGAATATGTTTTTGCAATGTTTCGAATTTCTTCTTCGCGCTTGCTCTTGTCAGAGTACATCTCTAATACCCTCAAGATTAAATCTTTGTCAGCAATATTTGAAGCTTTCATTAAACGTTTAAAGCCTCTCCAATCTTCACCTTTTGCCATGAGTGTGTAGAAACCCTCAGCGGTTTCTATCTTTTTCCTCTTAAGTTCATTCACAAGTGATTTCTGTGCTGACTGTGCACGGTCAGTTGCGAGGTCTTCGTTGAGTGTAATTTCACCTTCAGGAGATGCGTAAGACTCAATAGATACACCTGAAAGATTCACGCTGTCAGCGGAAGCTGCCAAAACAAAAAGCTCTTTCATAGCTTTCCAACCTTCTTCACGCATCTCAGTATTCATGACCCTAGAGCTGTTGTAGTCATAGTTTATGTCGTCTCCCATAGTGTATGACATTACACGTTGGTAACGATCGGCTGTCATGAGAAATTTATCATCAGGTTGAATGAGTTGAGGTGTTGTGATGACACCTTTGGATATGATGTATGGCTCGAAGTCAACAATCTTGTCACCTTTCATGCCGCGCAATCGCAGTTCTAAATGACAAGCATCCTCCATTGCAGCGTCATATTTAACGCTGCCACTGTAAGTGAATGCTTTGCCAGTTTCGAAAGGGACCACTGTGTAGTTTCCTGCAGCATCTTCGCCTTGGAATCCTTCAAGAGCAAATGCAGCTTCACCACCTTCCCATACAAGAACTGGTGTAGCCTCTAGTCTTACTTTTTTTGCAAAGTATTTGGCTGGAAAGTTCCCGGTAATCTCAACTTCGACGATATCTCCGCGAAGTATTAAGGTTTCTGGATTTACTTTTAAATTGAGTGTTTCAATGGCTTTTTCCATTGAACCTAGTCCAGCACAACCGGCTAGAATTAACATTGTTGCAAAAGCGACAATAGATGCTTGAATACGTAGCATTCGAAAATTTTGTTTCGTGAATCTGATAAGAACTAGGGCAAACTTAGGGCTTAATTCGGGTGTTTTTTTACCCGAATAATTAACTAGTCACCACTCCCATGTTAGAAAACTTGCGTATTCGAGCATCGATACGCTTGTCTGCATCCATCGGCATTAGTTTCTTTAAATAATCGGTGATTTCTCCCTTTAAAGTAGCGTACATCTCTTCTCGGTTGTTGTGAGCACCGCCAAGTGGTTCAGGAATAATTCCGTCGATTAATTTGTTGCCTAGCATGTCCTCTCCGGTGAGTTTTAGTGCTTCAGCAGCTTCTTTTTTGTGATCCCAAGATTTCCACAGAATGGAAGAACAAGATTCCGGTGAAATTACACTGTACCATGTGTGTTCTAGCATCATAACACGGTCTCCTATGCCTATCCCCAAAGCGCCCCCAGAGGCACCTTCTCCGATAACGATGCATACAATTGGAACCCTCAATTGAGTCATTTCCATGAGATTTCTTGCGATAGCTTCGCCCTGGCCTCGCTCCTCAGCCTCAAGTCCGGGGTAGGCCCCTGGTGTATCGATTAAAGTGACCACTGGAATGTTAAATTTCTCAGCCAGCTTCATCAGTCTAAGTGCTTTTCTGTATCCTTCTGGATTTGCCATGCCGAAGTTGCGGTACTGGCGCATCTTGGTGTTGATGCCTTTTTGTTGTCCGATTAACATGACGGGACGACCATTGATTTCCCCAAGTCCACCAACCATTGCTTTGTCATCCTTCACGTTTCGATCACCATGAAGCTCCATAAACTCACCATCTGTGATCGCGTTCATGTAGTCAAGGGCGTATGGACGATCGGGATGTCTGCTCACGAGTACACGCTGCCAAGCATTCAGTTTTCCATAGATCTCTTGAGTTACTTCCACAATTTTCTCTTCCAATTCCACAATCGTCGTGGTCATGTCAAGATCGTTTTTTGACTCAATGTCTTTCGCTTGGACTAACTGCTCACGCAAGGTCTTAATGGGCTCTTCGAATTCCAGATAATTCATGGTGCAAATATGGACCAAACACGTTTAACACGTTCTTTTACACACCTAAATATTCTAACATGGCGCGTATTGCCCTTCCCCTGTGACTCATTGTATTTTTTTCCTCAGCACTCATTTCGGAAAACGTCCTTTCTTCACCATCTGGAACAAAGACAGGGTCATATCCAAAGCCTGATTTCCCAGATTGTTTAGGTGCAATGTGACCTCTGCAAATGCCGTTTAAACTCACTTCCTTTCCATTTAAAATCAGGTGTATTGCAGTCCTGAAGCGAGCAGTTCGTTGCGACGCTATGGTGGCCCCCACTTTTTCTAGTTCTCCATTCAAGTGATTCATGTTTTGCTGTGCGTCTTTCTCTGGCCCACCATAACGAGCAGTATAAACTCCGGGTGCACCGTGAAGCGCATCAACCTCTAAACCCGTATCGTCAGCAAAACAATCTAAGCCGTATTTGTTTTTCACATAATCCGCCTTTTGCTTGGCGTTCCCCTCCAGGGTATTTTTTGTTTCCGGAATGTCATCCAAGCAACCTATATCGACGAGAGATTTCACTTCGAACAGGTCTTTTAACAGCTCTCTGACCTCAGCCGTTTTGTTCTCATTTGCTGTTGCAAATACTATGACAGGTTTCATTTTGCGTTTCTTTTAATTTTACCTCGATTCGATTTGATGATTTTCCCGTAGGAAATCTGTTTGGGCTCGTGATGTGCTTCTAAATCTTCCAGTCTTGAAATTTCTTCTAAGAGTTTGTGTTCTTGATTCTTTGAGAGAGGATTTGTGTCGAGTTGCAATGTAACTTTCTCTCCAAGAGATCCATCGGGCTCACCTTTTATAAGATACGCGCACTCAAGAGGTTTTACAATCCCGTAAATCTTCTGTTCAACAACATCGGGCATGACTTTAATTCCACCTGAATTGATGATGGAGCTTTTGCGTCCAAGCCAAACAAACCTCTTTTTATCGACAAGTTCGACAACATCATCGGTCACCAAACCAAAGACCCCTCTTGAAGGAGCGTCAATACAAAGAGTCCTGTCTTTAGATATTCCAAATTCAACTCCGGGCAAGGCTTCAAATGGACTCGTCGAGCCTGCTCGGTTCAGTTTTCTAATGGCCACATGTGTGATTGTTTCAGTCATTCCGTAGCTTTCATAAAAGTCAATTCCATCAGGCAATTTTCTTTTTAGATCGTCAGAGACGACACCACCGCCTAAGAGAACTGTTTTGACTGGTGGAAAGTCAGGCAGAAGTGAGTAGCACTGGAGTGGTGTTAGAGCGATGAAATCTGCTTGTTTGGTAAATACTGGTTTTGCTGTTGGTTCAACAATTTCCAGTGCCAATCCACCAACAATTGCTCTGACAATCATCATGTGTCCAGCGATAAAATCGATAGGTAGCGCAAGTACCGCTCGGTCTCCTGGTGTCAAATTGAAATACGTTAATGTCGATTTTGCACTTGCGATGATTGAAGTTCTAGTGTGTGTTATGTCTCGAGGTTTTCCTGTTGAACCAGAAGTTTTATAGGTGAAAGATGAATGCGGGTGTTTGAACCAATGTTCAATTGCATTTGAGACACCTTGTGGCCATTTTAATTCAGCATTGTATGCACTTGAATATAATTTTCCATGGGAAATAACCATCTCAGAAGGGATGTTGTTTTTGTAGAGACTTCCTGTACCTAGACCTTGAGCCATGCTCTTTAATTGAGGTCTAGACTTCAACAGTTCAGAAGTCCATTCAGCAATCTCTGCCAGACCTACATTTGATTCAAGAGCAGATGTGGCCCACCAACCGATAGAAAGACTTTCTGCTATGGATATCCAAGATTCTGAGGATTTAAAGCCACCCAGCAGGCTTGGTTTTAAGACCAAATATGCAGGTCGTATTTTCTCAAGAAGTTTACGTCTCTCTGCAGCTGTACGAATTTGAATTAATTCTTCGTCCAGGGCTATAGGTACAGGCGAAGATGCGCAAAGTTCCGCCATTTCACTGATCAGACCTGGTGCTATGGGTTGCTCTATGCTGTGAAGGTTTAATCCTGCTTGATGAAGCACCTTTAATTTTTCCAGGGCTGATAGTCCATCAGGTGTTTGTTTGCTGAAGGCCCCATTTGCGTCAATTCGCAATGTGAAGCTGTGCGCGGGACAACGTAGCCTAATTTCTTTAAGTAAATCAACTTCCTCATAAAAGGGGAGGGTGCCTACTTTAAGTTTGATGGTCTTATACCCTTTTTCGATGAGAACATCGACCTGATTGAGCATGGCAGACGCATCGTCCATCCACACCAAACCATTGATTGTGATTCCATCTATCCAGGAAGGCGGACCCTCTCTTTTCTGGTCTATCAAGGCAGTTTCAACTGCAAATTTAAGAGCTGGCAAGCTGTCGGGTATAGATGCAGAACTTGTAAAATTGTGTTCCGTAAGTTTCTCTAAAGCATCTAGGGCATCTTCTTCAGACTCCAAACTTAGACCGGGAATTAAACTGCATTCTCCTGTTCCTGTTTGGCCTTTTTCATCTTTGATTGACAAGAAAAAACTGGGTTTGTTTTTTAATGTGTCACGAGATGTTTTAGCGGGTTTTTTGAATTCCAAGGGGTGCGAAGTGAATTCAATGGATGCCATCGTTAAGCTGTTACAGATAAGAACATGAAAAGGGACACAACAAACGCTGTTAGCGCCACTTTTTTCAGTTCAGGATCCAGTTTTTCAGGCTGGGTTGTTTTCATCACAAAAACCACATGCTTGAGCTGGACAAAAGCGATGATCACATACCATATCCCCCCCTTCCATTCAGGAAGGTCATTGATGCCGTATAAAAACGGGAGCATTGCGCACCAACTTACAAGAATCAATGTGGCGTGGTAAATCTTTGCTTTTTTAAATCCCAATTTAACCACGAGTGTTGTCTTGCCAGATCGGGCATCGTTTTCGTGATCCCGTAAATTGTTCAGATTGAGAACGGCGACAGACATAAGCCCTGAAAATGTAGCTGGTAATAGCCAGTAAAAATCAAACTCACCCGAGAGTAAATACGCCACGCCTAAAACGCCGATGTATCCGAAAAAAAGCAACACGAATACATCTCCAAGCCCCTTGTATCCATATGCTTTTCTTCCCATAGTGTAGCTTAAAGCAGCATAGATAGAAGCACACCCAAGCGTGATGAAAAACAGTGCAACAGCTGATTTCTCCATGGTAAAGTCCAGAGCGAAAAATACAGCAGCGCATCCAACAAGAAGGGCCTTGCTGGAAGTAGCCGCAAGTGCCCATTTCATTTCTTTTTCAGAAATTTCGCCTGAAGCCATCGCGCGGTCTGATCTCTCAGGTCCATCTGTGCCTTTTTTAAAATCGCCATAATCGTTCGCGAAATTTGCAAGAATCTGTAAATAAATGACCGTGAGAAGAACCAGTCCAAGTACAGTGTAAAACGCAGTATCAGGCTGATTGTTAGCAGAGGCTTCGGAAGACAAAGAGACAGCTGCTCCAATAAGAACACACGTAACTGCAAGAGGAAGGGTGCGAGGTCTTCCAGCTTTTATCCATGCCTGAATTGTTGCCATGTTGAACTTGCTTTAAGGGAATTTTGGAAATTGTTTAAAATCAGGATCACGCTTTTCTAAAAATGCTTTTTTCCCTTCTTGTGCCTCTTCCATCAAGTAGTACATCAACGTCGCATCACCCGCAAAGTCCATCAAGCCACGTTGTCCGTCAAGCTCTGCATTGAGTCCCCGCTTAATCATTCGAATCGCAAGCGGAGATCGCTTCATAATCGTACGGCACCACTCCACTGTCGTGTCTTCCAAATCAGCCAGAGGCACAACTTTATTAACCATCCCCATTTTCTCCGCTTCGGCCGCTGTGTATTGTTCACAAAGGAACCATATTTCTCGGGCTTTCTTTTGACCAACCATGTCAGCCAAATAGCTAGAACCAAATCCCGCATCAAAACTTCCCACCTTGGGTCCTGTTTGACCAAATTTAGCATGGTCGGCTGCAATGGTTAAATCGCAGACAACGTGAAGAACATGTCCACCTCCAATGGCGTAGCCATTTACCATAGCGATGACTGGTTTTGGAAGTGATCTAATGCGTTTTTGCAAGTCAAGAACGTTGAGTCTAGGTACGCCGTCTTTCGAGATGTACCCACCCACACCTTTTACGTTTTGGTCTCCGCCACTGCAAAAAGCAACATCACCGATTCCCGTGAAAACGACAACTCCCACATCAGGTCTTTCCCGCGCAATGTCAATCGCGTCGATCATTTCAATGTTTGTTTCAGGGCGGAATGCGTTTAATACTTTGGGGCGACAAATCGTGATTTTTGCGATGCCTTCAAAGAATTCAAAGCGAATATCTTCATATTCTTTAATAGAAGTCCAATTGTAACTGCTCATGTAATTCGTAAATCTCTTTGTTTAACCTTTCAACTCTGTTAAAAACTGTTTGTAAATTTCTGCACTTGCTCTAGAATCAGTTGTGATTTCAAGAATGGCTGTTCCTTTGTTTTTCTCTAAATCGATGAAGCCTTGATGGGTGCTTTTCGAATCAGTACCACAAAAGTAATCAACCCCGCAGAAGCTAGCTGCAGCTTTAATGCTTGTTTTGGGTTTTGTCTCAAAATGTGATTCTAGACACCCAGATTGAGCCGGGCCTTCAAGCCATCTAAAAATTCCTCCACCTCCATTGTTAATGACGATGATTCTTAAATTTCTTGGCAATTTTTGAACCGTTGCAAGTCCGTTAATGTCGTACAAAAAAGCAACATCACCGGTGACAAGTGTGACGTTATCTTCGGTTGATAAAGCGTGACCTACGGCCGTTGAAGTACATCCATCAATTCCTGCAACGCCCCTGTTTGCATGTAAACGAATGTTTTTCGTGAAATCAAAAAACAACGCATAGCGGGCAGAGGTGCTGTTTGCAAAATGCATTGTTGTGGAAGTTGCTTTTTTAAAAAATTGAAAGATGCTTTTGTAAGCAACTAAGTCGCTCCACTTGGCTTTGCTTGAGAATTGATCTTGGATATTTTGGAGTCGATGTTTCTCAACATTCCAAGCTTGAAGATAGTTTTCATCTTGTGCAAATGTGTCTCCAAACACACGCAGCCATTCAAGTGGTTCGGAATCAATTGATTTTTCAAGAGTATTGAAAGTGTCCAGCCCAGTAAATGCATCATCACCAATGTGAATATGTGGAATCTCGAGCTCAGTAACCCAGTTCCTAAGAGACTTACTCAATGTGGGATTTCCAATTGTGACAATTGAGTTTGGAATCAGATGCGGATTTACCTTCCACATCTCACCAGCCATGAATGCATCTCCGGAAGGAATGAGCGAGTGGCCTTTCATGCCAGAATAACTTTCAGATATTCCAGCGACAGAATTAAAATGTTGTCCTGTCCATTCAGACAACATTCTGGGTCCAGCAATGATTAAAGTTCGGTTTGATTTCGTTTGAAATAGTTCAGGAAGTTCATGAACATTAAAATGGGCTACCTGTTTTCGAAATGGACTCACAGAAACATCTATATCATGGACTTTGGACTTTCCATAGAGTGGTTCTTCTAAATGAATATTGACATGTACGGGTCCACCGCTTTGAGCGATATTGTAGATTTGACTTGCTTTTTCAGTGACTTCTTTAAGGTCTGAAACCTCCGAAGAACTTCCATTAAAACTGTAGTCTTTCAACGTAAATTTTGAAAAAAGCCCTGTTTGATCTATCGACTGACCATGCCCTTTGTTGAGACTGTTTAATGCCCTGTCAGCCGTGATGCTTATCAATGGAGTTCTTTGATGGAAAGCTTCTGCAATGGCGGGGCCATGATTGATCGCTGCAGTACCAGAAGTGCAAATTACGGCAGCAGGATCTCCTGTCTCTAAAGCTAGACCTAGTGCAACATGAGCCGCAGCTCTCTCATCTATGACGATGTGTGTTCGGATCGATGTATCTTCTATAAAAGCAATCGTGAGGGGTGCATTTCTAGAGCCAGGACTGATTACAACATCAGTCAGTCCTTTCATAGACAAGGTCGATACAAATGCAGCAGCGCATCGATGATCCGTTGATGATCTGTCTTGTCTTGAAAGCATCAAGCGAAGGTAGCTTCTATAGCTTTAATTTTCGCTTCAGTTTCAAGCCACTCATCCTGGGGAATAGAACCCTCAACGATCCCACCACCAGCGTAAATCCGGATTCCCCCCACCATCCATTGGGCAGCTCGTAAATTCACATAATAAGCACTGCCTGATGCGGTTTCAACACCCAAGTATCCCGAGTAGTATGCGCGAGAAAACTGCTCGTGCAAGGCAATAAAATCACAAGCTTCTTTTAGGGGTCTACCACCTACAGCGGGAGTTGGATGAAGTGTACTCGCTAGGTGTTGTATATCTCCTTTGATGGAGCATCTAAATCGGGTCTCAAGGTGAATGAGGTTCCCGTACTTTCTGTCAGCACGTGGCTCGATACTCATCTCCGATGCTCCGTAGTTCTCTAACACAGATTGAATATATTCAGTAACCTGAGCCTGTTCGTGTTTTTCTTTTGCTGTCCAATCATTTGTAGCATCACCCTTTAGAAGGACTCTAGTGCCAGCTAAAGAAACAGTTTCTACTCGGTTGTCACTTGAAGCGATCAGCAATTCAGGTGTAGCTCCGCACCACACACCGCAACTGGGGTGATCGATTAAATACACAAATGCATCTGGGTGTTTTTCACATTTTAATTTAAAGGTGGCTTCAGGTGAGGCGTCTGAAGTGACAGATTTAATTCTTGCAACCACAACCTTGTCTAGCACACCATTCTCGATGAGGTCAATCGCTTTTGAGACTGCATTCATGTGATCATTTTGTGCCGTTGAAAAACGATCAAATGGCGTTGTCACAGCGATGGTTCCGCGGGCAGGAGGAGCTGAATGGATCACATGCCCTTTCATTTCAATCGAAGGATGCTTGTCCGAGATGCTAAATGGAGTAAACCTAAAGCAGGAAGTTCCAGAACAAGAAGGTTCAAGAGTGTAAACATCTTCACTTCCTGGAGGGCTCCACCATACGCGAGCTTCCATTATAAAGACACAATCATGACTGTGAGTCTTGAAGTGCAGATCAATTCTCCTTCTTCATTCTTTAATTCAATCGACCAAACATGAACACGTCCTCCTTTCTTCACGATGGTTGCTTCTCCAAAAACCCATCCAGATTTAATGCTCTTGAGGTGATTGGCATTGACTTCTAACCCGACAGCCGCTTTCCCTTGTTTTGACACTAAAAAATGAGATCCTACAGAACCTAGAGTCTCACAGAGTACGACGCTTGCTCCTCCATGGAGCATGCCGTAAGGTTGTCGAGTTCTGTTGTCAACAGGCATTTTGCCTTTCACGACACCTTCTGTGATCGAAGTAATTTCAATACCTAGTACTTCACCGATTGTTCCTTTGCCTAAGTCTTTATTGAAATCTTGTTCGTTAATCATGGCTGTAATCCTTGTAAATTTGTGATTCTAGAATGTTGCGCAAATCTAATTAGCAAATGTCAGAAAAAGCCAACAGAGTGCTTGTTGTTGAAGATGACTCGTCTCTTCAAAAAATGTTAGTGATGAACCTCAAAGCGGAAGGCTACCATGTAGTCTCTGTTGATGATGGCGTTGATGCTCTTGAGACAGTTAGAAGTCAAAGGGTTGATGCTATCATCTTAGATGTCATGCTTCCTGTTGTGGATGGATTTCAAGTGTGTTC
Organism: Flavobacteriales bacterium UBA2619; assembly: GCA_002339135.1. Lineage (GTDB taxonomy): Bacteria > Bacteroidota > Bacteroidia > Flavobacteriales_D > Sanyastnellaceae > UBA974. Next base: position 37,048 of record DDJR01000007.1, on the reverse strand, counting down.
TATCCTCAGAGTCGAGGGGTACAAAATGCCGATTCTATTTTTAACGGCTAAGAATTCTGGACCCGAAAGACTCGAAGGACTTCTTTTAGGAGCTGATGATTATTTAGGAAAACCTTTTAGTGTTGATGAGTTGCTTTTAAGGTTGGCTCGATTAATTGAGCAATCTAAGCGCTCTTCAGATCAAGGTGCAGTTGGCGTGGCGTTAGATTTAGATGTTCTTCAAATCGGGAAGGGTGAGGTCAGATTCGATCAGTATTCCATTGTAACCCACAACGGTTTGGTCAAGAAAATCTCCAAGAGAGAAATGATGCTCCTTCGACTTCTAACTTCTAAAAAAGGAGAGGTTGTAAGTCGAGAAGAGATTTTAGAAACAATTTGGGGATACTCAGTGTATCCCAACACGCGTACCATTGACAACTATCTCCTTTCTTTCAGGAAATATTTTGAACCCAATCCCAAATCACCTCTTTATTTTCACTCTGTAAGAGGAGTAGGATATCGGTTTGACAATGCTTACAGGAATTAAAATTAGTTTTTTTTAACAAAAGAGGCAACCCCATGATATTTACCACGTCTATCAAATAACATGGTCTATGGCTATGTTGGTTTCAATTTTCTTGCAGGTATAGAAAAGACCCAGAGGTGGGTCTTTTCTTCTTTTACAACGTTACATAAACCACAGCTTTCGTTTCGAAAAACTCTTCCTGAAAGTATTGAGAAATAGAAATCACCTCAGTCGATCTATTGACCTCATTTAATTCCTCCTGGAGGTCACCACCTTTTAAATAGAGTATTCCATTGGGCCATGGATTTATACTTCTTTTGTCGATTTTGTGCTCGATCCATGGAATAAATTTAGAAAGCCGACTGACCGCACGGCTTACAACAAAATCAAATTTTCCGGGGATGTCAGCGGCTCTCGCGTGAACAGCTTCAATGTTTTTCAACCCCATCTCATTAGCCAACTCTTGGACAACATGAATTTTCTTTCGGGTGCTGTCACACAAAACAAAGTCAACATCAGGCATCATGATGGCCAATGGAATCCCAGGCAATCCGCCGCCTGTACCTACGTCTAGTATTCTTGAACCAGCGGCAAACTTCATGGTTTTGAAGATACCTAGGCTATGTAGAACATGTCTTTCTTGAAAGTGTTCCATGTCTTTCCGTGAGACCAAATTAATTTTGCTGTTCCATTCGGGAAAACTCTTTGCAAGAATTTCGAATTGTTTTCTTTGACTTTCACTGAGATTTGGAAAGTACTTGAAGACAGTTTCTGTCATATTTTTCTTAGTTATAGATGTTTTTTTGAACTTTCCATGACGCTTGATAGGATGTCACGAGCACGATACAGTTGTGCTTTTACTGTTCCCAGTGGAAGGTCCAGTTCAATGGCGATTTCTTCATAACTGTATTCCTCAAAATATCTGAGTTCCACAAGTCTTCGATAACGTGGTTTAAGTTCAGAGACGACCAATCTCATTTTTTCAACTCTTTGTTTCTTTTCAAGAGTTTCCATGGGGTCTAGAGCATCATCCTTCACCGTGAATTGCATGTTGCGGCCCTCTTCAGTTGTGATGCCTCTGTCGAGTGAAAGTGCATTGATTCTTTTTTTACGAATAAAATCGATGCAGTGATTTGATGCAATTTTAAACAGCCAGGTGGAGAACGCAAATGAAGGTTTGTATTTGTCAAGTCTCTGAAAGGCTTTGCCGAACGTTTCAATCGTTAAATCGTCTGCGTCATCGTCATTAAACACCATTTTACGGCAAAGATGGAAAATAGAATCCCTGTACCTTTCCATCAGCTCTGCATATGCTTTCTGATCGCTGTCTCCTGTAGCTCTTAGAATCAGGGCATAGTCATGCTTCGCTTTCTCGGACAGATTGGGGTTTACTTCCATTGTTTGGGTTTCGCAATCAGAACCTGCAATGAAAGAACTTGCCTAATTAGCCCCATGAGAGGTTCAAATAAAAGCATGAACACATTTCGACTGGGTCGGCCAGCTCTAAGCAGGAATGTTCGAAAGATAAGACCTCTAATCATTGCATTTAACGCCAGTATAGCAATTGCTATCCAAACATTACTGTGCATAAACTCAAGAATGACTCCGAGATAGATCATACAGTCTGCTATGGCTGGTAAGCCTAACAAGACAAGAGTAGATGTTCGGTAGCTCGAGCTTGCTGACAAGTGCCGTTTCATTTGTTTCATCCATGATTTCCATGTGTCGGGCCAAACAGAATTGCTTTGTCCTTCTTTTCTGACTTCAGTACCTACGCTTGCACCATTCCTCACCATGTCTTGTACAAATAAATCATCATCTCCTGAGGCCACATGCAAGTGACTGCCAAATCCACCCACGCTGACCCAACTCGATTTTAAAAAGGCCAGGTTGCGTCCTACACCCATATATGGATGCCCCGCTTCAGCCATGCCGATGTAGTTCGAAGCAATTCTCTCCGCTTCAAAATTTTGTAATTTCCCTAAAAATCCAGTGCCTTGAAATGGCAAGCTTACTCCGAGTTTAAGTTGATATTGTTCACCCAATCCCTCAACCATGATGGCGGCCCATTGGTCGCTTTCAGGAATGCAGTCTGCATCAGTACATAAAACAACATCATGAGAGGCTTCTTGAATGGCTTTTGCCAAAGGTTCTTTTTTACCAATTCCACCTGAACGCAAATGAATCACCCGAAGTGAATCGTACTTGTTTTCAAAAACATGTAATTTTTCAGCTGTTTTGTCAGTACTTCCGTCATTCACAATTAGAATTTCAGGAGGGGACGGGGTTTGGGATAAAAGAGCGCCAATGAGCTCATCGACATGTTGCTCCTCATTGTGCATGCAAACAACAATGGTGTAGTCGGTTGCTTGAAGATGATGCGATAAACCAGTAGAAAGGGACTTGGGCTTTGCACCGAAGTAGAAACACCAAGCCCCTCTAGTAACAAGTCCAAATAGCGCAAGTATGGAAGCGAATTCGATCATGTGCGCTGTATTGGTTTAGTGAATGATTGTAATTCGACGCGTCATACTTTCTGCATCTGGGTATGAGATTGTTAAGAGGTACATCCCCTCCGGCCAGCTGCTTACGTCAAGAGTATGACTTAGTTCTCCTGCAAGGCTAAGCCTTGCTATTGTGCGGCCTTCAAGATCCGTGATTGCAATCTGTCCCTCCATTGAAGGGAACTCAAGCGTCAAGCTTTCATTCGCAGGATTGGGGTATACTCTGCCCTCTGCATTTGGAGCAGTGGCATTCATTCCAGTTGGTTCGTCATTTGTACAGAACTGAACTGATTCAGAATCTTCGAACTCACCATTGCTGTATTCAATGGTTAAACCATCATCATTCAGAATTTCCCAACTTCCAAGGCCGTATTCACAGCAAAGTCCATCTCCGTATGAATCTTCTATTTTGAATATGTAGCACCCTTCCTGCAAGCAGAGTGTCTCGACGATGATTTCACCATCGACGTCATCACTGTAGGGGCCGCCTGAGTATAAAACTGATCCAAGTTGAACAACTTCCCATGTAATTTCAGATCCGTAGTCATCTAAAGTAATCGCAAGTTCCAAGTCAAGAGTCTCGCCTGTGAACGAGGAGAATGTAACGAAACTTTCATTGTTGAGTTCATTTTCATCTGAAATTCCATTGGGATTGCTGACTTCAGCAGTGACTGTATTCTCTCCTCCAACAGCGTCAAATGTAGGAATAGAAATGGTCTCAGATTCATATTGTGCGAGGCTACCACTCCAACTAAGTTGCTGAGCACTTGTCCCGTTGACGTTGTATAAAATGTTACAAGATGTGAGTGTTTCTGTACCAGTATTCATTAAAACCAGCTCAATAGAAATGCTTGCAGCCCCACAAAGCAAACCGTCAGGAGCTCCTTCAATAGAAATCCCTGCATCGTTTGCGTATGATACAGCTCCGTCAGGGTATCCGTCCCAAGCAAGTATGCCAGATCCCGTTGGGTCTAAGTATTCAGAAGCTCCGAGAATGAAGCTTTCATTCATGCGGCCGTAGTAGTCCAGTTGGCCATTGTTGACATTTCCGTTACAAGCTGCAGATCCTCCGTAAAGTTGTCCAATGATACGGTGGTTGTTGTCAAAAAGTGGTGATCCAGATGAACCCGGTTCAGTCACCCCAAGTTCCCATGCGTCGATCATCCAAACTGCAGCTCCACCTGCATTTGTAGCATAGGGACTGTCTTCTTCAAAGCAAATTTTCTTTAAATCACCAGAAGGGTGGTGAATCCCTGTTGCGTTCAAGGGTGTGTCTCCAGAAGCGTCCCAACCAGCGTATTGTACATTGAATGAAGCAGGTGGAATAGCACTTAGTTCAATAATCGCATAATCAGAAGCTGCGTTGCTTACGAGCAGTGTTCCGCCACTTACGGATTGGTTTGTAGGCCCTGTATTTCCGTTGCAAGTTGCACTCTCGTGGTTGAAGTAATAGAGCCATGCTCCTGGGTTGCCCAAACAGTGATTGGCTGTAAGAAAGTATGGAGTTCCATCGTTTAAAGTGTTGTTGATGAGTGCGCCAGTACATGCGGCGGATCCTCCTTGAACGATGAGTGCCACTGAACGCTTCTCGGTTGCCCAAGTTGCACCTTCAGGGCAGTTTACATTAATGTTACAAGCTCCTGAGTTCCCGAATGGTCCTCGCTCAACTGCTGCTTGACTTTCAGGGTGTAGTAGTAAACTACGGTATCCATAAACTATTTGATCTATGAGGATGGGAGCGGTTGTTCCCATCGCTAGCGGTTGGTGGTATTCAACGATTACATTTGATCCTGTAACCACGCCAGTTGCTAATCCGCCCCAGTCTTTCTTAGACCTGTGGTCAAATTTCCCGATGAATTCTTGGCTGTTTTTAGACCAAATAAACAAGTAGGCACCTTTTTCTAATCCAAACTCAGAAAATCTGACTGATACAGAAGTTGCATCAGCACAAACAATCTCGAGACGCCATACCTTTTCGTCTTCCTCTGTGGTCCAGTATCCCGAATTTATGGGTGAGAAATTCACTTCATTCTCTACACCGAATCTCCATGGCACTTCTTTAATTTGGTCAGTAATGGCATCTTCTTGATCTAAAATTTCTCTCGAGATTGCAGGCATGACGACTCTGGTTTCAGACAAAGTCTCTTGGTTAACAATGAACGATGGGGATCCACCGTAGTTGATTTGGCTTGAGGCCGAGAAAGAAATAGAGGCAATACTTAAGAGTACTGCAGCTGTAGCGTAAATATTTCTCATGTTGGTTTCAATAACAGGTTTCAATAA
>DDJR01000007.1:0-31450 GCA_002339135.1 Flavobacteriales bacterium UBA2619 | reverse complement strand
GTTTCAATAACAGGTTTCAATAACTATAAATAATATCAGAGGTCCAATTTTTTAAAAGTAAAACGGTCGATCCATGGGGAGTGCCACGAAAGCTGCTGATGTCGAATTTCAAGTCTTCATTGATCATTGATCTACAGTGGTCGACAGTGCTTAAGTGGATTATTTGTAAGGGCTGCTTGGGTGGGAGGCTCTTCATTAAAAAACCATTTGGTTCCATCTCGAATTTGTGATCTCCACATCCACCCGAGTACTCAACATTTGCAAACAAAGTGTCACCCTCAATCTTTACGTTTTTGAACCTAAATGTAGTTGAGACGAACTCTGGAGAATCAACAGTTGAATCAATTTTTACATCAACAATTGTTTCTGTTTTACATCCCACAGCAAGCAGCAGTGTTGTCGCTGTAAGGATGTAAAATATTCTTTTCATATTGCAATCTACTAAGGTCTTCTCAATTGCTAGCCTTTAACTTCTAAAAGATTCTTAATTGTAAAGTATTCATCACGAAGTCGGGCTGCCTCCATGAAATCCAATTCTTTTGCTGCTTTGTTCATGTCTCGTTTTGTAACATCAGCTTGTTTTTGCAATTGATCTGCCGTCATAGAAAGCAGGACGGGGTCAGAGGTTGTTTTGGAGAATTCAGGTGAAGTTTCCGCGGCAAGATTTGCCCGGCCAGTAGATCGCTTAATTTGTTGTGGGGTTAAGCCATGCTCTTCATTGTATTTTTCTTGTTTTATTCTTCGTCTTGACGTTTCGTCAATGGTGATCTGCATGCTTTTTGTCACTTTGTCTGCGTACATAATGACGCGGCCGTTGACATTTCGCGCAGCTCGACCTGAAGTTTGCGTTAATGACCGAACGCTACGCAAGAAACCTTCTTTGTCAGCATCCATGATTGCTACAAGCGATACTTCAGGTAAATCTAAACCCTCACGTAGCAGGTTAACGCCTACGAGTACGTCGAAAACACCATCTCTTAAATCTTGCAAAATAGCGACCCTGTCTAACGTCTTTACTTCGGAATGGATGTAGCGCGTCGATATGTTGATTGTTTCAAGATACTTCGTCAATTCTTCGGACATTCGTTTTGTTAAAGTGGTCACAAGGACCCTGTCGTCCATGGCGATAACTTTGTGAATTTCACCAACCAAATCGTCCACTTGATGGGTGCAAGGCCTCACTTCTATCGGGGGGTCTAGCAGCCCTGTTGGCCTAATTACCTGTTCCACAATGACTCCTTCGGCTCTTTCTAATTCTAAATCGGCTGGGGTTGCGCTTACATAGATGGCTTGGTTAAGCATCCCCGTAAATTCATCAGAGGTGAGTGGTCGGTTGTCGAGGGCTGATGGCAAACGAAACCCATGCTCTACCAAGTTTACTTTTCGAGAACGGTCCCCACCATACATTGCTCCAACTTGTGGAAGTGTTACATGGCTTTCATCCACGACCAGAAGGAAGTCATCATCGAAATAATCAAGTAAGCAAAATGGACGTTCACCAGGTTTGCGTTTGTCAAAATACCTTGAGTAATTCTCAATGCCAGAACAATACCCCAATTCTTTGATCATCTCAAGGTCGTAGAGTGTTCGTTCTTCTAACCTTTTAGCTTCAGCAAGCAGCATGTTGTCCGTAAAATACTTTTTCTGTTTTTCTAAATCTTGTTGAATAGCCCACACCGATGAATCCGTATTGTCTTTGCTGCTGATAAATAAATTAGCAGGATAAATCAGGAATTTCTCAAAACCATGTAGCCTCGTTCCTGACTCCGGATCGATGGTATGCAAGGTTTCTATCTCATCTCCCCAAAATGAAATCCGAAGTGCATGATCGGTATAAGCCAGAAATACATCAACTGTATCTCCCTGAACTCTGAATGTTCCTCTTGTTAATTCGAGCTGGGACCTGCTGTATAAACTTGAAACCAATTTGTGCAAAAGCGCATTTCTCGTTGTTTTCATTCCAGCATGGAGAGAAATCACACTCTTGTGAAATTCCTCAGGGTTCCCAATCCCGTAAATGCAGCTGATACTCGCTACAACGATGACATCCCTTCTTCCGCCAAGCAAAGATGATGTTGCACTCAACCTGAGTTTTTCGATCTCTTCATTGATCTGTAAATCTTTCTCGATGTATGTATTTGAAGCTGGTAGGAATGCTTCAGGTTGGTAGTAGTCGTAATAGCTCACGAAATACTCCACTTGGTTGTTTGGAAAAAAACTTTTAAACTCACTGTAAAGTTGGGCTGCCAGAGTTTTATTGTGTGACAGAACCAATGTTGGACGTTTCGTCTGAGCAATCATATTTGCAATCGTGAACGTCTTTCCAGATCCAGTGACACCAAGTAGTACTTGGTGTTTCGTGCCATCATTAACGCCAGCGACCAATTGTTTTATCGCCTCACCTTGATCACCTTGAGGTGTGTAGTCGCTTGTTAATTCAAAATCGGGCATGTACCCAAAGGTATGTATCTTAAAATTAGTTTAGACCAAAAAAAGGCCCGCATAAGCGAGCCTTTAAATTCTTTGTAAGTAGTAGTGATTACTCAGCTACAACTTCAAACTTGACAGTTGCAAAAGTGTCTTTGTAGACTTTAACTTTTGCTTCATAAGTTCCAAGCTCTTTAATTGCATCGTTAGAGAAAGTAATCTGCTTTCTTTCAACATCGTAACCGGCTGCTTGAATTGCTTCAGCCAATTGGATGCTGTTTACAGAACCAAATATTTTCCCAGTTTCACCAGCTTTAGCACCAATCTTAACAGTTAGTTTGTTTAGATTTTCGACGATACCTTGTGCAGCGTCTAGAGCTTTTGCAGCTTTGTGAGATTGTTGACGAATGACTTCAGCAACAACTTTTCTAGCTGATTCAGTTGCAGAAATTGCCTTTCCTTGCGGAATTAGAAAATTACGTGCGAATCCAGTTTTAACTGTAACAATGTCGTTTTTGTTACCGAGTTTGTGGATGTCTTCTTTAAGGATAATGTCCATGACGTTTAGTTCTTAGTGAAGGTTGTCAGCTACGTAAGGCATCAATGCTAGATGACGGGCTTTTTTAATTGCCTGAGATGCTTTGCGTTGGTACTTTAAGCTTGTTCCAGTTAAACGACGTGGTAAAATTTTACCTTGAGGGTTGCAAAGCATTAGAAGGAAATTTGCATCCTTGTAATCAATGTACTTAAATCCTTTTTTACGGAATCGACAGTAGCGATCTGCTTTCGTGTCGATTTCGATAGATTTCAGGTAGCGTACTTTTTTATCTGCCATGATTTCAGTTCTTTAAGCTTTTTCTTCAGTAGAAGCTTCTTTCGTCGCTGGAGCTTCTTCTTTGCGGTTAGACTTGTCGCGGCGAGATTGCGCGTAGGTAATGTGGTGCTTGTCCATGGCTGTGGTGAGGAATCTCATGATTCTCTCATCGCGACGGAATTCAGTTTCGAAGGGTGAGACTGCAGTTCCTTCAGCTTCCCACTCAATCAGATGATAGAAGCCAGATGTCTTCTTCTGAATTGGGTAAGCGAGTTTCTTCAGTCCCCATGCGTCCTCATGGACAATTTTACCACCATTGCTAGCGATAAGTGCACGGTACTTCTTTACTGTTTCCGCCACCTGCTCAGCAGATAACACGGGAGTCATAATGAAAACAGTTTCGTAACGATTCATTCTTTTATTCATTTAAAATGGGGCGCAAAAGTACGATAGGTATAAAGGAAACGCAAGGGTTTTAGTACAAATCATTTGCGGTCGTCATCAAGGTCTTGCAAAGATTGTGTAAAACTCCCTTTGCACAATCACTAAATGCCCCCGATATTCGCAGAATGAGCGAGAACAATTATTTAGTCTCCGCAAGGAAGTATAGACCACAGGATTGGGATTCTGTGGTGGGACAATCTGGGATTACGCAAACGCTTACTCAGGCTATTTCTTCTGGGACAATAGCTCAAGCATATTTATTCTGTGGTCCAAGAGGTGTTGGTAAAACGACCAGTGCTCGAATTTTTGCGCGGGCTATTAATGGCTTTGAGCCAGATGATGATGCGATGGCTTTCAATGTGTTCGAATTGGATGCAGCTTCGAACAACAAAGTTGAGGACATTAGAAGTATTGTTGAACAGGTTAGAATACCTCCTCAACATGGCGCTTACAAGGTTTACATCATCGATGAGGTGCATATGCTCAGTCAGGCCGCTTTTAATGCTTTTCTCAAGACATTGGAAGAACCGCCACCTCATGCAGTGTTTATTTTGGCTACGACAGAAAAGCACAAGATTCTACCTACCATTTTATCCCGTTGCCAGATATTCGATTTTCATAGAATTACTGTGCCAGATATCGTGTCTCATCTTCAAGAAATCGCAGGGAAGGAGGGCGTGAAAACAACACCTGAAGCGTTGCACGTAATTGCCTCCAAGGCGGATGGTGCTTTGCGAGATGCACTGAGTATGTTTGACCAGCTTGTGGCCTTTTCGGGCAAAGAACTCACCTATGATATAGTAACAGAACAGTTGCATGTACTTGACCATGACACCTATTTTGAAGTTGTGGACTTTGCGTTAAGCTCTAATATTCCCGATTCTTTGCTGTTGTTTGACCGTGTATTGGCTCGGGGGTTTGATGCTCACCATTTTCTCTCAGGATTGGGCAATCATTTCCGCAGTTTGATGGTTTGTCGCGATCAGCGAACACTTCAACTCATGGAAGCAACACCAGAAGTGAAAGCCAAATTTTCAAAGCAAGCTTCCGTGGCGGATTTGCATTTTATCGTCGATGCTCTTTCAATCACGAATGAAGCCGACACACATTACAGAACCAGCCAACATCAAAGGCTGTTGGTTGAGCTCGCTGTAATGAAGATTTGCTCCTTGAAAAACCCCTCTAAAAATTCTCTACCCACGGTGGAGAAAAAAAAAAGCATTGACGAATTAATTCCTCCTCACAAAACAGTTGTCGTAGCTGATCAAGATCAAGGTCAAGCTCCAGAAGTAATTCCAGAATCTGCTCCAATTTCCGTTCCAGAGCCTATTTTCACACCAGTGGCATCAGTGGCGGCTTCGGCTCCAACAAAACCCATTGTTCTCCCAGTTTCAGAAGCAGTTTCAGAACCGACTTCAGTTGCGGATCCAGTTCCAGTTCCGACTTCAGTTCCTTCTCTTGAACAGCCAATGCCCCCAAAGAGTTTACATTCAGTGGAGCCAATCTCAAAGAAAGTGGTTTCGGGAAAATTACGAGGTGGAGCAGTTAAGTTGGCAGGAAAATCTAAGAGTCTTTCAGAAACGGTAGATTCAGAATCGAAGAACAAAGAAAACGAGGTTGATGAATCTTGGAAAGAGGAGGTTACCCTCGAAAAAGTGAAGGCAGCATGGAATCTTTTTGTAGAGGGTCACAAGGAGGCCAAGCGGGTGAGTTTGGTTTCTACATTAACCATGTGTGAGATTGAACTGAAGGGGAATCTCGTTACATTTCATGTTTTAAATGCCCTTCAGGAGGTCCAGTTAAATGATGAACGAACTGATTTGTTGTTTCATCTGAGAAAAACAGTGAAGAACACTTTAATTGAGCTCTCGATTCACATCCTCCCAGAGGCAGAAGGTCAAGACGTCGTTAAGGTGTTTTTGAGTGACAAAGAAAGATATGTTGAGATGGTTAAAAAGAATCCCAGCCTTGATGCTTTGCGTAAAAAATTGGATTTAGATTTAGGATAATGAACAGGGAATGATGAGAGTTGATAAATTTTTATGGGCCATTAGGGTGATGAAAACTCGCTCTCGCTCTGCCACACATTGTAAGGAAGGTAAAGTTAGTTTAGATGGAGATAAATTAAAGCCGTCAAAGATCTTATCTGTTGGAGATGTTGTTGTCGTTAGGAAAGGGGCGGTGTCCTTTTCTTTCAAGGTGCTTTCATTTCCGAAAAGTCGTGTCGGTGCAGTGTTAGTTCCGGAGCACGTTAAAAACATGACTCCGCAAGATCAACTGGATAAGTTTGAGATGATCAGGCTATCCATGTTGGATAGGCCTAATGGAATCGGACGACCGACCAAGCGAGAGCGGAGAAATTGGGGCAAAGCTTTCGAGGAGTAATGATAGAAGTTCGAAAGGTTGACAGTCAAGTCCTTAAGCAAGTTAGGTATCAAGTGCTTTGGCCTCATTTGGAGAATGAGACACAGGCCACGATTGATATAGACCCAAGTGAATTTGCGATTCACTTGGCAGCATTTCACAATGGTAATGTTGTCGGAGTAGCCTCGTTGTTTCGTCAAAATTGTGACAGATTTCCACAACAATTTAAGTCGTTAAAAGTTCGCAGGTTGAGAGCCATGGGTGTGCTTGATCATATGAGAGGTGAAGGCGTTGGGTCGTTCATTATTCAAAAGGCAATGGAGGAGTTGAAGTCGGAGGGAGTAGATGTTGTGTGGTGCGATGCAAGAGAGGTTGCCTGGGGTTTTTATGAGAGTCAGGGATTCAAATATGGGAAACAAATAAATGGTGAAGATTTCCCCGCATACATAGTTCCAGATGTTGGCTTGCATAAAATGATGTTTAAGAGTTTGTAAAACGACAAACAAGTGTATTTTTACCGCATTAAATTTTGAAACGATGCCACAAATTTCAAATATTGGACAGGATATGCCAAGCAGTCCGATTCGAAAGCTCACGCCCTTTGCGAACGCTGCAAAGAAAGCAGGGAAAAGAGTCATTCATTTAAACATTGGCCAACCAGATGTCTCTTCTCCAGATGTTGCCTTAAGGGCGCTAAAGGAGGATACTCGAACTGTCATTGAATACAGTCCCAGCGAGGGGTATGAATCCTACAGAAAGGCTCTTTCTACGTATTATAAGAATGCTGGAATTGATGTGCATTTGGATGATTTAATCGTCACAACTGGAGGTTCTGAAGCGCTTATTTTCGGAATGATGTCGTGCATGAATCCGGGCGATGAGATTGTGATTCCAGAGCCATTTTATGCAAACTACATTGGTTTTGCTAAAATGGCAGGGATACATATCGTTCCTGTTACTGCTTACATAGATGGTGGTTTTGCTCTTCCTCCAATTGAGGATTTCGAAGCAAAGATTACCTCTAAAACAAAAGCAATATTAATCTGTAATCCCGGCAACCCGACAGGTAAAGTTTATGCTCCAGAGGCATTAGATGCACTTGCTCAACTTGTTCTCAAACACGATTTATATCTTTTCTCCGATGAGGTTTACAGAGAATTCTGCTATGATGGTTCTCAGCCCAAATCAGTTTTAGAACTGGAGGGTTTGGCTCAGAATGCAATTATGATTGATTCTGTTTCGAAGCGATTCAGTATGTGTGGTGCTCGTGTGGGTGCCTTAGTGACTAAGAACGCTGAGCTGCGCAGAACAATCATGAAGTTTGCGATGACGCGTTTGTCTCCTCCAACCTTGGGCCAAATAGCTTCTGAAGCTGCCCTCAAAGCCCCAGCTTCTTATTTCGATGACGTACGCTCTACTTACATTAAAAGAAGGGATGTGTTGGTCAATGGACTCAACAACATCCCCGGTGCAATGTGCCCTTCCCCTGGTGGAGCTTTTTATGCTGTCTGTAAGCTGCCGATTGACAACAGTGATGCATTTTGCCAATGGATATTAGAGCATTTCGATTTGGATGGCGATACAGTAATGATGGCTCCAGCTTCAGGGTTCTATTCAACAGAGGGAGCAGGCCACAATGAAGTTAGAATTGCCTATGTTTTAGATTTACAGCTGCTAGAGCGTGCTGTTCTGTGTCTCAAAGCTGCCCTTGAAATTTACCCTGGCCGCACAATTTAGATGATCATGAAATATTCCATATGCTTTAGATTGTTGTTTCCTGCTCTGGTGCTCTCTTTTCTCAATCTGGTGTGCAGTGGATTTCATTCTCAAGGGGATACAACTTGGGTTTCAACCTATACTTGGGAAGCCCAAAACAACCCAGAAACCAATTACGACAGTCCAGGTAAAAGATGGTTCCAGTTTCCGGAGTCTAACAACGAAGTTGAGTATAGAAAAGTTCTGATGTATCACAAATTAAAGTGTTTCGATCAGGGAACCGCTGGCGGTTTAGGGTATGCTTGTGGAGAATGGGATTACTTGACTTACAATTATTTATTTGACCACACAGGTCTGTTGGATTCAGCCATTTATACACACCCTTATTTCAAGATTAACAACCAGACATTCGTTACAGATTCTTTAATTTTTAACCCCACATCTGGAATTCCTCACGACACTTATGTTGCCGAGTATTCAAAAATCAACCTCAACATAGTAGGCGAGATCCATGCATCAGAAAACCCGATTTCAGAGCAAGTTACAGAGTTGACATCTGCTGCAAATGCCAGAAGACTAACGTTTGAGATCTCAGCACAAGAACTTTCTGAGATGGGTGTAATCCCTGGCACACCTGTCAAAAGAATTGGCTGGAATGTCGAGGCTTTTCAGTCTGAGCTGTTAACACTAAGAGTGAAGCAAGGAGAAGGTGCTTGGCAACAAGTTTATTCTTATCCTGTTGAGACCACGGATTTTCTTGTTTTAGACTTAGGTGGTTCAGAATTGATTTGGGACAGCGAGTCAGAACTGCATTTTGACTTGTTGCTTGACGGTGTTGATGGCTTGTTGTCAGATGCGGTTTCTTCTCCAGGATCAATCGAGGTGTTTGATGCAGAAGGTGGCTATGTAAAATTTGATGGTTTGGACAATATTTCCATCAACTCAGATTTGCTCGCTGATTTAAACAACGAGGTTACAATCGAGTGTTTTCTAAAAGGAGATGCAGAATATTTACCTGCAAATACGACCATTTTTGAGGCGGTTAATTTCTCTGGACAGCGAGAAATCAATGTGCACATGCCATGGAGCAACTCACGTATTTATTGGGATGCTGGTTACGATGGAGGTTATGACCGTATTGACAATGCTGCATTGGAGGTCGAGTATGAAGGGACTTGGGCCCATTGGGCGTTTGTAAAAAATGCGACAACTGGTGTGATGCAAATTTTCAGAAACGGTTTGGCATGGTACGATGGCGTTGACAAAGACAATGTTTTTGGAAGCATCGAAAAAATGTTTTTAGGTTCAGGCAACAATGACAACAACAGCTACAGGGGGAGTGTTGAAAATTTTAGAATGTGGAGTTCGGCGTTAGATGTGGCTACGATCGGTGAGTGGATGTCTAAGACAGATGTGACGGGTCATCCAGCGGAAGATAATCTGATGGTCGATTTTCATTTTAATGGTGAAAACGGGACTTCTGAAAACAACAATGGCAATTATTTTGGAAATGCTGGACGATTTACTTTTTCAGCTTCTGATCTTTTTTTAGATGGATATGTGCCTGGTGGTGATGAAGTAGGTTATCGGCCGGCATTTGTTTTCATTCAAGGAGAAGACGAGTCATTTGAGTCGACCTTAGAGTATGTCTCCGTTGAAGTGAGTAAGTTGATTCCTCCTGTCAGCTTCAGTTCATGGGAGGTGCAGGGCAATGGTGTGGACTTGCAAACTTTGGAATATGGTTGGCCAGCAAATCAGCTTGAGGTGGCCTATAACCAGTTTGGAGACACCATTTCAACCGAAGCAATTGAAGGAGAGTCCATGGTTGTTGAGAATGCAGAACTGTCGTACTATGGAGAACCTTTTGATGTTGTGGACAGGCATGAGTTGGGGCGGTATATTACACCGTATGGCATTAATTTGTCATTGGGTGCAGATGGGTGGACTTGGATTTATGACGTCACAGATTACCTGCCTTTGCTCAGAGATAGTGTCGAGTTAGAGTGTGGAAATTGGCAGGAGTTGTTAGATTTAAAATTTGCATTTATCGAGGGGACCCCTCCGAGAGATGTGAAGAGAGTTGACTCATTTTGGAATGGCACCTACAATCTCAATACATGGGATGAAAATGTCATGAGTCATGCCTATTCTCCAGAGCCAGGGGAGGAGATGTTTCGGTTGGTAACTCGAGCTAGTGGTCATGGATTTGGTCAAGGAAATGACTGCGGTGAATTTTGCTATAACATTCACAGTGTTTTGGTTGATTCGACTGCCTTGTGGAGTTGGGAACTCATGCAAGAATGTGCTGACAATCCTCTTTACCCTCAGGGAGGTACTTGGATTTATGACAGAGCTGCATGGTGTCCAGGTGCCCCTGTTGCGACAAAGAGGTTCGAGCTGACACCTTTTGTTGAGGCTGATTCGATCTTTCATGTTGAGTACGATATCACACATGACCCCTACGGAAATTATAGAATGGAAGGTCAAATCATTTCTTACTCATCCCCCAACATGTCACATGACGTAGAGCTGATGGATATCTTGGCACCGAACAACCGGAAAACTTTGTCAAGGTGGAATCCAGTTTGTGAAGATCCAACGGTTGAGATCAGAAACAATGGATCAGAACCAATGGTCTCTTGTACATTTACGTATGGTGTTGAAGGTGAGGAGCAAACAACTTTTGTCTTTACTCCAAGTACACCCTTGGAGTTCTTGGAAACCATACTCGTTAGCTTGCCTTTCGCGTCTCCTTCATATACAATAGGAGATGACGAAGATTTGCTTCAGTTTCACGTTTCCGTTGAGCTGTCAAACGGGTTGGATCAAGAGTTGACGAATGGGGCCGCTCACAGTTCGTTCCGCCGACCTCCAACTTGGGCTTACAATGGGCTTGATGACAACAGGATTGTTGTGTGGGTGAAAACCAACAATGCCCCCTACGAAACATCAATTGTGTTGCACAACAGTGAGGGTGGAGTAGCTTGGACCAGAACATACTCAGAAGCAAATACAATTCACAGAGATACGATAGCGTTGAACGAAGGTTGTTATCGATTTACTGTAAATGATACAGGTGATGATGGACTGAGTTTTTGGGCGAACAATGACGGCAGCGGTTACGCTAGATTTAAAAAAGTTGCGGGCGGTAATTTCACGATGTTAGAAGATGATTTCGGAAAATCTATTTCGTACGCATTTCGTTTCGAAACAAACTTAGTCACAGAGCAAGAGGAAGTTCTGGTAGGCCATGAAGCCCTTTCTATTGAAGTCTTCCCCAATCCAACGAACAACATTGCAAGAGCCAAGCTAACAGGTTTTTCTTCAGATGTGCATTGGGTTCTTCGCAACTCTCTAGGTCAAACGGCTCTTTCAGGTGATTTTAATCCGCGATTGAACATGCTGTTGACCCTTGACATGGTAAATCTTGCAGATGGTGTTTACAGTTTGAATGCGTTTTGTGAAGAAGGTGAAAAGATGACTTTGGTTGTTAAAAAGTGAATATTTTTCATGTTATGACCTTAATTTAAGGGGGTGGTGTAAAACTTTAGGCGGTTTTTTCAGCTTCACCCCCCTAATTTTACCCTAAATTTGCTTTTTTTTTATAAAAGAACAAGAAGATGAGTTTAAATCGCCAACAGGTTATGCACGATGTTTTGGGGCGCAAGCCCAAACCGCCAACACGTCCACACAATAAAATTTCCTCTTACTACGGAGAAAACGTTTTTAACAAATTCGTAATGATCTCCTATCTTCCAGATGAAGCCTACAAGGGGATTCTAAAGGCGATGGATGACGGAACACCAGTTGATAGAAAAGTTGCGGACCAAACAGCTACTGCAATGAAAGAGTGGGCGATTTCACGAGGAGCGACACACTATACACACTGGTTTCAACCTTTAACAGGAACCACAGCTGAAAAACACGACAGCTTTATTGCTCCAACTGGTGATGGAAGGGCCATCGAGAAATTTGACGGGTCATTGCTCGTCCAACAAGAGCCAGATGCCTCTTCTTTCCCAAATGGAGGAATTAGAAACACATTTGAAGCGAGAGGTTACACACTTTGGGACCCGACATCTCCAGCTTTTATTTGGGGTGAAACACTATGTATTCCTACAATATTCATCAGTTATACAGGATTTGCATTAGACAACAAAACACCTCTACTTAAAGCGCTGTCTGCAATTGACATTGCCGCGACCTCTGTTTGTCAGTATTTCGATAAAAACACAACCAAGGTGAATGCTTCTTTAGGTTGGGAACAAGAATACTTCTTGGTTGACAAAGCTCTTTTTGCAGCTCGTCCTGATCTCGCAATGACAGGCAGAGCTCTATTTGGTGCTCAGCCTGCGAAGGGACAGCAGCTTGACGATCATTATTTTGGTTCGATTCCTCAAAGAATCAGTGCTTTTATGAAAGACTTTGAGCTTGAGTCGCACAAGTTGGGGATTCCTGTTACTACACGTCACAACGAAGTGGCCCCCAATCAGTTTGAACTTGCTCCAGTTTATGAAGAAGCAAATTTGGCCAACGACCACAATCTTCTCATTATGGAGCTTTTAGAAGTTGTGTCACAACGTCATGATTTTAGAGTGTTGCTTCATGAAAAGCCTTTTGGAGGTTTAAATGGTTCAGGAAAGCACAACAACTGGTCCTTGAGCACGAACAAAGGTGTCAATCTTCTTCAGCCGGGAAAAACCCCCAAGTCAAATATGCAGTTCTTGACGTTCTTGGTCAATACCCTTGCAGCGTTGCATACACATGCAGACATTGTAAGAGCAAGTTTTGCAGGTGTTGGAAACGATCACAGATTGGGTGCTCAAGAGGCGCCGCCTGCGATTGTTTCAGCTTTCATCGGCTCACAGCTTTCGCAGTTGTTGGATGATTTAGAGGTGAACATCAAGCACGGAAAACTCATGCCGGATGACAAGACTGCGTTGAAGCTTGAGATCGGTAGAATTCCAGAAGCTTTGCTTGACAATACCGACAGAAACAGGACATCTCCTTTTGCATTTACCGGAAATAAATTTGAGCTTCGTGCTGTCGGATCTTCTGCAAATTGTGCGCTTCCGATGACCGTTCTTAATACGATTGTAGCGGAACAACTTCAAATCTTTAAAGTATCTGTTGATGCCAGAATTAAATCGGGTAACTCTAAAGACGAGGCTATCCTCAAGGAACTTCAATCGCTGATTACCCAATGCAAAGACATTCGGTTTGAAGGCAATGGTTATGGAGAGGAGTGGATAAAGGAAGCCAAGAAAAGAGGTCTTTCGAATCTTAAAGACACGCCTGAAGCGCTTGCTGTTTGGGGTCGAAAGGAAGTGATCGATTTGTTCGAAAAAATGAACGTTTTGCACCCTGCTGAAACCGCTGCACGTCAGGATGTCGAGTATGAGAAGTACGTTATGAACAGAAAGATTGAGGCGAATGTGGCGATAGATATGGCACGAAATACAATTTTGCCAGCGGCAGTTTCATACCAAAACATCCTGCTTGAAAACATCCTTGGAATCGAAGAAGCCTTCGGAAAGGAAGGTAAGTCGATGACTGTTGCTCAGCGAGATATTTTAAAGAGAACTTCGGCTTTGGTAAATGATCTTTATGCTTCTATTTTGCTTCTGCGTGAAAACAAAGAAAAAGTTAACGCTATGAAGTCAACAGCGAAAATTGCTGAGGGGTATGGTAAGATTATTTTGCCAATAACTGAAGAGCTGGGTGAAATTTGCACCAAGATGGAAGGGCTCATTGATAACGAGATTTGGCCTCTGCCCAAATTTCAAGAATTGTTGTTTACACGTTGATAATCAGCTACTAGAGAATATGTTAATATTTTAATGTTTGTGTATTTTATAAAACACGGCTTGAATTTGCGTCTTTTTCAGTACTTTCGACATCTACTAAATTAAGTGAATAAAGGAATGCAACATTACCTGCAAGCAATCCTGACACGAGCATTCGTGTCATGTGTGTTTTTTATTGGAGCCCTAAGCGGCAACTCTGCTCAAGAACTCTACGAAGAAGCTGACGTAGCTTTTAATCGTCGAGGCTATTTCGAAGCTTCAAGTGACTATGTGGCTGCGTACGCAAAAGTGAAGTCCGATGTTGATCTAAAGGCATATTGTGCCTTTCAAGCTGGTGAATGCATGCGGTTGTTGCACAATCCTAGAGGTGCTGCTGAGTGGTACGATAAAGCGCTTGGTCTCAAATATGCAAGTTCGAATCCGGAAATATATTTACTTTATGGTGATGTTTTGCGAGATCAGGAGGATTTTTATGGTGCTATGGAATGGTACGATAAATATGGGGATAACGGTGACAGGTCAGTAGCTGATGCAAGAATTGAGGCTGCGGATGTTGCAGCTATCGCTGTTGAAGAACCGCCGAGTAGATTTATTGTAGAGCCTATGATTGTGGTGAATTCTCCTTCATATGATTTCGCTCCAGTGTATGCTTCAAAAAAATCGAATGTTCTTGTTTTTGCATCTTCTAGAGAAAGCTCTTCTGGAACAGGAGAGGATCCCATCTCAGGTGAAGCTTTCATGGATTTATTTACAACGACGCAAGATTCAAAAGGTCGTTGGGGAGAGCCTGAGCCTTTAAGCAACACGATAAGCACCGATGACAATGAGGGAGCTGCAGCTTTTGACGCTAAATTTAAGACCATCTATTTCACCAGATGTGTCAATCAAGACGGTTCTAATTTGGCTTGTGACATTTATTTTGCACCAGTTGTTGGAAGGAGTTTTGGAGCTTCTCAACCTTTGAATTTGCTCAACAGAGAAAGTGATGACTCTACTCAGATAGGGCACCCTGCGATTTCACTTGATGGCGATTTTATGGTTTTTGCAACAGATTTGCCGGGAGGTTTTGGTGGAAAAGATTTGTGGTTCTCAGAGTTTGATTCAGAAGAAGAATTATGGGGTGCGCCTCAAAACTTAGGTGGAGAGATTAACTCTTCAGACGATGAGATGTTTCCTTCATTCAGAGCTGATGGTTCACTGTATTTTTCTTCTAACAGACCCGGAGGTTATGGTGGTTTTGATTTTTGCTTTGCAGAAGCAAGAGAGGGTGTAATGGCATTCTCAGAGGTGAAACTTCTTCCCTATCCTTTAAACTCTGCGGGTGATGAAATTGGAATCATTTATAAAAAGCAAACTAATACTGGAATTTTCTCTTCCAACCGAAAAGGAGGGAAAGGTCAAGACGATCTTTATGAATTCAGACTTCCGCCAATGGAATTTTGTTTTAGGGCTTACGTCTACGATTATGATACAGGTTCAGAAGTTGGAGGTGTTACAATCACCCTTGAGAGTTCAGATGGGGAGGTGAATACCTATACGTCAGATGGTGATGGTGCTGTAGAGCTTTGTGGTGGGGAAATTGAAGAAGGAGTGTCGTACGATGTCGATGTGAAAAATGAAGGCTTTATTGGTACTGGAGACAGGTTCTCAAGCATTGGTTTAACTGAATCAACGACGTTTGCGAGAGAGTATTTCTTAAAAGAGATCGTACTTGAAAAAGAGTATGATATGCCACTTGTACTTTACCCACTTGGCAGTGCTGAACTTCTTGTGAATGAAGAAGTAAATTCTGCAGACTCTCTTAATTTCCTTGTAGACCTCCTTGATAGAAATGAAAATCTTGTGATTCAATTGGAAGCTCACACAGACAGCCGCGGAACGAATTCGTCGAACAAGACTCTAAGTCAAAGACGTGCCGAGACTTGTGTGAAGTTTTTGCTTGATCAAGGCATTGACAGTGACAGACTAATGCCAGTCGGTCATGGTGAGGATAAGTTAATTATTACAGACGCTCAAATTTCAAAGTTGCCCCAAGAAGAAAGAGAAGCAGCTCATCAAATTAACCGTCGTACAGTATTTAAAATTGTTCGATTTGACTTCGTTCCTTCAAAGGGATAAAGTCTATAATATACAAAAGTGTCAGACGCAAGTAGGTACGCAGCAAGAGGTGTGAGCGCAGGCAAAGAAGATGTTCACGCAGCGATAAAAAATGTCGACAAGGGATTGTTTCCCCGTGCATTTTGTAAAATTATTCCAGACTATTTAACAGGCAGCAATGAGCACTGTATTGTTATGCATGCCGATGGAGCAGGTACCAAGTCAGCCTTGGCCTACATGTACTGGAAAGAAACTGGAGACCTTTCTGTGTGGAAGGGTATCGCTCAGGATGCCTTAATTATGAATGTTGATGATCTCATTTGTGTAGGGGCGACTGGTCCAATGCTTGTTTCATCTACCATTGGCCGAAATAAACATCTTATTCCCGCAGAAGTTATTGCTGCGATTATCCAGGGAACTGAAGAGTTGCTTGTCGATTTACGCAAGCAGGGCATTGATATTGTTTCAACTGGAGGCGAGACAGCGGATGTGGGTGATCTTGTTAGAACCATTATCGTTGATTCAACAGTTGTTGCTAGGATGCGACGTGACAGCGTGATTGACAATGCGAACATTTCCCCAGGTGATGTTGTAGTGGGTTTATCTAGTTCTGGTCAAGCTGATTACGAGACCCAATTTAATGGAGGAATGGGGAGCAATGGTCTCACTTCTGCAAGACACGATGTTTTTCATAAAAATTTGGCGTTAAATTTCCCTGAAAGTTTTGATCCTGGTACCGATTCGGATTATATCTATACGGGAAATTTGAAATTAACGGATGAGGTGCAAGGCGTTCCGCTAGATGCAGGAAAATTGGTTCTTTCACCAACACGAACTTACGCTCCTGTTATTCAAAAGTTTTTAAAAGATTGGAGTTCTGAAGTCCATGGCATGGTTCACTGTTCTGGAGGTGCTCAAACAAAAGTTCTTCATTTTGTCGACAATATTCACGTTATAAAAGACAACCTTTTTCCTACCCCAATTCTGTTTAAAACCATTCAGTCCTCTTCAGATACTACTTGGAAGGAAATGTATAAAGTTTTTAATATGGGCCACAGGTTGGAAGTTTACACCTCAGAAACAGCTGCCGCAGCTTTGATCGATATTTCTCAAAGCTTTGGGGTTGATGCTAAGGTTATTGGTAGATGTGAGCCATGTACACACGGAAGTGTTACGATTAAAGGCGAGCATGGGATGTTTAAGTATTCAAACTCTTAATGCAGGAATTACTTGGAAAATTAGAATCTATTCAAGATAGATTCAGAGAGGTGGAGAAATCTATCGGTGATCCTGATTTGATCTCAGATAACAACGCCTACCGCGATGCGATGAGAGAGTATCGAAGACTTGAGCCGATTGCAGAACATGCCTCAAAGTTCAGAGGTGTTTGGGATGACTTAACTCAGGCAAAAGAATGGGCATCTTCAGACGATGCTGAGTATCGGGAAATGGGAAGAGAAGAAGTAGGTGTGTTGCAAGTTAAGCTTGAGGAGGTAATCCAAACTGCACGTGAAATGCTTCTCCCGCGTGATGAAGCTGATGATCGAGATGTAGTTCTCGAAGTTCGTGCAGGTACTGGAGGAGATGAAGCAGCTCTTTTTGCTGGTGAGCTTCTCCGAATGTACATTCGTCATATTGAATCAAAAGGCTGGTCACACACCTTTGTTTCCTCCTCTGAAGGGACATCGGGCGGTGTGAAAGAAGCCGTTGTAAATTTGAGTGGAGATGGAGTGTATGGTTGGTTGAAATTCGAGAGTGGCGTTCACAGAGTTCAAAGAGTTCCATCTACAGAATCTCAAGGACGTGTTCACACCTCGGCGGCTACTGTGGCAATCTTACCTGTAGCTGAGGAAGTGGATGTTGAACTGAAGGTGTCAGATCTGAGAAGAGATACGTATCGTGCAAGTGGTGCAGGCGGACAGCACGTCAATAAAACTGAAAGTGCAGTGCGGTTAACCCACTTGCCCACAGGTTTAGTTGTAGAGTGTCAAGATGGTCGTTCTCAGCACAAGAATCTCGAGCACGCTATGTCTGTAATGCGAACAAGATTGTTTGAACAAGAGCGCCAAAAACAAGATTCAGAAAGATCCGAAAACCGCAAACAGCTTGTTTCATCTGGTGACAGAAGCGCAAAAATAAGGACATATAATTTCCCGCAGGGTAGGGTCACAGATCACAGAATTGGTTTCACTTCACATGCTCTAACGACCATTCTTGCAGGTGATTTAACGGAGGTGATTGAAGCATTGCATCTTGCAGAAAAAGCGGAATTGTTGAAGAACATATAAGAATTAAGTTGTGGCAAGAAAAGGAACCCTAGTTGATAGAGATAAATTGTTTGAAGCGATTCAAGCAAAACAATCTTATTTATGTGTTGGTTTGGATCCGGATCCAGATCGCATTCCATCCTGCTTTGGCGCAGGGGTTGAAGCTTTGGAATTGTTCTGCAATTCAATCGTGTCGTGCACCAGTCATGTCGCAGTTGCATTTAAGCCCAACCTCGCTTTTTTTGAATCCTATGGTCCTGCAGGTATTGAGGCCTTGCATCGAATTGTAGATAAAATACCAGCAGATTGTCTTGTTATTGCCGATGCGAAAAGAGGAGATATTGGGAATACAGCGAGTAAGTATGCTTCAGCTTTGTTTGACAGTCTCGGAGCTGATGCTGCAACTGTAGCCCCCTACATGGGTGAAGATTCTGTGAGGCCTTTCACTGATCGAAAAGACAAGTGGACCATTCTGCTTGCTTTGACTTCCAATCCAGGAGCAGATGACTTCGAGTTTCATGGAACACCCCCACTTTTTGAACGGGTGTTGTCTAGATCTTTAACATGGGGAAGTACTGACAACCTCATGTTTGTAGTTGGCGCTACCCGACCTGACCTTATTTCGAGGATTCGAGAAATTGTACCAGAATCATTTTTACTTGTGCCAGGGGTCGGTGCGCAAGGTGGTTCTTTGTCAGAAGTTGCAAAAGTGGGACTGAATTCTACATGCGGTTTGTTGGTGAATTCTTCTCGGGGAATCCTTTATGCTTCTGAAAATCCTTCATCGTGTGATGCCGCCAACCAAGCTTCACGAAAAGAAGCAGAGAACTTGGCGATGCAGATGGCATTAACGCTTCATCGGTAAATTAACGAAGGTCGTTTGCAAATCCCTATGATTATATTTTTGCCTACAGAGTTTCAATACGTAGCTTAGAGCGTGTCTATCAAAATAAAATCATTCGAACGTTTATATTTGGCTTTCATTGCCTTTCTAGCAGTGATCTTATTGGGTAGTTTAGGCTTTGTTTTTATTGAGGGATATTCTTGGATAGAAGCTTTTTATATGACTGTAATTACAGTTTCAACCGTCGGTTTTAGAGAGGTGAAGGAGCTAAGTCCCGAGGGGATGATTTTCACATCTTTTCTCATCATATCAAGTATTAGTGCATTTGCTTATTCGATATCTGCACTTACAACGTATTTTGTCGACGGTGAGTATAGAAACAC
This sequence comes from Flavobacteriales bacterium UBA2619, assembly GCA_002339135.1. Taxonomy (GTDB): domain Bacteria; phylum Bacteroidota; class Bacteroidia; order Flavobacteriales_D; family Sanyastnellaceae; genus UBA974. The sequence continues at coordinate 12,287 of DDJR01000007.1, read as the reverse complement.
GTTTAAAGTTGCTAGATTGAAAAAAGAAATTGCGAAATTAGAAAACCACGTCATCGTTTGTGGTTATGGTCGTGTTGGTGAAATGGCTGTCGCAGAGCTGAGAGATCATGATACCACGGTCGTCATCGTCGAACAAGACGAGGCCAGATGTGAAATCTTAAGACAAGAAGGGTTTCTCGTTATTTCAGGGGATGCAACGAACGATCAAAACATTGAACAAGCAGGAATTGGTAATGCCAAAGCATTAATTGCGACAATGCCAATTGATGCTCATAATTTGTATGTGATACTGTCCGCTAGAGTTAGAAGTGAAAAGATTTTACTTATCAGCCGTGCGTCACAACTGAACTCGGTGAATAAGTTAAAAGTCGCAGGAGCTGACAATGTTATTATGCCTGACAAGGTAGGTGGTGCACATATGGCATCCTTAGTTGCTATGCCAGACGTTGTAGAGTTTCTCGATCACCTGAGTATTCAGGGGGGAGACTCGATCAATCTAGAAGAAATATCCGTGGAACAGTTGCCTCACAATCAGATCAAGTCTACACTAGGTAATCTTCTAAAGGAAGATATCTCAGGTGTCAACGTTGTGGGACTTAAGCATTCTAGCGGTGAATACAAAATAAACCCCGGTCCAAACACCGTTTTGGATGGCGCCTGTAAACTGTTTGTTCTGGGAACCTCAGATCAAATAGACACTCTAAATAGAATGCTTAAATTAGCGCAGTGACAATTCTATGATATGTAAACCCGTAAATTAAAAATATGTCGTTATTCAAAAAAATATCTTTCATCTTGTCTGGTGTCCTTTCTCCTTTCTTTTCCATTGCACAGGACGTATCTATTGATGAGCAAATTGAAGCTTATATGGAGCCTGTTACAAACAGCATTATGGATGTTATTTTTGTAACGGTACCAGTAGGATTTGGGTATGATGTTCCCTTTGTTCTTATTTGGCTTTTGGTTGGCGCGATATTTTTCACGATTTATTTCAATTTCATTTCCTTTAGGGGTTTTAAACATGCCATAGATGTTGTTAGAGGTAAATTTGACAACCCCAACCTTAAAGAAGCTGGCGAGGTGAGTCACTTTCAGGCTTTAACTGCAGCCTTGTCAGGAACTGTTGGAGTCGGAAATATTGCTGGTGTTGCTATCGCTGTTAGTATTGGAGGTCCTGGAGCTACCTTTTGGATGATTGTGGCGGGTCTTTTGGGTATGAGCGCAAAATTTATTGAGTGCACACTCGGAACAAAGTATAGAATTCAAAATTCAGACGGATCAGTCTCAGGAGGTCCATCATACTACCTGAGTCGCGGTCTTGCAAAAAAGGGAAAAAACATGGGAAAGCTTGGTAAGGTTCTCGCTGTCATGTTCGCGATTTCTTGTATTGGCGGATCTTTAGGAGGAGGGAATATGGTCCAGATAAATCAGGCTACGAAGCAGCTGATTTCTGTAACAGGTGGAACAGAATCTTTCTTCTTCGGACAATCTTGGATATTTGGTGCGGTTATGGCGGCAGTGGTAGGTCTCATTATTATTGGTGGAATTAAAAGTATTGCGAAGGTCACAGACAAGGTGGTGCCTTTTATGGTCGGTATTTATGTCGTCAGCGCCCTGATTGTTTTGACAGGTAATTTTTCAGCGATTCCTTCCGCATTTAGTCAAATCATTTCCGGTGCTTTTGATTCAGGAGCAATGTATGGTGGGATTATAGGTGTGATGATTCAAGGATTTAAACGTGCTGCATTCTCAAATGAAGCTGGGATTGGATCAGCTTCCATAGCACACTCAGCAGCAAAGACCAATGAGCCTGTTTCTGAAGGTATGGTAAGTCTTTTAGAGCCGTTTATCGACACAGTGGTTATTTGTACGATGACAGCTCTGGTAATTGTAATTTCAGGTTATGGATCGTTCTCTGCGGAAGAGGCTTTATCTCTGGCTAAATCAGGAGATTTGATGGCCATCGAACTTACTTCTTCAGCATTCAGCCAAACGATTTCTTGGTTCCCAATCGTACTGTCTATTTCTGTTATCTTATTTGCTCTTTCTACGATGCTAAGCTGGAGCTACTACGGTCTTAAATCGTGGACATATTTATTTGGTGAATCTAAATTTTCAGACATCAGTTATAAAATTCTTTTCTGTGTTTTCGTTATAATAGGTTCTGCAATCTCAGCAAAAAGTGTATTTAATTTTGGCGACGCTATGATATTTGCAATGTGTTTCCCCAACGTTTTAGGGTTATATCTTCTTGCTCCTGAGGTTAAAGCTGATCTTAAAGACTATCTAGCCAGAGTTAAGTCAGGTGCAATTGTTCAATACAAGAAATAAACAAACTGATTCAAATCGAGACGATGCATTTCATCTAACCTCAATTTCAATAGTCATTATTTTATCGCTTTTAGGGTGGTTCATTGAGTCAGTTAGCTCAAAGTCTGCCGTGTCAGTTGTACCTCCATTTCTCATACTTTTAGAAACTTGGCCAGTGACTTCTGATGAAAACCTTTTGCACGTTTCGTCTAGACCCACCGATGACAAGTATTCCTTTACAAGATATGGAAAGCCTTATACGTCAAAATTCAAAAGCAACCACAAGGATGGCAAATACTTTAGTTCCAGTTCAGGTCCAATTCAGCCTCTTCAGGGATCTTTAAAGCTGAATGCAATGGACAGCGCAGATTTTGAAAAACTCCCTGTATTTGGACCTATTCTCGCTTCTAGAACGGTAAAATTTAGACAAGCTTTAGGTGGTTTTGTCGACGTTTTTCAGCTTAATGAGGTTTATGGAATTGACACTGAGGCTTATGAAAAGATAGAAAGCTGGTTTCGCTCCGAGCTGTTGCCTGTTACTAAGTTGTGTGCTGATTCAGCGTCATGGGCGACTTTGAAACGGCATCCATACATCAAGTTTCAAGGAGCTAGATTGATTGAGAGATTTCGGAAACACAACAAATTAGTGAACATCGAAGATTTACGATTAATGCCCCAAATGAATGACAGTCTTTGGGGTGTCTGGCTTCCATATTTACAAATATGTTCGAATTAATATTTTAATTACTAGAAAATAACTTTAACGAACGACATTTGCAGAATGAATTTTGAATTAACAGACGATCAGAAGATGATTAAAAATTCTGTTGCAGATTTTGCACAGAAAAACATTCTTCAAAACAGAATGATTTGGGACGAAGGCCAAATTTTTCCACGCGAACTTTTTAGTGAAATGGGAAACATTGGTCTCATGGGGATGTTAGTTCCAGAAGAATATGGTGGTGCAGGTCTGGGTTATGTAGAATATAAGATAGCTATTGAGGAAGTTTCTAGAGTTTGTGGCTCGATTGGTTTAAGTATGGCTGCACACAATAGTCTTTGTACAGGTCACATCTTGCAGTTTGGATCTGAAGAGCAAAAGAAAAAATATTTACCCAAGCTTGCTACAGCTGAATGGATTGGCGCTTGGGGGTTAACTGAAGCAAACACCGGTTCTGATGCAATGCGCATGCAGTGTGTAGCGAAGCAGGATGACGACTATTGGGTAATCAATGGGACAAAGAATTTTATCACCCACGGTATTTGTTCAGATGTTGCAGTTGTTCTTGTCCGTACAGGTGAGCTTTTAGACAGTCATGGAATCACTGCTTTTGTTGTCGAGAGATCTGCTTCTGGTTTTTCTGGTGGAAAAAAAGAAAATAAATTAGGAATGAGATCCAGTGAGACTGCTGAGATGATCTTTGACAATTGTCGGGTCCACAAGTCTCAAATATTAGGTGAAGTCGGTGAGGGTTTTATACAGGCAATGAAGATCTTAGATGGAGGTCGAATTAGTATCGGTGCTTTAGGGTTAGGAATTGCTCAAGGTGCTTACCATACTGCGCTGGAGTATGCAAAAGAAAGAGAACAATTTGGTCAATCCATTTCAAGATTTCAAGCAATTGCTTTTAAATTGGCAGACATGGCAGTGGCCATTGAAGCTTCGGATCTTCTTCTTTTAAAAGCATGCGAGTTGAAAAATGCTGGAAAACCATGTACTCTTACGAGTGCCATGGCCAAATATGAAACAAGTGAAGTCGCTGTGAGAGTAGCGACTGAAGCCGTCCAAATTCTGGGAGGTTATGGTTATATCAAGGATTTTCCGGCCGAGAAGTTTTACAGAGATTCTAAGCTATGTACTATCGGAGAGGGAACATCAGAAATTCAGAAATTAGTAATCGCTAGAGAATTGGTTCGTTAAGAATCTTTATCTATCTTTGCACTCCAATTTTCAGACTATGCTAAGTATCCCAGTAAAAGAAAACGACAACATCGAACGCTGTCTTAAGCGATTTAAGAAGAAGTTCGATCGCACTAAAAAGATGAAGGAATTGCGCTCACGTCGTGAGTTTGTAAAGCCAAGTCTTCTTAACCGCGAGGCTATGAAAAAGGCTGTCTACAAAAACGGAAAATCATTAAAAGAAGAATAGGGCGTTACGCCTTCATTTTTTTATATAAAACTTTGACGACATTACTTTTGTTTTTGTCGTAAAAAAAAGCGAGATTGTGTTCATTCTCGCTTTTTTCATGTTCAAAATTTAATCTTTGATAGAGTCTTCTATTTTTATTTCTAAATTCTTCGATTTTTTACTCAAAGAAAAAAGATGTTCAGAGCACACTTTGCGCAGCTACAAAACTGATATCAATCAGCTTTTGTTGTTTATGGGTGATCATTATGAAGCCGAAGATTTATTTAACTTAGAAAGTGACTGGGTACGTTCATGGGTGGTCTCAATGATGAGAGATGACAAGTCACCCAGGACAATTCATAGAAAAGTTTCAGCATTTAGAACATTTTCAAAGTTTGCCCGCCGCAATGGTCTAATGAATAACAATCCATTAGAATCAGTGGTGCTGCCAAAGCTTCGGAAGAGATTGCCGGAAGTAGTTCCCGAACATGCTATGCGAGAGTTGTTAAATGAAAGTGTCTTTCATTCAGACTGGATGGGGAGGAGAGACAGGTCAATGTTGGCTTTGTTGTATGAGACTGGAATAAGGCTGAGTGAATTAATAAATTTAAAGATTCCAAATCTGGATGAAGGTCGCAAATATTTAAAGGTATACGGTAAGGGTGCCAAAGAAAGACTTGTACCCGTTATGCCACAGACTATTAAGAGTATTTTAGCCCATGTTGTTGACAGGCCGTTTGTCAGTGATCATTTGTTTGTGACAGATTCAGGTAAATCTCTTTACCCATCGTTTGTTTATCGTAGAGTAAATTATTACCTTAGTATGGTGAGTTCGTTGCAGAAGTGTAGCCCTCACGTTTTAAGACACACCTTCGCCACGCATTTGTTAAACAATGGTGCTGAGCTTGCTGCGGTGAAAGAGTTGCTCGGTCATGCGAGTCTTTCTTCAACGCAGGTTTATACTCATCACACAATGGCAAAGTTGAAAGAGTTTCATCGAGCTAGCCCTCTTGATAGACGATCAAGGGATGGTAGCTAATTTTATTTTTAATGCAGGTTCAAATCAATTCAATCCATTTCGACGCTGACAAAGCGTTGTTGTCTTTTTTAGAGTCAAAACTCCAAAAACTCACTATTTTCAATGACACGATAATTTCTGGCGAGGTTTTTTTAAGAATCGAAAAGGGAGATGGAAAAGAAAATAAGTTGGTTGAGATCAAGTTGCATATGCCTGGTAAAGAGCTTTTTGCTAAGAGAAATGCAGCAAGTTTTGAGTCTGCTGCCGACACTGTTATTGAGGCACTACGTAGGCAAATTGCGAAGGTTCATGCATGAATAAATACGCTTAAAACCAAATGATGTTATTTTTCATGAAACTATTATTTATTTCTGAGATTATTTCGTACATTTGCCCTCCTGAATTTCAGGGGGTTTTTTTATGAATTGTGTTCTTTGATTTTTTGCCGGTGTAGCTCAGGGGTAGAGCATTTGATTTGTAATCAAATGGCCGGGGGTTCGAATCCCTCCACCGGCTCACCGCAATATAAGCCTGCACATACTAATTTCATTAGCATGTCAAGGGGGTACGCCGGAGTTGGAGAGCCGGGGCAGACTGTAACTCTGTTGTCTTAGACTGAATAGGTTCGATTCCTATTACCCCCACATTTTTTTCGATGTTGTAAGTCTATGACACCGAAGAAGATTACCAAGCGGAAGTAGCTCAGTTGGTAGAGCATCAGCCTTCCAAGCTGAATGTCGCGAGTTCGAACCTCGTCTTCCGCTCGATTAAAGCCGATGTAGCTCAGGGGTAGAGCGCGTCCTTGGTAAGGACGAGGCCACGGGTTCAAATCCCGTCATTGGCTCATATCATTAAGAAAAGAAAGAAAGAAATAAATTAATAATATATATAACTGTCTAGATTATGGCAAAAGAACATTTCGACAGGTCTAAACCACACGTTAACATTGGCACTATTGGCCACGTTGACCACGGTAAGACTACATTAACAGCTGCTATTACGAAAGTAATGGCTGATGCGGGTTACTGCGAGGCTAGCTCGTTTGACCAAATTGATAACGCACCTGAAGAAAAGGAGCGTGGTATCACTATTAACTCTTCACACGTAGAGTACTCAACGCTTGAGCGTCATTACGCTCACGTTGACTGTCCTGGTCACGCCGACTATGTTAAAAACATGGTAACTGGTGCTGCTCAGATGGACGGAGCTATTCTTGTGGTTGCAGCGACTGATGGTCCTATGCCTCAGACACGTGAGCACATCCTACTTGGACGCCAGGTAGGTATTCCACGTATCGTTGTTTTCATGAACAAAGCGGACATGGTTGACGATGAGGAGCTATTAGAATTGGTTGAAATGGAAGTTCGTGAACTTCTTTCTTTCTACGATTATGATGGTGATAACTCACCAGTGATTACTGGTTCTGCACTTGGTGGTCTTAACGGCGATTCTAAGTGGGTTGAATCAATCAAAGAGCTTATGACAGCTGTTGATACATGGATTGAAATTCCACCCCGTGACAACGAGAAGCCATTCTTAATGTCTATTGAGGATGTATTCACAATCACAGGTCGTGGTACAGTTGCTACTGGTCGTATTGAGACAGGTGTTATTAACACTGGAGACTCAGTTGATATCATCGGTATGCAAGATGAAAAAGTCAGCTCTACGATTACTGGAGTTGAGATGTTTCGTAAGATTCTCGATAGAGGAGAAGCTGGTGACAATGTAGGTCTTTTGCTACGTGGTATCGATAAAACAGATATTAAGCGTGGAATGGTCATTGCACGTCCTGGAACAATTACACCTTACACCAAGTTTAAGGCTGAAGTTTACATCCTCAAGAAAGAGGAGGGTGGACGTCACACACCTTTTCACAACAAGTACCGTCCTCAGTTCTACTTCCGTACTACTGATGTGACTGGAGAGATTTCTCTAGAAGCGGGTCGTGAAATGGTTATGCCTGGTGACAACGTTACCATCGATGTAGAATTAATAGCTTCTGTTGCTATGGACAAAGGTCTTCGTTTCGCTATCCGTGAGGGTGGTCGTACCGTTGGTGCTGGTCAGGTGACTGAAATTATTGCATAATATTAGAGGATAAACCTCTGTAAAATTTATAGAGAAGAAGGATCCTTGTTTAAGGTTCCTTCTTCCTGTATCTACGGGCGTAGCTCAATTGGCAGAGTAGTGGTCTCCAAAACCATTGGTTGTAGGTTCGAGTCCTACCGCCCGTGCAAAACAAGAAAGAATGTCTCAAATAGCGAATTACATTAAAGAGTCTTACACTGAGCTAATAACGAAAGTTACTTGGCCTTCATGGAAAGAACTCCAAGAATCATCAGTTCTGGTGTTTGTTTCATCGTTGCTTATTGCAGGTGCTGTATTCGTAATGGATTGGACATTTGGAGTGAATGCTTCTGACTCTGTTTGGAAAGGTGTTGTTGGAAACTTATATGACTTATTCTAAGGTTACTTGTCAACTATGAGTGAAATCGAAAAAAAGTGGTACGTAGTTCGGGCTGTTAGTGGTCAGGAAAAGCGAGTTAAGGAAACTATCGAAACCGAGGTTTCTGCAGCTGGTTTACAGGATTACGTAGGGCAGGTTTTGATTCCCATCGAAAAGGTGTTTCAAATACGCAACGGTAAGAAAATTTCAAAGGAAAAGAATTTGTTTCCTGGATATGTTTATATAGAAGCTGCATTGGTAGGTGAGATTCCTCACCTTGTAAAAAATGTAACAAATGTTATTGGATTTTTAGGCGCAGAAAAGCGTGGAGATCCTATGCCGATACGTCAGCATGAAGTTAACCGCATACTTGGTGTGGTAGATGAAATGGCAGACGCAGAGGAAGAAATTAACATTCCATATAAAATTGGTGAGCTCGTTAAAGTTACTGATGGTCCGTTTAATGGATTTAATGGCAGTATCGAGGAAGTCAATGAAGAGAAAAAGAAACTTAAGGTTATGGTTAAGATTTTCGGGCGTAAAACACCGGTAGAGCTAGGCTATCTCCAAGTAGAAAAAGATAATTAACGGAGCAGACAGTTAGAGTCGTTCGCATGTCCCTTGAATGCTTCCCATTCGCGCGAATCTCATGACTGTTCATTATATATATACAAAATGGCGAAAGAAGTAGCTGGACTAATCAAGCTGCAAATACGCGGTGGAGCGGCCAATCCTGCACCCCCAGTCGGACCTGCTTTAGGTGCGAAGGGAGTGAATATCATGGAGTTTTGCAAACAATTTAATGCAAGAACCCAAGATAAGGCTGGTAAAGTTCTCCCTGCAGTTATCACGGTCTTTAAGGACAAGTCTTTTGACTTTGTCATTAAGACACCACCCGCAGCTATCCAATTGTTGGAGGCGGCAAAACTCAAAAGTGGTTCTCCGGAATCAAATAGAGTTAAGGTTGGACGTGTTAACTGGGACCAGGTCCGCGTAATTGCAGAAGACAAAATGCCCGATCTGAATTGTTTTTCTATTGAGTCTGCCATGAAAGTGGTCGCAGGAACAGCAAGAAGTATGGGTATTAATGTCACTGGAAAATTTCCTTCTTAAGTCACTAACCGCACAAACATGGGACGACTAACAAAGAACCAGAAGGCGGTTGCCGAGAAATTCGACGCCGAAAAGCCTTATACGCTTGACAAAGCATCTTCACTTGTGAAGGAATGCTCAACGACGAAATTCGATGACTCGGTAGACCTTGCCGTGCGTCTCGGAGTAGACCCACGTAAAGCGAACCAAATGGTTCGTGGCACCGTTTCCTTACCTCACGGTACTGGAAAAGATGTTAAAGTACTAGTACTTTGTCCACCTGATAAGGATCAGGAGGCTTTAGATGCTGGAGCTGATTACGTAGGACTTGACGAGTATGTGACGAAGATTAAAGGGGGATGGACCGATGTGGATGTAATTATTACCACACCCCAAGTTATGGGTAAAGTAGGTGCGCTAGGCCGAGTTCTCGGACCGCGTGGCCTAATGCCTAACCCTAAGTCGGGTACAGTAACTATGGATGTGGCTAAGGCTGTTACCGATGTAAAAGCAGGTAAGATTGACTTTAAAGTAGACAAGTTTGGTATTATTCACGCTTCAGTTGGAAAAGTCTCTTTTGAGGCCGACAAAATTGAAGAGAATGCACGCGAACTTATCTCAACTCTAGTTAAGCTAAAGCCCGCTTCTGCAAAGGGATCTTATATTAAGAGTATCATTATGAGCTCTACTATGGGTCCTGGTATACGAATCGAATTTAAATCGTTGGTTTAACTAATCACTAAAACGCATCAATTATGACACGCGCAGATAAAGATTTACAGATCATCGAGATTAAGCAGTTGTTATCGGACAACAGTGTCGTCTACCTTACTGATGCCTCAGGGTTGAATTCGGAAGACACCACCAGTTTACGTAGAGCTTGCTATAAAAAGGATGTTCGTATTAAAGTTGTTAAAAACACGCTTCTACGTAGAGCTATGGATGAAACAGAAGGAACAGATTACAGTGAACTGTATGAAGTTTTATCTGGACAGACAGCTCTTCTTTTAGGAAATGTTGGTAATGAACCAGCAAAATTGCTTAAAGATTTTCGTAAGAAACATGACATTCCAGTTTTAAAAGCTGCTTATGTTGAAGAAGCATGTTACATCGGTGACGATAAACTAGATGCCCTTACAGCAATCAAGTCTAAAGACGAACTCATTGCAGATGTTGTAGCGTTGCTACAATCTCCGATGAAGAATGTTGTTGGAGCTCTACAATCAGGTGGAAACACCATCTCAGGTCTTGTCAAGGCGCTCGAAAATCGCGGCTGAGCTTGACACACAATAATCAATTTGAAAACCTATCAATATAATTAATATGGCTGATTTAAAAGTTATGGCCGAAGACCTCGTTAACTTAACTGTTAAAGAAGTAAACGAGCTTGCGACCATCCTAAAGGATGATCACGGTATCGAACCAGCTGCTGCTGCAGTTGCAGTTGCAGGACCCGCTGCTGGCGGTGATGAAGGTGGTGGTGATGAGAAAACTGAATTTGATGTTATTCTCAAAGCTGCTGGTGGATCAAAGCTAGCTGTTGTTAAACTTGTGAAAGAGCTAACAGGCCTAGGCCTTAAAGATGCAAAAGGCATCGTTGACTCTGCACCAGCTCCTATCAAGGAAGGAATTCCTAAGGACGAGGCTGAAAGTCTTAAGACTCAACTCGAAGAAGCAGGAGCAGAGGTTGAGCTTAAGTAACAGCGCAACACTGACTGAATAAGGTTCAGGGCGGAGAGCAGGTCTCCGCCCTTGAATCGTTTTTACCTATATATACTTTTGTATACAAATAGGTTAAGGTACCTGTATTGTAGTAGTCTGAATTAAGTTGACCCCACCTCCATGTCTTTGGTCAAAACCCACCCTGTCGATAATCGCAAAAGCTTTGCATCAGTGGCCTTACCACTTGAGCATCCAGATTTTCTTGACATCCAGCTTCGCTCTTTCCAAGAATTCTTTCAATTAGAAACGAAACCTGAAAACCGCGACTCTGAAGGACTTTTTAAGGTATTTAGCGAAAACTTCCCTATCACTGATACGCGGAACCAGTTCGTTCTTGAATTCCTTGATTACTTTATTGATCCTCCGCGCTATAGCATAGAAGAGTGCATAGACAGAGGTTTGACACACAGTGTCCCTTTAAAGGCCAAACTAAAACTTTACTGTACAGATCCAGAACACGAGGACTTTGAAACCATTGTTCAAGATGTTTATTTAGGAACCATACCCTACATGACTCCACAAGGATCATTTGTAGTGAACGGTGCTGAAAGGGTTATTGTAAATCAATTACATAGATCTCCAGGTGTATTCTTTGGCCAAAGTCGCCATGCAAATGGTACCAAGTTATACTCTGCTAGGATTATTCCTTTTAAAGGATCTTGGATTGAGTTTGCTACTGATATCAATGGTGTGATGTATGCTTACATTGACCGTAAAAAGAAACTTCCTGTTACTACCTTACTTCGTAGTATAGGGTATGAAACAGACAGAGATATACTTGGAATTTTCGATCTTGCGGATGAAATTAAAGTCAGTAAAGCAGGTTTAAAAAGAGTTGTGGGCAGAAAATTAGCGGCTCGAGTTCTCAAGGTATGGGTTGAAGATTTTGTAGATGAAGATACAGGAGAGGTTGTATCTATTGAAAGAAATGAGGTGATTCTAGACAGAGAAACAATTCTTGAAAAAGAGCATGTTGCTTTGATTATGGAGAGTGGAACGAAATCAATCATCCTCCACAAGGCAAGTATCAATCAGGCTGATTACGCGATTATCTACAATACGCTTCAGAAAGACAGTTCAAACTCTGAGAAAGAAGCAGTAGAATATATTTATCGTCAACTCCGCAATGCTGAGCCGCCAGATTTAGAGACTGCGAGAGGTGTAATTGATAAATTATTTTTCTCCGAAATGCGTTACGACCTTGGTGAAGTAGGTCGTTTTAGAATTAATAGGAAGCTCGGTATTTCTGATGATGAAGTTAGCAGAACACTAACAAAAGAAGATATTCTTTTAATCATTAAGTACTTAATCGACCTTGTGAATTCGAATGCTGATGTTGATGATATAGATCACCTGAGTAACAGACGTATTCGTACTGTCGGAGAGCAACTTTATTCTCAATTCGGTGTCGGTTTAGCACGTATGGCTAGAACGATTCGTGAGCGCATGAACGTTCGAGACAACGAAGTTTTCACTCCTACTGATTTGATCAATGCGAAGACCTTAAGTTCTGTGATCAACAGTTTCTTTGGAACGAATCAGTTGTCTCAATTTATGGACCAAACCA
>DDJR01000044.1 GCA_002339135.1 Flavobacteriales bacterium UBA2619 | reverse complement strand
TAAATGAGTAGCAGTTGTTCTTAAATCTCCTTGGTATTTAATTTCAAATGTGTTCATCATATAACTTTAAACAAATCTAACTAAAGGGTTGTTGTTTGTTTTGCTGGTTTATGAAAATTGTTTAAATCAAGGATAATGGCACGAAAAAAAGGTTGAGAGGTCGACCAAATAAAAACCCATTCAAATGAGTGGGTTTTTATTTGGTGAAACTCTTTATGAAAATGAGGGGGTCGTGGTTAAATTGTAAAGTTGATTGGTGGTATTTTAGCATCTATGAAACAATTACTCTTTTTTACTTCTATAATAGCACTGTTAACAAGTTGCTCTAAAGATATCTGCGTCGCTGAGAAAACAGAAGGCTGTCCAACAACCCGAGAAATAAACAACGTTTGTGGATGTGACAATGTCACCTATATCAATCCATCAACAGCTGAATGCCACCAAATTTATGACTATTGTCAAGGCAAGTGTGAGGACTAGTTGCTCTCATCCTACGATTTATCTTTATCACGTTGTACAATGATTCGATTCGAAGATTTAAAACTTAAAAAACAATTAAAAAATGCTGTTGCAGATTTGGGATTGGAAAATCAAACCCCCATTCAGCAAGAGTCCTATTCTACGATTCTCGGGGGGGGAGACTTTGTCGGAATTGCACAAACCGGAACTGGAAAAACAATCGCCTATTTACTCCCGATTCTACAAGATTTAAAATTTTCTGACCAACTTAACCCCAGGGTATTGGTTCTGGTTCCTACCAGAGAACTGGTGATTCAAATTGTGAAAGAAATAGAAAAACTAACACCCTACATGAGTGTTAGAGCGTTAGGGGTATATGGAGGGTCGAACAACATCAACCCGCAAAAAAAGTCTGTTACCGAAGGTCAAGATATCATTGTAGGTACACCCAGAAGGTTGTATGACCTCGTACTTTCTAATGTCTTGCGATTGAAATCCATCAAGAAACTGGTGATCGACGAAGTCGACATCATGATGGATTTCGGTTACAAAACGCAGTTAAAAAACATCTTTGAGAACTTGCCTACAAAACGTCAAAACATTCTTTTTTCTGCTACAATGACAACCTATGTCGATGAATTAATCGATGACTTTTTGGTAAACCCTGAGAAGAAAACAATTTCTATTAGCGGAACACCTTTGGAGACGATTACTCAGGAGTCGTATGCTGTTCCGAATTTTTATACGAAGACGAATTTATTAAACCACCTGCTAGAAGACAAAGAGGAATTTAGCAAAGTGTTGATTTTTGTAGCCACCAAAGTAAATGCTGACAGGCTCTTTGAAATATTGGATTTTCAATCTGAACTTTCAATCATTCACTCCAGGAAAGAACAAAATTACCGCACTAAATCCATCGAAAAATTTGAAGATGGAACAAGCAGAATTCTGATAGCAACCGATGTGATTTCACGTGGGATTGATCTGGATAAAGTGAGTACCGTAATCAGTTTTGACACTCCTTTTTACCCTGAAAACTATATCCACAGAATTGGACGAACCGGCCGAGCTGGAGAAAACGGAAAAGCCCTTCTTTTTTATACTGAGAAAGAGACGTCTTTGAAGAACTCGATTGAAACCTTGATGAATTCCACCATTCCCTTGAACAAGTTGCCTGAGGAAGTCGCTGTCTCTTCTCAACTCACGCCAGAGGAAAAGAACAAGCCTATAGACCCCGATGAGCTATACGCTGAAAAATTAGTGGTGAAAGTTGGAGATTCTTTTCATGAGAAATCTGCTAAAAATAGCAGAGAAAAAGTTGATAAAAAAAGTTACAATGAAAGCGTAAAAGAGAGGTATAAAAAACCTGTCAGGAGAGGAGATAAAATCCAAAACATGAAAAAGAAAAGAAAGAAGAAATGATTCAAATGGTTCGAATGTGTGATTTATAAAGGTCATGGAAAAAGAAAAGATTTCAGTTTTTTGGTTCCGTCGAGATTTGCGACTGGAAGATAACCTTGGGTTAATTGAGGCTCTTAAAAGCCCATTTCCCGTACTGCCTGTTTTTATTTTTGATTGTGAGATTACTGATGAATTGGGGGTGGATGATTCTCGGGTTTCATTTATCTACGACCAACTTAAGAAGTTGTCGATTCAGCTGGGGGATCTTTCTAGTGCGATGTATTGCAAAAAAGGGAAACCCAAGACTGTGTGGAGTCTTCTTGTCGACAAATATGACATCCACGGTGTCTATGCCAACGAAGATTATGAACCCTATGCTATCCTTCGAGATCAAGAAATAAAGCAGCATCTTCAAGACAAGGGTGTCGAACTTAAACTCTTTAAAGATCAGGTCATTTTTGCTAAAGATGATGTCTTGAAAGGTGACAAAACACCTTACACTGTGTTTACTCCATATAAAAACAAATGGATGGAAAAGCTGAACATTGACTCCTTGAAGATTCGGTCAGAGATGTTAAGCACAAATTTTTTTAAACTCAACTTTCCTTTTCCAACGATGACTGATCTAGGTTATACGAGATCGCCTATCAAGGTGCTCGACTACTCCCTAGACCAACTGGAGAATTATGAAGAAGTGAGGAATTTCCCGGCATCAAATAAAACCAGCTACTTGTCTCCTCATCTTCGATTTGGTACAGTAAGCGTGCGAGAGATTTTGCTGAAAACGATCAAGAATCAAAGCTTTGTTAATGAATTGATTTGGAGGGAATTCTTTATGCAAATCATCTATCACTTCCCAAAAGTAGTTGGTGCTAATTTTAAGAAAAAATACGACTCTGTTCAGTGGCGAAACGACCCGCAAGAGTTTGATAAATGGAAAAAGGGAGAAACTGGATATCCAATTGTTGATGCCGGAATGCGAGAGTTAAATGCGACTGGATACATGCACAACCGAGTTCGAATGGTTGTTGCTGGATTCCTCTGCAAGCACTTGTTGATCGATTGGAGATGGGGAGAAGCCTACTTTGCTATGAAATTGTTGGATTTCGAACTCTCTTCTAACAATGGAAATTGGCAGTGGGCAGCAGGAACAGGTTGTGATTCTGCGCCATATTTCAGGATATTTAACCCAACTGAACAAGTCCGAAAATTCGATTCTGACAGAATCTATCTAAAAAAATGGATTCCAGAATTAGACACCTTTGAATACCCCTCTCCCATGGTAGATCACAAAATGGCAAGGACAAGGGCCATCGAAACCTACAAAAAAGGACTCCTCGAAAACTGATGTTGGCTGAAAAAAGTTCGAATAAACAAATGAAATACATCCTCTGTTTCATCTTTGAACACGGTGCGTATTTATGTTTTACTCGCTCCCTTGTCTTTTCGGGGGCCCCGTTTATAAATAATTAAACCATTTAAGAAGTTCCGCAGAAACTGGTCATGACACACCATATAATTGGGGTGGTCTTCGCTGCGGAAGAAAGCGCTGAGCTCACCTTTTGAAATCTCAAAATTGACCAACTTCATCACATCTTGAATATCGTTATCCCTCATTTTTAAAGCCACACGTAGTTTCTTTAAAATATCATTGTTTGTTAGACCCATTGCAAATTATTTTGAGCCAAGTTAACTCATCTTTGACCTTTGTCTATTGATTTATTTGAGCAAGCTAACAACCTGAAAACTGTGATTTATGGGTAAACTATGCAATCTCACAATCGTTTATTTAGCGAGTTTGCGTTATTCCACCATCAGGTTAACTGTTTTGAGGTTAATTTTACCCTGGAATCCTTTGAATTGTCCGACAAACTTGTGAAGTCTATGAACACCTATTCTGAAGAATTCATCTGTTGCGAAAATGAAGTGTGTGAAGGCGCTTCTGATTTGGCTCTGACAAAGTTTTATAAAAAACGCTGAATGCTTTTTAATTCAGTCGATTTCGCCATTTTCTTGCCTGTTGTTTTTGTGCTCTATTGGTTTGTTTTCAGCAACAGCTTGAAGTACCAAAATTTACTGATTGTTGCTTCAAGCTACATGTTCTATGGCTGGTGGGACTGGAGGTTTTTAGGACTCATTGTCTTTAGCACGGTTCTTGATTTTTATATCGGGAAGACCCTGGCAAAAACAACGCATGAACGGAATCGAAAGCTGCTTCTGTACACGAGTGTTGGTGTTAATCTGGGGTTTTTAGGAATCTTTAAATATTGCGATTTTTTCATCCTTGGTTTTATCGATGCCTTTTCCGTCTTCGGTGTAGACATCTCAGCAGAATCGCTCAACATTGTCCTTCCTGTGGGGATTAGTTTTTATACATTCCAAACCCTTAGTTATTCGATTGATGTCTACCGAAGAAAGTTAAAACACACAGAGGATTTCATGGCTTTCTCTGCATTTGTTTGCTTCTTTCCTCAACTTGTCGCAGGACCTATTGAAAGGGCGAAAAACCTGCTCCCTCAGTTTTTAAAAGCACGGAAATTTAACTATGAGCAGGCTGCTGATGGAATGCGTCAAATTCTTTGGGGTCTGTTTAAAAAAGTCGTTGTTGCAGACAATTGTGCTGTTTTTGTAAACCAAATTTTTGACAACCCCGATTCCTTGAGTGGCAGCACTCTTTTTTTAGGTGCCGTCTTGTTTGCCTTTCAGATTTATGGAGACTTTTCCGGATATTCTGACATCGCGATAGGAACCTCTCGGTTGTTTAACATCAACCTAAAGCAAAATTTTGCTTACCCCTATTTTTCAAGAAACATTGGAGAGTTTTGGAGAAGATGGCACATCTCATTGTCTACTTGGTTTAGAGATTATTTATACATCCCACTTGGTGGATCTAAGGGGGGGGCTTGGAATAAAATCCGCAATGTTTTTGTGATTTTTCTTGTGAGTGGATTGTGGCATGGGGCGAGCTGGAATTTTGTGGTTTGGGGAGGTTTGAATGCCTTGTACTTCCTTCCATTGATGCTTACAAAAAACAACCGTAACCATTTAAATATTGCAGCCGAAGGGGGGGGGGTTCCCACTTTTAAAGAATTCATGAGCATCGGTGTTACCTTTTTTCTGACCACAACAGCATGGGTGTTTTTCCGCGCAGATAGCCTAACGGAGGCGATACATTATTTACATCTGATGTTTTCTTATTCCTTCTTTACCATGCCCTCTTTTATCACACCTAAAGCATTTATGCTTTATACAATTCTTCTTATCTGTGTATTTGTTGCTGTAGAATGGGTGCAGCGTGATAAAAAGTTTGGGTTGAGTATCGAAAATCTCAACAGACCATTGAGGTGGGTTATTTACACAATCACAATTGGTGTTATCATTACATTTGGTCAGTTTGGAGAATCTGAATTTATTTATTTTCAATTCTGATTTGAAGTTATTTATTCAACATATTATCTTTTTTTCAAGTATTGTTGTGCTCCTTCATCTCGGGCTGGCTTGCATTGCTGATGGCACCACAGATGATTATTATTTAAAGTTTTCAAGCCCCAAACAAAGCTCGTTAATTCTCGGAACTTCAAGAGCAAAACAAGGGGTCATCCCTTCAGTTTTATCTGCTTCTGTGGA
This sequence comes from Flavobacteriales bacterium UBA2619, assembly GCA_002339135.1. Classification (GTDB taxonomy): domain Bacteria; phylum Bacteroidota; class Bacteroidia; order Flavobacteriales_D; family Sanyastnellaceae; genus UBA974. Next base: position 11,031 of record DDJR01000044.1, on the reverse strand, counting down.
GAACCAAGATCTCCAGTTCTTCAACTTCTCGTTTACGCTTAAAAGCTCTCCCTTTGGTCTAGTTTACTACAATGCCATCAAACAAAAAATTGATCCTGAAACGAAAGATGGGTGTTTCATTGTCACTGTCGACCCTTGGAGCATCAGTGAAAAGTTGGCTGATTCCACTAAAACAACTGACAGTCTTAGTGTTTTATACGGCGTGTCTGATTTTACTTCTAAGCCTAATTTTAACTATTTGTACAAACAATTCCCACACGGTTGGGGGCGCATCCTGTTAAATCGCATTGAAAAGCCCATACTTAAATACTACAGTGGCCAATTAAACACATCCGTGACTGGTTCTTTCAGCGTGTTAGACCGTGACGGGTGGCTTGACGTTTATACCTCTTTAGACAGCTCCTTTGTAAAAAACAAAGAGGAAAAGAGGTTTGAAACATATCGAGAGAAATCGATGGAACGAGCTGGTTCAAGACATCGAACACAATATCTGGACACGCTTGTAGACTTTCTTAACATCCACGGAGACGTGTATTTGGTAAGGTTGCCTGTTCACAAGAAGATGCTTGTTATAGAGCAGCAATACATGCCTGATTTTCACGAGAAAATTTCCAAATCAATTTCCATGTCTAAAGGCTACCTTGATTTCTCAACCCTCCCCAATGAGTATAGCTATACCGATGGCAACCACTTGACAAAATACTCCGCTGAAGATGTTTCAAAAAAGATTGGCCGTTGGATCCATGAGTTCGAGAGCGAGTAATTTACCACACTTTAAGAAATCTGAATCGAGGGATACCGTTGCTTTGAATCACATTGTTTGCTGTTCTCAAATATCAAACATTAGATGAGCTGATCTTTAACAGCATGTTTGTTGGATGAAAAATCCGTACTTTTAACCGTAAAATAAATTTATGTCTGCAACAAATTTCCTTTCTACAAGTTCCTTAACAAGCAGATGGCTTATTGTTGCATTGTGCCTTTTCACTCTTCCATGCACCTACACACCTCTCTTCGCCCAAACCCCTCCTTACACCATACTCACAACATCTGATGATGCAGCTCCGGGCGCTATTGTAATGGCCCCAATTCAAAATTCAAATCAGATATACCTATGTGCATACGATGAATATGCTGAGCAGATTTTTAGCGCTCACTCTCCGGTAAGAGGCTTTGTTTTCGAACCCTGGGGAGATGATGAATTTGTTTTTTACAATTACTCAATCCGAAAGTGGGTGACGGTAGACCACAACCTGATCCCTACTGACACTCTAGGTCTTAGTCTCATTCCAGAAACAGATTATCATGACGTTCACCGGTTTGATGACGGCTCTTATTTGTTTGTTGTCAATGAGCATGTAACGATGGACCTGAGTAGTTTTGGGGGCTACGAAGACGCAGATGTATTACAACCTCATTTGATGCATATGGATGTTGAAGAAAACATTTTACGTGAATGGTATGGCCTCGATCACATCCCTGTAAATGCAAGTGAAAATGTCGGTTTTCCAGTGGTTGATTACCTGCATTGGAATGCCTTTGATGTCGATTCTCTGGGTGGGCTTTTGATGAGCTTCCGCAACATCAGTACCATCGCTAGACTCAACCCCATCGACTGGACTGTCGATTGGCAGTTGGGTGCGTATGGAAACGATTTCCAGATAGACGATCCAGATTGGGGGAGCTTTTTATATCAGCACGACATCAATGATTTGGGGGGAGGACGCCTTCTGCTCTTCGACAACAGTGTCTCTTCAGGGAGTCAACCCGGGTACTCCCGGGCCGTAGAATATGAGGTCGATACAGTTGATATGACAGCGACAAGAGTTTGGCATTACTCACATCCTGACGAAACATATGCCCCCGCGCAAGGGAGTGTTCAACGCATAGAAAATGGGAACACACTGATCGGCTGGGGGAATGCAAACGCTGGCCAGGGGGCTGGAACTTTAGTTACTGAAATTAACCCGCAAGGAGATATTGTTTGGGAAATTGAGCTCGCGCCATACTTTACGGTATACCGTGCTCGGAAAATTCCTTTGTCAGAAATCCAAGGATGTCGAGACAGCAACGCACTAAATTATGACAACGGTGTATTGGTCGATGATGGGTCTTGTTATTTCGGAATAGATGGAGATGGAGATGGGATGCTTGATTCTGAGGGCGATTGTGACGATACGGATGCGTCTATTTACCTCGGGGCTCCAGAAATACCCAACGACGGTGTGGACCAAGACTGTGATGGATCTGATTTTATTTTTATTCCTGGATGCAACAATTCTGAGGCCTCAAACTTCGATTCTGAAGCAACCGTAGATGATGGATCGTGCTCATTTCAACTCACCTTAAAAGTAGACATGTTCTTGCATGGTGGATCTGCAAATCTTGTTTTTGAATCGTCTGTTTTACTGGGTCAGAATATCAGTTTCGGTGTCTACTCTTTCACATTGCAGGTTGGTGAAGGCGCTTTCGAGTACCGATTCTCTGATGACTCGGGGTTGATGGAAACCGATGAAAGATTTGTTTTTATCTCTGAGCCTTCTGCCCCAGCTGTTGTGTGTTTTAACAACTCTTCTCCTTGTACTGGATGCTTGGACCCAGAATTCGCTGATTTTAATCCTTTTGCAGACCAAACAACCGAAACAACTGATTGCGTTGTTCCCGCCTTGCCCGGCTGCACATATACAGAGGCTATTAATTTTAACGCCTTGACGAACCTAGACGACGGTTCGTGCATCTTCCCCGATTCTTCAAGCGTCTTATGCTCTGAAGACATCGACGGAGACGGGGTGATTTCTGTAGGAGATCTTCTTTTGCTTCTCATTGTATGGGGTCAAACCTGCTCCTAACGCATTATTGTGTGTAAATTCTTTCCATGCAACCAAATTCTACCTGAATTAGTTAAGATATTGTATCCCCATTCATCATCTTAATGGGTTATGTCTATTCAAATGGTTAAAAACACTTTCTTACTCGCGTTTTTTGTAGCACTGTTAACGGTTTCGTTTAACAGCAACTCTTTTGCTCAAACTGCGCCTCCTTCTGACATCAATCTAACTGAGCTGCGAAGTTGGCTTCAGTCTAACTGGTACAACGGATACCACGATGGTCTAGGGTACAACGAAGGTCGACGTCAGATGTACGGTTACATTGACATTTCAGGAGGACAGATCGAATGTGTTTATACCGGATTTACGCAAGCCGGTGGGTACATAACTTATCCCAATCCCTGCAACGCAGAGCATCTCATTCCACAAAGTTTTTTCGGGTCCTCTGAGCCCATGAAGTCAGATGTTCACATCCTCAAGCCTTGTCATGGTTCAGCAAACAGCGCCAGAAGCAACAAGCCTTATGGCGAAGTCAACGACAGTCAAGCCCAATGGTATGGATCAATCGGAAATTCATACACCTCTCAGAGCAACATGCCAAGCAACAGCGATGACTGGTCTGAATCTTCTGGAGGAGTTTGGGAGCCCCGCGAAGAGAGAAAAGGTGATGTTGCTAGGGCTGTATTCTACTTCTATACGATGTATCCAAATGAAGTCGGGCCCATTTCAGAAATGGGCAACACAGAGACCTTACTCCAGTGGCATCTGGATGACCCTGCTGACGCAACCGAGATTTCTCGCAACACCAAGGTTGCTTCTCAACAAGGCAATAGAAACCCATACATCGATTATCCAGACTTGGCATACCGAGCATGGCTTTGGGATGGTTCTTCTTCCGATACAGACGGTCCAAGCTTTGAGGGGACTCCTTCTGCTATCACAATCGAGTGTGGAGATAACACGGCATTTAATGCCATCAACGCTACCACAAATGATCCATGTTCACCCGTTACATTAACCTACTCTGATGCCAGCTCTAGTGTGGGTTGCGGCGGAGGTAACGTAACGCGAACTTACAGTGCTTCTGACGGATGTGGAAACACAAGTTACTTTACTCAGACCATCACATTCACCGATACAACCGCTCCTTTTTTTACGTCAACCCCTGATGACATAACCACTTCATGTGACAGCGAGTTAAGTGATCTCGGAACACCTTTAGTCGCTGATCTTTGTTCTCAAGTGAATATTTCTACAAACGTAGAAATTGTTGGAGGCCCTTGCCCAGAAGCTTATGAAGTTCACAGAACTTTTACAGCAATTGATGCATGTGGCAACACGTCCTCAGCACTTCAAACAATCTATGTCGAAGCCTCTGTCGTCGTAGGATGCCCTGAAGATGTGGACGGTGACGGAGCAATCACTGTGAACGATCTTCTTGCTATTCTTAGTGAATTTGGTTGTTCAACCAACTGCCAATATGACATCAACCAAGATGGCATTGTGGGCGTTGGAGATATTCTCGAAGTCCTAGCGGCCTTCGGGGACGCTTGCTAAATTTCACAACACCTCTGATGCAACGAATTTTAAATTTTTGCGTCTTTCAGTTGAATAAATCTGTCCTCAATACTACTGTGATGAAACTATTTTCTTTCTTTTTCGCGACGCTTACCCTCGCCTTTTCTTCTCTTTCCGCTCAAACGCCTTGCGTTAACGGAATGGCTGGAGGCTATCCGTGTTCAAACGTAGATTTTTTATCATTTACATCTGGGTCTTCTCTGGGAGGAGGTTCAATGAATGATATCTGGGGCTGGACTGACCCTGTTTACGGTACTGAATACGTTTTGCTCGGAAGAACCTCAGGCACAGCTTTTGTTGACATTTCTGACCCGGTCAATCCGCTTTATCTTGGAAATCTGCCTACATATAGTTCGAACTCATCATGGAGAGACATCAAAGTCGATGGCAACTATGCTTACATCGTCTCTGAGGCTAGCGGCCACGGAATGCAAGTTTTTGACCTCACAAAACTTCGCGATGTTGCATCTCCTCCTGTAACATTTTCTGAAGACGCTCATTATTCTGGTTGGAGTAATGCTCACAACATTGTCATTAACGAGGCAAGTGACAGAGCCTATGGAGTAGGGACTAACACCTCTAGTGGAGGTCTTCACATTGTCGACATCTCTGACCCTTTAAACCCTGTGATCATGGGTGATTATGCGGGCGATGGATACACACATGATGCACAAGTTGTCAATTACATCGGCCCTGACGCTTCTTATTCCGGTAAAGAAATTGCGTTTGCTTGCAATGAAAATTCAGTTACTGTTGTTGATGTTACCGACCCTACGGACGCTGTTCAATTAAGCAGAACTACCTACAATTCTCAGTACACCCACCAGGGTTGGCTGACTGAAGACCACAAGTACTTTCTGAGCAACGACGAATTAGACGAGAACTACACAGGAGTAAATACAACAACGTTTATTTGGGATGTACAAGATCTAAACGCTCCTTTTCTCTTGGGAACATTTGTCTCTAGCACACCCGCCATTGATCACAATTTATACGTGAAAGACAACTTTTGCTACCAATCAAATTACAGAGCGGGATTGCGTATCACAAGCCTTGACAACATCGCAAGTGGAACAATTACTGAAGTGGGTTTCTTTGATGTTTACCCATCGAGCGATGCCGCCGGATTTAATGGAACCTGGTCGAACTACCCATACTTCGCTTCTGGAGTCATTGCCATTTCACACATTGAAGAAGGACTGTTTTTAGTAAGTTTATCTGGCAACATCAGCGACTTAGGTTGCACGGATCCCGATGCATGCAACTATGACCCAGATGCAATAGAAGACAATGGATTGTGTGCAGAAAACGGTGTTTGTGGAATTTGTGGTGGAAACGGGTCTTCTTGTTCTGGATGCACGAACCCCATTGCTTGTAACTACGATGCTGATGCCACTATCGATGATGACTCATGCATTATTGGAGGCACTGGAATAAACATTGCTGTGGGTGGTGGATCATGGGACCAAGAAATTTCTTGGGCGATTGTTCAAGATGACAACACCATGATCATTGACGGAACCACAGGAAGTGTTGAACTCTGCATCGGAGACGGTTGCTACACTTTCGAAATGAATGACAGCTACGGAGACGGGTGGAATGGAGCAATCTATACAATCACCAACACAGTCTCAGGTGAAGTCATTGATTCTGGAGATCTTGATACAGCGGCCAGCGGTGACGGTTCAAATTATGGAGAAAACACCTTCTGCATTGAAGGTGGTGAGCCAGACGTGCCAGGATGCACAGACTCTTCAGCTTGTAACTTCGACTCTGCAGCTACTTTAGATGATGGTTCTTGTGACTACATCAGCTGCGCATGTCCGTACGATGTGAATGGTGATGGATCAATCACGGTAGCTGATTTGCTCATTGTGCTTGGCGAGTTTGGTTGTACGTCAGCTTGCACTGCAGATGTTGATGAAGACGGAGCAGTGACTGTTGCAGATGTGCTTGCAGTGCTAAGTGCATTTGGAAGTTCGTGCTAGTATCAGCAGTCTTTGCTAAAGGCTCGCCGTCTACTTAAGCAACTTTGTCGGGGTGCTTTTCTCTGACATGCTGAGCTATAGGAATTGGAGTCCCGTCATCGTCTAGTCTAACAAAAATGAGGCGCGTGGTACATACATCAGCTTCTTCGTGACTATACACATTGAACTTCCTTGCATTCACTTGCACCGTGATGCTCTTGTTCCCGATACTCACGATTTCTCCATAAATCTTGATGAGGTTGTTTTCCTTGACTGGGGATTTAAAAAGCACTTCCTCCATCTTCAGAGTCACCATGTTGGGACAGTGACAAACTTCATTCACAAAAGCGACAGCTGATTCATCTACCCAGCCGAGCATTGTGCCTCCGAACAAATTGTTGTGCACCCCTAAATCGTGTTTTTTACAAACCTTTGTAGCGAGTAGTTTCATGTCTTAGTGATTGATTTTTGTTCGGCCGTTGTTGTTAATGGGAAGCATCATTTGATAGGCCAAATCATCGGATTTGCGATCATCTGTAACATCCAAACCGTAGATAATTTTATCTACATCTCCATATTCAAACGTTCCGAAAATGCGGTCCCAAATAGAAAAAATATTTCCAAAGTTTCTATCCGTCCATGGCTCCTCGAAGTGGTGATGAAATTTGTGGGTGTTGGGAGAAATAATGACCCAACTTATCGCCTTATCCACAGCCAATGGCAAGCTAATGTTAGAGTGGTTGAAGTATGTGAAGGCGATTGTGAGGATTCTGTAAAACAAATAAAAGGCGAGAGGAGCCCCCATCACAAACACTGCAACTACAGCAAAACTCTCTCTGGTGATAAAGTCAAGTGGGTGCAATCGCGTTCCCGTTGTGGCGTCAACGTGAGTGTCGCTGTGGTGAACCAAATGAATTCTCCACAAAGGCTTTACTCTGTGAACAGTAAAATGCGCCAAGTACTGTGAAATTAAATCGAAAGCCATCACGGTCAGGAGAAGCTCCACCCACGGTGACCATTCAACCTGATGTAACAACCCCCACCCTGTAGCCTCAATCCAGGAAAATAAACCCAGTGTTAGCACTCCAAATATGGCGTTGATAATGATTAGGGTTGATAGAAAAACCAGGTTCGTTCTTGTGTGAGACCAGCTTCTATAACCGCCCTGAAATAGTGGCCTTATCATTTCAGTTCCAAGGGCTGCAGATAAGCATATGACAATCCACGCCAATTTATGCCAAGACTGCAATTCCTCAAAAAACACAATCATGTTTTCCATAGTCGAAATTTACAATGAATTAAATTGTAATTTTGGCACTATGAAAAGATTCGTTGTTTATACATTAAACCTTCTTTGTGTCTGCGGCTTGGCTGCACAGCCTTCCATTAATTGGACAGGCCCCACAGAAGTTTCAACTGAAGAGTTTGGAAATCAGTGTGCTAGAATAGGCCTGAACAGTTCTGGAAACCCCATCGTATTGCACGGAAAATCTAGCAACAACGCTGGACTTTATCTGTCAATCATGAGTGAAGGAGAATTCGGAACGCCCATCCTTGTTACACCAGAAACAAATATCTTTCTTTCTGAATCCGAAGGTCCGAGAATGGCCGTCTCAGGAGATCACATTGCAGTTAGCTATCAAATATACGGAGAGTGGGCAACAGGCGCTTATGTCGTTCTTTCTGATGACGGGGGGTTAACTTGGGGAACTCCATACCCACTTGCTCCAAATGCTACACAAGACCATTTCGACCCTGTAGTGGCTTTCGACGGGGACAACAACCCATGGGTAGGCCTTAAATGGGGAACAAATCCTACGCTTGAAGGAATACACCTTTTCAACAATGAAACCGATTCGTTCGATCCAGCAGTAAATGGTGGGTTTGCAACGACAGGGGTTGCAGTTTGTGAATGTTGCCCCTCAAACACCTTTTTTCAGGACGGTGTTTATTACAATGTGGTGAGAAATAATTTTAACAATACAAGAGACTTTTGGTTGACCGCATCACAAGATGGAATCAATTGGACAGACGCGGTAGATATAGACCCCACTGATTGGAACATTTCGAGCTGTCCTGCCTCTGGTGCTTCATCAACCATGATGGACGACGGAACTCTTGTGAGTTGTTTCATGTCTGCCGCAGATGGAAGCCGGGTATACTGGTCCACTGTAAACCTTTCCACATTAACTTTTCAAGAATCAGGAAGAGTTGATCCTTTAAATAACTCAACAGAAAACCACCCGTCTATATCTTCAAGTGGAGACTGGCTAGTCGCTTCGTGGGAAATGAATTCTGGAGGTTACAATATCATGGTTGCAGTGTCTGATGCTGGGGCAAGTGAGCTTAAGAACTCTGTCGTAAATGTTACAGCTGACCTGCCTGGTAGCAATCGCAATCCCTCTGTGGTTTACGATGGTGAGTTTATTCATCTTGTCTATAAAACCATGGATGGTTTCGTTCACTATACAAAAGGAGAAATATCTGGGACTTCCAAAGTTGAGGGGGTTGAACTGGAAGAAAACCCATGGACGATTTCCGCGAATGATTCGGGTTGGATTTTAAGGGGTGAAGACGCAGCATACACGTTGTTTGATTTCCAAGGTCGCGTCTTAGAAATGGGTGAGTTCTTTCAGGAACTTGATATTCCTGTCAACAAACAAGGAATGATTGTACAACTTCAAAGTGGTCATAAAACACAATCCTTCAAGCTTTTAAGATAAAAGTGATGTGTTTCTATGTACAAACCCTCTTTCACGTCTTTGATGATGGCTCAATAGCCAAATAAAACTTAAGCACTTCAAAGAACTTTCACTTTCGATGATTTGGTAAAAAACGCGTCTTGTAAAGCCCTCTGTTTTAACTGTCTTCTACTCACAAGTCTGACCAAAATAAGTGAGGAATTCCAAAAGATCCGAGGTTGACACAACCTCGTCCGAGTTGAAATCTCCGGAACAGGAGGTGGAGCAATCCTGCGTGCCGTCAGAATAACCATCCACGTAACCTGTATCGTAATTGTCTTCAAAAATGCATGATCCATCATCAATTGTAGCGATTTCTGAGTAGTTCAACGCAGACGGATATAAACAACCTGATACAGACGAAGAGTTCGTGGTAAGAGCAAAGTCAGAAACAATTGGGAGATGATCTGAAGAAAGATATGTGTCGTCCACATCTAAACCATTTTGGATTAAGACTTCAGGACTCATCTCTCTAGTTGCTAAAGTGTATGACTTTGTCACATCTAGAACACTGTTGGAATAGAAAATAAAATCCAAGCGGCCAGGAGCATATTCACCCGGCCCTAAGTTTGGTGTGTTTTTGCGCCATGTATGTGACGATGTCCGTTCAGTTAAGCGGCAAATAACATCAGATATGGGGGTGTCATCCCAATCTGGGAATCCGCCTTCACCATATTGTGATGTGTTAGAAATCGTTCCATTTAAGATCGTTAAATATTGCTCGGCATATCCTACAAGGTTCATGTCTCCAGAAAATGTGAAAGGGGTGTTGAAAGCAACCTCCCCGACTCCACCGGCTGATTGAAGATCCTGAATAAACGCAATCGTGGCATCAAAGTCTTCTTGTCTTCCTGAATCGTTTCCACAGCAGGGGGGATGAGCATAAATCGACAAAAAATCTGTGCTGTAAAATTCATCGGGTAGGTCTATTAATGAAGCCGCTACTTTATTCGTTACACTCCAGCTTTGTAATACAGGGAATTTTGTAACTACCAGCAAATCATTCATCTTGTTTGTATACCAAACCGGGTGATCAATGTGTTCCTCAAAATAATTCATCATCTCTGATTCTGAAACCTCGCTACATTCTGAAAAAGTGACAATATCAGCGTTCACAGTATTGATTATTCTAGCAAAACGAACATCCGTCCCAGCATCAAGTAAATTGTGTTGAACATTGTAGGCAAGAACTCTAATGTCAGTCAAATCATTTTTTCCAAGGGATATCGGGGTGATTGAAGAATAATCTGATTGCATGGTGTAGGTAAATGTGGTCCCTTGATCTGGAACAACATCTCCTGAAACTGACTCTTTGATAAAGAAAGCAATTGTATCACTAAATGTTGCTCTATCGATCATTATTTCAAATTCGTCAGAAGTAATTGTCGGCATGGGGACACAGCCTAACTCATAAAGAGATGTTGAGTAATACTCCGGATAATTCAGGTTATTGTACATCTTTTTATCTGGAAAGAGAAAAGCGTACTCAGCGCCTAAAATATTTGAGGATGGGTATCCCGTTGAAGTATCATTGTCTGTGTCCAAATAGAGTTTAATGTTTGACAATTCCGAACCATCAACCAAGTCTATGAATGTATCGAGTTTTAATTTGATATACAGGTGCTCCTCATCGTTCGTTACGCTCATTTCCAATAGATCTACTCCAGGAGAATCACCGATGGCGTCATTTATGGTAATGACAGAAGGGTTCCCCTGCCAATCTTCAAAAAAACCATCAAGTATAATTTGGTTCTGGGCTTCAAGTGGATGTGACACGAGTCCCACAAACAAACAAAGTATACTGGCTTTTTGAAAAATCGTCATGTTCAAATATATATGAAAAATCAATGGCAACCCTGAAGAAGGTCTAAAAGACAATTTTGCAGAGCTACGAGGAGAAATGTCGAACTATTTTGA
>DDJR01000012.1:31941-34788 GCA_002339135.1 Flavobacteriales bacterium UBA2619 | reverse complement strand
ATTTCTGAAGTTGACTTATCGATCGTCACTGACAATATTGAACTCAGAAATGTTGAACATGAATATACGGAAAGGCATGAATTGATTCGCTACGATATTTTGGTGTGGATTATACTTGGCGCCCTAACTTTAGAATGGGTAGTCAGAAGAAGACAAGGTGGATACTAGATAACACAAAGAAAAGAAATTAATAAATTAAACTATAAATTATGAATATACCCTCAGACGAAGAAAAGAAACGCATACGACTAATCGTCATTGCAACCTTGGTGATCCTCCCAGTAGTATTGCTTTGGAGTTCACTTACAGTAACCATTGCATCAGGTCATGCAGGGTTAGTATTCCATACTTTCGGAAATGGAGTAAACCCAGAAGCTGATCCTCTGAAAAGTGGCTTTCATATCAAGGCTCCATGGGATAAGATCTATGAATACGAAATAAGGCAGCAAGAGCTTTTTGAAAATCTGGAAGTCTTGTCATCAAACCTTTTGAAAATCAAGATGGACATGACAGTCTTTTACCAACCTGTTTACACCAAGCTTGGTTATCTCGAGACTGAGAGAGGTTCACGCTATAAATCTAAGGTTATCCAACCTGCGATGAGATCTGTCGCCAGAGAGGTGATCGCGCAATACTTACCTGAAGAGTTCAACACCACGAAACGTGAAGAAATTCAGCTTGAGATTGAGAACAGATTGTCTGAAAAGCTATCAAACAACTATGTTCAACTGAACGATGTTCTGATAAGAAACATTGAACTTCCGCTAACTCTGGAGCAAGCTATTGAACGCAAACTACAACAAGAGCAAGAGTCATTGGAATATGAATTTCGACTTGAAAAAGCGAGCAAAGAAGCAAGTCGAAAACGTATTGAGGCAGAAGGCATTCGTGACTTCCAAAACATTGTATCCCAAAGTATCTCCGATGAAGTACTTCAATGGAAAGGAATTGAGGCTACACAAGAGCTTGCAAATAGCACCAACGCGAAGGTTGTTGTAATTGGTTCTGGTGAAAACGGACTCCCATTAATCCTTGGAGGAAACTAGAAACACAAAACATGAGTCACAAAAAAGGCCCGCTTTGAATAGCGGGCCTTTTTTTATATCTAATAAGATACTATATGATCGTGTCTACTTTGAGTAGAAAACTTTGTGTTATGCTTTGTCAGCTAAAATACCTTCACGCTTTGCTCTGTTGATGGCTGTCAACAAACCAATCTTGTTAATCGTACGCATCGCAGCAACAGATACACGAAGGGTGATCCATCTGTCTTCCTCAGTGATATAAAATCGCTTGCGCTGAAGGTTTGGGTAAAAACGACGCTTGGTTTTAGCGTTAGAGTGACTAACGTTGTTTCCAAACATTACTTTCTTTCCTGTTATCTGACAAATACGGCTCATGACTCTAAATTTAGGAGTGCAAAGAAACGACTTTATTTTCTATCTACCAAGACTAGCAGTGAAACTCTTCAAGGATTCTTTCAAATACTGCAACCCCTTGTCTACAGATGAATCAACAACCTCACTGCGATTGCCTTCTAAATAATGAATCCAAGAAGTACACCCATGAGGTCCAGCTACTGAAAAACATACAGTCCCAACGGGGACTTTCTCAGTCCCTCCAGAAGGACCAGCTATTCCAGTAGTCGCAATTGCAAAATCAACCTTCATAACCTCTCTACAACCTATGGCCATCGATTCAGCAACTTCTCGACTCACCACTCCATACTTTTCAATCGTAGAAATTCCAACATGCAAGACAGAGCACTTCACGTCTGTTGCATAAGCAACAATACCTCCTTTAAAATAACGACTGGATCCGGGAACGGAGCTAATCGCTTTCGCGATAGCTCCGCCCGTTATACTCTCAGCTGTACCGAGCGTAAAATCGTGATCATTGAAAAAATCAGTCAACTGCAAGTCTGATTACAGTGTGAGCTCCCGCTTGTGAAATTTCAACGAGATAAACCCCTGACGAAAGGTGAGATATGTTTACTTTCTCTACCATAGAAACTGTTGTCCAAGAAGACAAAACTCTGCCGTTTAAGTCGATAATTTTAACATCATGAGCACCTGCTCTGTCGATTACCAAATCAACATGATTTGTTGCTGGATTTGGATAGATCGCAACATCTCCTTCAGAGAAAGGGTCTGAAATACCCACGTAATCCTCAAATTCAATATCTGAACAGTCTCCCAAATCGGCTACTGCCACACGGAGATGAACAATGTCATTCAAATCAACCGGATCAAGATCTCCACGAACATGAAGTCCTGGCTCGAAGTCTCTCTGGTATATTATCTCCAAATGATCTGAGATATCTGGAGCCAGTGAGCCAAAAACTGACTCATATCCATCGAAGTCTAAATCTGGGGTTAAATCACAGGCATCGTCAGAATTCCAAGTTAAACCCCCGTCTAAAGAATGAACAACATAAAGGTGACGGTAGTTTTGAGTCCCTGTTGAATAATCCTCTCTGATCGCAGAGTAAGTAACAAAAAAGTTTCCATAGAAGTCTGAACCCATGCTAGGAATTCCAGCAAGATTCACGAAATAAGCAGCAATATCATCCTCTAAATCAATGGTGCCACTTTCATCTATATCATAAGCATATGCAATTGTTAATGAACTGTCTATACCAAAACTCTGGTTCCAATACTCCAATCCGTTGGTTCCTGGAAAGTAGGATGTCGTTTCATCAGTCGTATCTGCATCCATATAGTACATGCCGCCAAAAACCACATGAACAATTCCGTCACCATCCACGTGAACGTCACCAGATCCGTCAGAATTTAAATATTCTTGAAAAATTCCGTCTTCATCAAAATCTTCCCCGCCATCAATAGG